>NZ_JAPEPX010000001.1:1522500-1822500 GCF_026339935.1 Streptomyces sp. NBC_01551
TCGGCCACGCCAGCAGCACCCCGTACGCCAGCAACTGCATCGGCGCCTCGAACGCCACGCCCTTGCCCGCCTTCGCGGCGGCCGCCGCCAGGTCGGAGGTCGGTCCGAGCCACAGCCCGAGCCGCCACCCCACCAGCGCGGCGAAGCAAGAGCCCAGCCCCAGTCCGATGACCAGCGGCACACCCCCGCGCCGGCGCCACAGGAACGTGGCCACCGAGCTCAGCGCACCCAGCCCCGCCGACAGCAGCAGGAACGTCCCGTCGGACCCGATCCGCCCCTCGCTCTCGGTGTTCCGCAGGAAGACGGCCTCCCCGTTGGAGACGTACTGCACCCGCGGCGCGAGCCACACCCACAGCAGCCCGAGGAGCACCCCGGCCACACCCACCACCAGGGTCACGGCGGCCCCGTCCCGGACGTCCGCGGCGGTGATCGCGCTCTCGGGAGCGCCGCCCGGCTTCTCGGGCGGGAACGCCTGCGGCGGTTCGGACGGAGAAGGGGAGGGCGGGGTCACGGCTTCGGTCACTCCCACATCGTGCCAGGTCTCGAACCGGCCAGGTCGCCCGGCACCGGCCTCAGCGGACCGCCGCCCGCCGGTAGGCCCACGTCGCGGCGGCCAGGGACAGCGCCCCCACCGCCCCGCAGACGCCGAGGTCGACGGCGACCGCCGTCCAGTCCGGATGCGGCGCGAAGGTCCGCGCGAACGCCTCCACCCCGTACGTGGACGGCAGCAGGTCCCGCGCCCACACGATCACCTCCGGCATCCGCTCCGGCGGCAGCACACCCAGCAGCAGCGCCGCCGACATGCCCAGCTGCCCGGCCAGCGTCGCCAGCTCCTGCCGCGGCGCCAGCAGGCCCAGCGCCGCGCCCAGCCCGGCCAGCGCGGCCCCCGCCAGCGGCACCACGGCGGCCAGGATCCACAGCCCGCTGAGCGGCAGCCCGAACAGCACGCACCCGAAGACGGCCGTCACCAGCGTCCCCGGCAGCGTGAAGGAGGCGTACGCGGCGGCCGCGCCCAGCACCACCGACGCGGGCGGCACCGGCAGCGTGGCGTAGTGGTCCAGCCCCCCGCTCGCCCGCAGCTGCCCGAAGTACTGCGCGAGCAGGTTCAGCGCGACGAAGGCGACGACCAGGACGGACGAACCCGCGACGACGGCCCGCGCCTCCGAGCCCCCGTCCACCACGCCCCGCATCAGGACCATGATCCCGACAGACTGGAAGGTCGCCACGAACAGCAGCGGGATCCGCGCCACTCGCGCCCGGGACAGCTGCGCCCGGTACACGGCCGCCAGCGCGGGGAAGAACCGCGCCCGCGGGGCCAACTCCGCCGCGGCGGGTACGGCAACGGCACCGGCGCTCACGCCTTCACCAGCCCCTTCATCCGCCCGCCGAGCGCGAGGTACACGTCCTCCAGGCTCGGCGTGGCCAACGTGAAATCGTCGAGCGCGGCGAACGCCGGGCCCCCGGTGACGGCGGCCACCGCCGCCCGCGCCTCGTCCGGCGCGAGCCGCAGCACCCACCGGCGCCCCGACTCGACGGCCAGCGGGGCCAGCGCCGCGACCTCCGGCACCTCCCGGGGCGCGCCGGTCCGCCACACCAGCTCCAGCCGGACCTCGTCGGAGACCTTGGCCTTGAGCCCGGCCGGGGTGTCGCAGGCGATGACCTTGCCCTGGTCGATGACGGCGACCCGGTCGAGGACGGTCTCGGCCTCGATGACGTTGTGGGTGACCAGCAGGACCGTGGCCCCGTGCCGCTCGCGCCGGCGGTCCACCGCCGACCAGACGGCGCGCCGGGCGACGGGGTCCATGCCGGTCGTGGGCTCGTCGAGGACCAGCACCGGCCGCTCCCCCACCAGCGCGGCGGCGAAGCAGGCCAGCCGCCGCTGCCCGCCGGAAAGTTTCTTCAGGGGCCGCCCGGCGATCCCGCTCAGCCCGAGCTCCTCCAGTACGGCGTCCCGCGCGGCCCGCGCCTCCCGGACGCCCAGCCCGCGCAGCCGTCCCGTGGTCTCGGCGGCGAGCGCCACCGTGAGCTCGTCCAGGGCGGTGGACTCCTGCCCCAGGTAGGCGAGCAGCCGGGCCGCCCGCTCGGGGTGGCGTACGAGGTCGTGGCCGAGCAGGGTCACGGAGCCCGCGTCGGGCCGCAGCAGTCCGGTGAGCTGGCGGACCAGGGTGGACTTGCCGGCGCCGTTGGGGCCGAGCAGTCCGAAGATCTCGCCGCGCCGCACGTCCAGGGAGATCCCGTCGGTGGCGCGGACCTCGGGCAGGGCCGGGGCCCCGCGCCGGCCCCGTACGGCGGGATACGTCTTGACCAGGTCACGTACCGCGCAGATCACGTCCTTGGCCGCTTGCGCGTCCGCTGCCGTGTGTTGTTCCGCTGGTGCTGTGCCCGTACTCACGAGGGAGCAGCCTACGCGTCATCCGCCCCTACTCGGCCGCCGGGGTCACCGGCGCCCCGGGCGCGGCAGCCGGTGCGCCGCCCACGTGCTCGGCCGCGGCCCGGACGTCGATCTCCCGCCAGAACCCGGCGCGGATGGCGTAGCGGTCGTGTTCGTCGATCTGGTCGTCCTTGTGCGCGAGCAGCCCGAACCGGGCCGCGTAGCGCAGCAGCTCCCCGTCGATGCGGTGCGGGATCCGCGGGTACATGGTGGCCAGTTTCTGGAGGTGCACGGTCTCCGGGAGCCGTTCCATCCAGCGCCGCGCGAACACTTGTCCGACCTCGAACGGGTCGCCGCCGACGGTGGTGATGTCCTCCTCCCGGTCGGCCCAGCGCTGCTCGGCGCTGGTGAGCTGGGCGAGGGTGGGCAGCGACGCGGTCTCGGCGGGTTCGCCCAGCGGCCCGGCCCGGTCGATCCAGCCCTTGTCGGAGGACCAGCGCAGGGCGCTGCTGCCGGCCGGGGCGTGCGAGGTCTGCGCCGGGGTGAGCTGCTGCCCGGGGGCGCGCAGGGTGGCGAGGTCCTTGGGCGTGGGGACCGGCTTGGCCCCCTCGCTCGCGGGGGCCGGTACGGGCGCCCCGTGCTCGGGGGCCTGCGGCTCGGACGGGGCGGAGGAGCCGTTGCGGGCGGCCTCGGCCAGCGCGGCCTCGGGGAGCGGGGCGGAGAGGATCGCGGCGATCTCGGGGCGGGGCGCGGGCGGCGGCGGGCAGAGCCCGGCGAGGTCCTTGGCGCGGACGGCCCGGGTGATCCAGGCCCGGTCCAGGACCCGGCGCTCGTCGGCCTCGGCGACGAGGTCCTCGGACTGGTTGTAGTCCCCGTCGGCGGCCTGGACGGCCCAGAGGTGGACGGCGACCCCGTGTTCCTTGGCGGACATAAGCCCGGGCAGCAGGTCCCCGTCGCCCGTGACGAGGACGACGTCGGAGCAGGCGCGGTTGCGGGCCAGTTCGGTGAGCTCGGCGTGCATCGCGGCGTCGACGCCCTTCTGCGCCCAGCGGCCGTCGCTGCGGGTGAGGGCGCCGAGCCGGACGGTGACGCGGGACATGACGCGCAGCCGCCGGTGCTCGGGCTGCGGAACCCGGTCGGGCGCGCCGTCGAACCAGTAGATCCGCAGCAGCGGCTGCTCGGTGTCGGCCTCGGCCCGCTCGCGCAGGCCCTGGATGAGGGCGGCATGGTCGACGGTGATGCGGGAGCGTGAGGGCTCCCCTGCGAGAAGGCTGGCGGCGGCGCCCAGCAGATAGCCGGCGTCCACCAGGACGACGCAGCGGTCCACGCGTTCCACCCTCTTCCGTGGGGGTCCTCTGGCGTTTTCCCCGAGTCTGCCCGACCGCAAGGGTGTTGACGGCCGGAACTCGATCATCGGCGTGGCGGATCTCACGGAGCAGCGGGGACGAGCCGTGCGGCTACGCGGAGTAATGATCCAAAATGCGCCGTTTCTGGTGCTGTGTGAGTGTGAAGGCGGTCCTGGCCCCTAGACCCTCACGGAGGCTCCACCATGGCCAAGAACAAGAACCGCCAGCAGCCCGCGAAGCAGCAGCCCCGCTCCGCACAGGAGCCGGCCAAGGGCACGTCGGAAACCGAGTCGATGTCCACGTCGCCGTCGCCGAGTCCGATGGACATGGCGCACAAGCGCAAGGAAAAGAAGTTCGGCCACAACTGACGGGCCTCCGCACGGACGCGGAAGGGCGCACCCGGGACCGGGTGCGCCCTTCCCTCGCGTATGGGCCTATCCGGCCAGGCAGGACGGCCCGAGGAGCACCTTCAGGTCGCCGAACAGCGCCGGGTCGGGCTGTACCCGGTGCCGGTCGAGCCGCAGCACGGTCGTGGTCCGCGGCCCCTGGAGCTTGATCCGCACCTCGGTGTTGCCCTTGTGGTGGCGCAGGATCTCGCCCAGACGGGTCACCATCGGCGGAGTGACCTTGACGGTCGGGATGGTGAGCACCACCGGGGCGTTCGTACCGGCCGACGAGAGGTCGGGGACCATCATCTCCATGGCGACCAGCCGGGGCACGTCCTCGCGCTTGTCGAGGCGGCCCTTGACGAACACGACGGTGTCCTCGACCAGCTGCGTCGAGACGAGCTGGTAGGTCGCCGGGAAGAACATGCACTCGATGGAACCGGCCAGGTCCTCGACGGTGGCGATGGCCCAGGCGTTGCCCTGCTTGGTCATCTTGCGCTGGAGGCCGGAGATGATGCCGCCGATGGTGACGACCGCACCGTCGGAGTGCTCGCCTCCGGTGAGCTGGGAGATGCCGGCGTCCGTCTTGTCGGAGAGCACGTGCTCCAGGCCGAACAGCGGGTGGTCGGAGACGTACAGGCCGAGCATCTCGCGCTCCTGGGCGAGCAGGTAGGACTTCTCCCACTCCACGTCCGAGAACTCGACGTCGAGCCCGAAGCCCGGCTCGTCACCGCCGCCCTCGTCGCCCATGCCGCCGAAGAGGTCGAACTGTCCCTCGGCCTCCTTGCGCTTGACCGCGACCACGTTGTCGATCATCGGCTCGTGGTGGGCGACCAGGCCCTTGCGGGTGTGGCCCATCTCGTCGAAGGCGCCGGCCTTGATCAGCGACTCGACGGTCCGCTTGTTGCAGACCACGGCCTCGACCTTGTCGAGGAAGTCGGGGAAGGTGGAGTACTTCCCCTTGGCCTTCCTCGTCTTGATGATCGAGTCCACGACGTTCGCGCCGACGTTGCGGACGGCGGTGAGGCCGAAGAGGATCACGTCGTCGCCCTGGGCGGCGAAGTTCGGCTCCGACTCGTTCACGTTCGGCGGGAGCACCTTGATGCCCATGCGGCGGCACTCGTTCAGGTAGATCGCGGACTTGTCCTTGTCGTCCTTGACCGAGGTGAGCAGCCCCGCCATGTACTCGGCGGGGAAGTTCGCCTTGAGGTACGCCGTCCAGTACGAGACCAGGCCGTACGCGGCCGAGTGCGCCTTGTTGAAGGCGTAGCCGGCGAAGGGGACCAGGACGTCCCACAGGGCCTGGATGGCCTGGTCGGTGTACCCGTTCTTGCGGGCACCCTCCTGGAAGATGGTGAAGTTCTTCGCCAGCTCCTCGGGCTTCTTCTTGCCCATCACGCGGCGCAGGATGTCGGCCTCGCCGAGCGAGTACCCGGCGATGATCTGGGCGGCCTTCTGCACCTGCTCCTGGTACACGATCAGGCCGTAGGTGACCGCGAGCACCTCTTCGAGGGGCTTCTCCAGATCCGGGTGGATCGGGGTGATCTCCTGCTGCTTGTTCTTGCGCAGGGCGTAGTTCGTGTGCGAGTTCATGCCCATCGGGCCCGGCCGGTACAGGGCCGAGACGGCGGAGATGTCCTCGAAGTTGTCGGGCTTCATCAGGCGCAGCAGGGAGCGCATGGGCCCGCCGTCGAACTGGAAGACGCCGAGGGTGTCGCCGCGGCCGAGCAGTTCGAAGGTCTTGGGGTCGTCGAGCGGGAGGGCGAGGAGATCGATGTCGATCCCCTTGTTCGCCTTCACCATCTTGACGGCGTCGTCCATGATCGTGAGGTTGCGCAGGCCCAGGAAGTCCATCTTCAGCAGGCCGAGCGACTCGCAGCTCGGGTAGTCCCACTGCGTGATGGTCACCTGGTCCGTGTGCCGGACCCAGACGGGCACGTGGTCGGTGATCGTCTCGCTGGACATGATCACGCCGGCGGCGTGCACGCCCATCTGGCGGACCAGGCCCTCGACGCCGCGGGCGGTGTCGATGACCTTCTTGACGTCCGGCTCGTTCTCGTACATCCCGCGGATCTCGCCGGCCTCGCCGTAGCGGGGGTGCTGCGGGTCGAGGATGCCGGAGAGCGGGATGCCCTTGCCGAGGACGTCGGCGGGCATGGCCTTGGTGAGCCGGTCGCCCATGGCGTACGGGTAGCCCAGGACGCGGGCGGAGTCCTTGATCGCGTTCTTGGCCTTGATGGTGCCGTAGGTGCCGATCATGGCCACCTTGTCCTGGCCGTACTTCTCGGTGACGTACCGGATCACCTCGACGCGCCGACGCTCGTCGAAGTCGATGTCGACATCGGGCATGGAGACGCGCTCGGGGTTCAGGAACCGCTCGAAGATCAGGCCGTGGGTGAGCGGGTCTAGGTCGGTGATGCCCATGGCGTAGGCGACGATCGAGCCGGCCGCGGAGCCTCGGCCGGGGCCGACCGCGATGCCCTGGTTCTTGGCCCACATGATGAAGTCGGCGACCACGAGGAAGTAGCCGGGGAAGCCCATCGAGATGATCGTGTCCATCTCGTACTCGGCCTGCTTCATCCGGTCGTCCGGGATGCCCCCGGGGTAGCGGCGGTGCATGCCGCGCATGGTCTCCTCGCGGAACCAGCTGACCTCGGTGTGACCCTCCGGGATGTCGAACTTCGGCATCAGGTTCCGGAACTTGAACATGCCCTCGGTGTCGATCTGGTCCGCGACCAGCTTCGTGTTGGCGCAGCCCTCCTGCCAGGCGTCCGAGGAGTCGATGGCGTACATCTCGTCCGTGGACTTCAGGTAGTAGCCGGTGCCGTCGAAGCGGAAGCGGTCCGGGTCCGAGAGGTTCTTGCCGGTCTGGATGCAGAGCAGGGCGTCGTGGGCGGTGGCCTCGCTCGCGTAGGTGTAGTGCGAGTCGTTGGTCACCAGCGGCGGGATGCCGAGCTTCTTGCCGATCTCCAGCAGCCCGTCGCGGACCCGGCGCTCGATCTCGATGCCGTGGTCCATCAGCTCCAGGAAGTACCGGTCCTTGCCGAAGATGTCCTGGTACTCGGAGGCCGATTTCAGGGCCTCGTCGAACTGGCCGAGGCGCAGCCTGGTCTGGAGCTCGCCGGAGGGGCAGCCGGTGGAGGCGATGAGCCCCTCGGACCACTGGCTGATGGTCTCCTTGTCCATGCGCGGCCACTTCGTGAGCCAGCCCTCGGCATACGCGTCGGAGGACAGCCGGAAGAGGTTGTGCAGGCCGGTGGCGTTCGCCGCCCAGATCGTCTTGTGCGTGTAACCGCCGGAGCCGGAGACGTCGTCCCGCTTCTGGTGGGGCTGGCCCCACTGGATGCGCCGCTTGTTGCGCCGGGACTCGGGGGCGACGTACGCCTCGATGCCGATGATCGGCGTGACGCCCGACTTCTGGGCGGTGTGGAAGAAGTCATAGGCGCCGTGCAGGTTGCCGTGGTCGGACATGGCGATGTGCGTCATGCCCATCTCGTTGCACGCGTTGAACATGTCCTTCAGCCGCGCGGCACCGTCCAGCAGCGAGTACTGGGTGTGGACGTGCAGGTGCGTGAACGGCGTCTTGGTCACGGTGGGAGTCCTCCGGCGGGGAGAGAGGGGGGCAGCCCCGAAGTCTACGTCTCCCGACTGACAGAAACCGGGCACGGACGGGTACGGTCAACCGTTGCAGACCCAAGGACACCTGTCCGGAAACCGGTCAGCCAGAGATCCAGCCAGCGCCACCAGGAGGCACCCGCCATGGCGGTTCCCGAGACGTCGAACGAGCAGCGCGCCGAACAGATACTCGATGTGTTCAGCACCGCTTTCGGTGAGCTGTTCGCCGCCGACCCCGCTGCCTTCCAGGTCAAATTCCGGAAGATGGCGGCCTCCGCGTTCGCCTTCTACCGGGGTACGGCCTGCCTGTTCTACGCCGACCTGGAGCACGACCGGCACGGCGGCCCCTACCTGGACGAGCGGACCGGCCGGGTCTGGATCCACGGCGATCTGCACGCCGAGAACTTCGGCACGTACATGGACTCCAACGGCCGGCTGATCTTCAACGTCAACGACTTCGACGAGGCCTACGTCGGCCCCTTCACCTGGGACCTCAAGCGCTTCGCCGCGTCGGTCGCCCTGATCGGCTACACCAAGGCCCTCAGCGACGAGCAGATCAGCGAGCTCGTGCGGATCTACGCGGGCGCCTACCGGGAGCGGATCCACGCCCTGGCGACCGGCGCCAAGCACGAGGAGGTGCCCTCCTTCACCCTGGACACCGCCGAGGGCCCGCTGCTGACGGCCCTGCGCTCCGCGCGCTCGCGCACCCGCTTCAGCCTCCTGGACTCGATGACGGAGATACGGGACTACGAGCGCCGCTTCGCGTCCGGTGGCGGCGCCATCGAGCTGGACGCGGCGACCCGCTACAAGGTGCTGGCCGCCTTCGACGGCTACCTGGAGACCCTGCCCGAGGAGTCGCTGGTGCGCCCCGACTCGTACCGGGTCAAGGACGTGGTGGGCCGCCGGGGCATCGGGATCGGCTCGGCCGGCCTGCCCTCGTACAACATCCTGCTGGAGGGGCACAGCGACGCCCTGGAGAACGACGTCGTGATCTACCTCAAGCAGGCGCAGACCCCGGCGGTGTCCCGGCACATCACCGACCGGGCGGTGCGCGAGTACTTCCAGCACGAGGGACACCGCACGGTGATCTCCCAGCGGGCCCTGCAGGCGCACGCGGACCCGTGGCTGGGCTGGACGGAGCTGGACGGCTCCGGGCAGCTGGTGGCCGAGGTCTCCCCGTACGCGGTGGACCTGGACTGGTCGGATCTGGACGACCCCGAGGAGATAGCGGCCGTGGTCGCGGACCTGGGCCGGGCGACGGCGACGATGCACGGCGCGGCCGACGCGGCGGAGAGCGGCCAGACCCTGGTCCCGTTCTCCACCGAGCGGGCCATCGACGCGGCGATCGCGGCCGACGAGGAGGGCTTCGCGGAGCTGCTCGTGGACTTCGCCCACGCCTACGGGGCCCGGGCGCGCGCCGACCACCAGATCTTCGTGGACCTGTTCCGCAACGGTCGCATCATGAACGAGCGGGGCGTGAACGAGCGGGCCATGGCGTAAATCCATGGCCGTCCGGGCCCCAGGGCCCGGATTCACAGGGAGTCATGGCACACTCGCGGCGATGGACATATCAGCTGTAGGGCTTCGAGGGCTGCGGGCCGCGCTGTTCAGCGCGCTCGTCGTGCTGCTCTCGGCCGGCTCCCACGTGCTGATGTCACGGGCCCCGCTGCCGCCCTCGCTGGTGGCCGGGGCCTTCGCCGGGGTGTTCCTGATCGCCTACGCCCTGGCGGGCCGGGAGCGGGGCTTCGCCCCGATCGCCGGGTTGCTGGTGCCGCTGGAGCTGGCGGCCGACACCGTCTTCACCGCCGGGCAGCACCTCTGCTACGGCCCCGCGGGCGGTCCGGTCTCCGGCCCGCTGCGCGCCCTGGGCCTGGAGGAGCTGTGCGGCGGGACCCCACTGGGCGGCCCGCTGACGGCGCGGGCGGGCGGACCGGCGGCCGCGCTGGCGGTCGAGCCCGGGCCGTGGACCCCCTGGCTGCTGCTGGGGGCGCACGTCTCGGTCGGCCTGCTCGCCGCGGTGTGGCTGCGGCACGGGGAGCGCGCGCTGGGCCGGCTGGTGCGGGCGGTCGCCGCCTTCGCCTTCCGGCCGCTGCTGCTGGTGGCCGCCTCGGCGGCGGTCGTGGGGCCGGCGCGGCGGGCGCCGCGGCCGGTCCGCTCGGGCGCGGGGGCCCGTACCCGGTTCCCCGCGCACTCCGTGGGACGGCGGGGACCTCCCGTACGCGGCGCTCTCGCGAGCGCCTGAGACGCGTACGTACGGCAGTCCCCCCTCTTTCACTTCACGGAGATCAGCATGAGTTCACGCAACAGCCAGGCGAACAAGGCGGCGGCCCGCGAGAAGCTGCGCGCCGAGCGCGAGCGGCAGGCCAAGAAGGACCGGGTGCGCCGCCAGGTCGTCGTGGCCGGCGCGGGCGTCCTCCTCCTGGCCGTGGTCGGCGGCATCGCCTACTTCGTCAAGCAGGCCAACGAGCCCACCTACTGGGAGAAGGCCGCGAAGGCCGAGCTGGTCAAGCCGAAGAACACCACGGGCGACGACGGCACCACCGTCGTGATCGGCAAGGCCGACGCGAAGAAGACCCTGGAGCTGTACGAGGACTCGCGCTGCCCGGCGTGCGCGGGCTTCGAGCAGGCGGTGGGCGAGCAGGTCAAGAAGGACGTCGGCGAGGGCAAGTACAAGCTCCAGTACGTCGGCGCGACCTTCATCGACAACGCCGCCAAGGGCGAGGGCTCGAAGAACGCGCTGAGCGCGCTGGGCGCGGCGCTGAACGTCAGCCCGGAGGCCTTCCTCGAATACAAGGCCGCCCTGTACTCCAAGGAGCTGCACCCCGAGGAGACGGTCGACAGCTTCGCCAAGGACGACTACCTCATCAAGGTCGCGGACACCGTCCCGGCGCTGAAGGGGAACGCCGAGTTCAAGAAGGCCGTCGAGGACGGCACGTACGACCGGTGGGCGATGGAGATGTCGAAGGCCTTCGAGAAGTCCGGGGTGACGGGCACTCCGACGCTGAAGATGGACGGCAAGAAGATCGAGACCCCGTCGAGCGCGCAGGACTACACGGCGAAGCTCGACGCGGCCCTCAAGGGCTGACCGGATCCGGATCCTGACGGTCCGCCAAGGACCGTCTTCCGGCCACCGCTTCACGGGCGGGCGAACTCTCAGAGTTCGCCCGCCCGTTGCTTTCCAGGGATATACCCGCGGTTATACCCGGCAGTAATATCATCGCCCGTGACCAGTCATCTCTCCTCTGTTTCGGCCACCGCGGCAACTCCGCGCCGCCGTACGGTCGTCCTGGCCGCCGCGGCCACGGCCGCCCTGGCCCCGCTCTCCGCACTGGGCGCCTCGGCCGCCCACGCGGCGGACGCCACCGCCCCCGCCTTCCTGCACGGCGTCGCCTCCGGCGACCCGCTGCCCGACGGAATCCTGCTGTGGACCCGCGTCACCCCGGTCCCGGAGGCCGCGCCCGGCTCCGGCCTCGGCCCGGACACCGAGGTGACCTGGGAGATATCCGAGGACAAGGCCTTCTCCCGGGTCGTCGCACGCGGTTCGGTGACCGCGACCGCGGCCGCCGACCACACGGTCAAGGCGGACGTGCGCGGGCTGCGCCCGCAGACCCCGTACTGGTACCGGTTCACCGCGGGCGCCACCGTCTCCCCGGCCGGGCGCACCCTGACCGCCCCGGCCCACGACGTGAGCACCGCCGGGATCCGGTTCGGCGTGGTCTCCTGCGCCAACTGGGAGGCCGGCTACTTCTCCGCCTACCGCCACCTCGCCGCGCGCGGCGACCTGACCGCGATCCTGCACCTGGGCGACTACATCTACGAGTACCAGAGCGGGGGTTACCCGGAGGCGAAGTACGTCGTACGCCAGCACGAGCCGAAGCACGAGATCGTCTCGCTGGCCGACTACCGCACGCGCCACGGCAAGTACAAGACGGACGCCGACCTCCAGGCGGTGCACGCGGCCCATCCCGTCATCGCCATCTGGGACGACCACGAGTTCGCCAACGACACCTGGGCGGGCGGGGCGGAGAACCACACCCCGGGCGCCGAGGGCGAGTGGGCGGCCCGCGCGGCCGCCGCCAAGCAGGCGTACTTCGAGTGGATGCCGGTCCGCCCCTCCGTCGCCGGCACCGTCTACCGGCGGCTGCGCTTCGGCACCCTCGCCGACCTGCACCTGCTGGACCTGCGCAGCTTCCGCTCGCAGCAGGTCAAGGTCGGCAGCGGCTCGGTGGACGACCCGGAGCGCACCATCACCGGGCGCGCCCAGCTGGACTGGCTCAAGTCGGGCCTCGCGAGCTCGAACGCGACCTGGAAGCTGGTCGGCACCTCGGTGATGATCTCGCCGGTGGCGTTCGGCTCGCTGCCCGCGCACCTGCTGGGTCCGCTGGCCAAGCTGCTCGGGCTGCCGGAGGGCGGCATCGCGATCAACGTGGACCAGTGGGACGGGTACACGGACGACCGCAAGGAGCTGCTGGGCCACCTGAAGGACCGGAACATCAAGAACACGGTGTTCCTGACGGGTGACATCCACATGGCGTGGGCCAACGAGGTCCCGATGAACATGGCGACGTACCCGGGCTCGGGCACGGCGGCGACCGAATTCGTCGTCACGTCGGTGACCTCCGACAACATCGACGACATGCTGCACGTGCCGGCGGACACCGTCTCACTGGTGGCCGAAACGGCCATCAAGGCCGCGAACTGGCACGTGAAGTGGCTCGACATGGACGCCCACGGATACGGCGTCCTGGACGTCACGGCCGAGCGCTCGCAGATGGACTACTACGTGGTCTCGGACAAGCGCCGACCGGACGCCACGGCCGCCTGGACGCGCTCGTACCGCACGCTCAACGGCACGCAGAAGGTGGAGCGGGTGACTCAGCCGGTCCGCTGACGCACCGTCAATCCTGCGGTTCGAAGGGGTGCTTGGTTCATACCAGGCGCCCCTTCAGCCGCTTCGGCAACAAATCTTTTACAAACGGGATCTTGCCAACCGGCTGACATGCACACGTAAGCTTCGCGCCAGCGTGAGGAAAACCCTCACCCCCCACCACGCTTCGCAAGGAGTCCACGTGCGCGCTTCCGCCCGCATATCCCCCCTGCTCCGCCGCCGCCTCATGGGTACGGCCGTTCTGGCCGGAACCCTGGCGTTCGCCCCGATCACGGTCCCCACGACCGTGGCCGCGGCCAAGACCCCCGCCGAGGTCTGTAACGAACAGGCCGCCGAGACCTCCGCCAACGCGCGCGTCGCCCGCCCCAAGGACACCAAGGCGGCCGACCCCAACGAGGTGACGGACGCCCAGGTGAAGGCCATGGACGCCGACCTGAGCAAGAAGCTCGGCCAGATCGGGCCGCAGAGACTCATGCGCGCCGGCGAGAGCACCGCCGCCACGAGCATCCCCGTGTACTTCCACGTCATCCACTCCGGCTCCACCGGCAAGCTGACGGCGACCGACATCAGCAAGCAGATCGCGGTCCTCAACGCGGCCTACGGCGGCCAGGGCACCGGCAACGTCAACACCGGCTTCCAGTTCACCCTGGCCGGCACGGACTACACCGACAACGCCACCTGGTACAACGTCTCCGACGGCACCACCGCCGAGAAGAACATGAAGAACGCCCTGCGCAAGGGCGGCAAGAACGCGCTGAACATCTACAGCGCCAACCTCGGCGGGGGACTGCTCGGCTGGGCGACCTTCCCGAGCTCCTACGCGTCGCAGCCCAAGATGGACGGCGTGGTCCTGCTCAACACCTCGCTGCCGGGCGGCTCCGCCGCCAACTACAACGAGGGTGACACCGGCACGCACGAGGTCGGCCACTGGCTCGGGCTCTACCACACCTTCCAGGGCGGCTGCTCGGGCAGCGGTGACTCCGTCTCCGACACCCCGGCCGAGAAGAGCGCGGCCTTCGAGTGCCCGACGGGCCGCGACACCTGCACCGCGAGCGGCGCGGACCCGATCCACAACTTCATGGACTACACGTACGACTCCTGCATGTACCAGTTCACGGCCGGCCAGGTCTCCCGCATGACGAGCATGTGGAGCGCCTACCGCGCCTGATCAGCGCACGAGCACATCAGCGCATGAAGGAAGAGCGCGTGAACGCATGAACGCGTGAGCGCATGAAGAACGGGCGCGGTCCGGCGGGTTCGCCGGGCCGCGCCCTCATCTCGTTCGCGGGCTACAGCGTGTCGAGGAACCCGAGGGCGACCTTCCAGGTCTGCTCGGCGGCCTCCGCGTCGTAGTCGTCGAGCTCCGGGTCCGTGAACAGGTGACCGGCGCCCGGGTAGCTGTGCACCTCGACGTCCGCCCCGGCCCGCCGCATCCGCAGGTACCAGGCCGTCAGCCAGTCGTGCGGCTCGAACTGGTCCGGGTCCGCGATGTGCAGCTGCACCGGCAGCCCGTCGGCCGAGGCGCCGTCCTCCAGGTCCGAGGTGCCGTGCAGGAGCAGCAGCCCGCGCGCCTTGTCGTCGTGCAGGGCCAGGTGCTGCGCGACGGACGCGCCGAAGGAGAAGCCCGCGTAGACCAGGCCCTGGTCCGAGTACGGGGCCGAGGCCAGCACCGCGCGCTTGAGCAGCTCGTCGCGGCCGATCTCCTCCTGGTGGGCCATGCCCTCCTCGACGGTGTCGAAAGTACGCCCCTCGAAGAGATCCGGGACCTGGACCTGGTGCCCGGCCGCGCGCAGCCGGTCGGCTGCCGCCCGCACCGCGGGGCGCAGTCCGTACGTCGAGTGGAAAAGCATGATGTTCATGGATCCATCGTGCCAGTTTCCGGGGGCCCCTTCCGGTTACGTTCATACCCATGGAGATGGAGAGCGTCTTGCGCCCGCTGGCCGTCATCGGCGGTACGGTCGTCGTCACCCTGCTCGCGGGGTGGCTGCTGGACCTGCTGCTGCGCCGCGCCGACGCCCGGCACAGCGAGACCCCGCTGTGGGGGCTGCTGCGCCGGTGCCGCCTGCCGTTCCAGGTCACCCTGGGCGCGTTCCTGCTGAGAGGCTCGTACCGCCAGGCGCGCGTGCTGCCCGAACACCCGGTCGGCGTCGGCCGGGCGCTGACCCTCGTGCTGATCGCCGGGACGGCCTGGCTGCTGGTGCGGATCGCGACGGCCGTCGTGGATTCCATGTACGCCCGCTACGCCGCCGGAGCCCTCGACGACGCCCGGGTCCGCCGGGTCCGCACCCAGATCACGCTGATCCAGCGGGCGGTCACGGCCGCCGTGGTCGTGGTGGCCGCGGCCTCGATGCTGCTGGTCTTCCCGCCGATGCGGGCGGTCGGCGCCTCGATGCTGGCCTCCGCCGGTGTCCTCGGCATCGTGGCGGGCATCGCCGCCCAGTCCTCGCTCAGCAACCTGTTCGCCGGGCTCCAGATCGCCTTCGGCGACACCGTCCGGATCGGCGACACGGTGGTCGTCGACAAGGAGTGGGGCAAGGTCGAGGAGATCACCCTGACCTTCCTGATCGTCCGCACCTGGGACGAGCGCCGCATCACGATGCCTGTGTCGTATTTCACAAGCAAGCCGTACGAAAACTGGTCGCGCGGCGGCTCCGAGATGACCGGCACCGTCTTCCTGCACCTGGACCACTCGGCGCCGGTCCCACTGCTGAGGGACTGGCTGACGGACTTCCTGAAGGAGACCCCGGAATGGGACGGCCGCGGCGCCGGCCTGGTCGTGACGGACACCACACCGAACACCATCCAGATCCGCGCGACGGTCACCGCCAAGGACGCCGACGACCTGTGGACCGTGCGCTGCGCGGTCCGTGAGCGCATGATCGCCTGGCTGGTGGAACACCACCCCTACGCCCTCCCCCGCGTCACCACCACCGAGGCGACCCGCCCCCCGCAGGACACCCCCTGACAAGGCACGGCTAGCTGCGCAGGCTGCGCACGTCCAGGTGGCGCAGGACCCGGTCCACGATCTCCGGGTCCGCGCCGGGCTCGCTGCGCGCCGACAGGATCTCGTGGCGGGCGGCGGACATCATCTCCCGCTGGACGCGCTGGACGTCGCGGATCCGCTCCACCCGCTTCGCGTACGCCTCCCGGCGCTCCTCGTCGACCATGTCGGGGCTGATCCGCGCCCCCACGTCGTACGCGCGCCGGTACAGGATCTCGACCAGGTCCTCCGGGAGGTCCTCCACCTCCTCGATCTCCTTCAGCCGCCGCTTCGCGGCCTTGGCGGCGCGGACCGCGAGCTGCCGCTCGATCTCCCGCTCCTCGTCCACGTCGGCCTCGACGCCGAGCCGCTTCACCAGCCAGGGCAGGGTCAGCCCCTGGCACACCAGCGTCACCATGATCACGGCGAAGGCGATGAACACCATCTGGTCGCGCCCGGGAAACGGCTCCCCGCTGTCGGTCCGGATCGGGATGGCCAGCGCCAGCGCCACCGAGGCGACACCGCGCATCCCCGCCCACCACATGACCACCGACTCCCGCCAGCTCAGCGGGATCTCCTCGTCGTAGTCGCGCCGGTCGTGCAGCTTCTTCGCCAGCCAGCCGGCGGGCAGCAGCCACACCAGCCGTACGCCGACCACCACCGCGATCACGATCGCGGCCCAGCCGGCCATCTCCCCCACGCGCCCGCGCGCGACGCCGAAGACGTGGTGCAGCTCCAGCCCGATGAGGCCGAACGCGACGCCGGTGACCAGCATGTCGACGACCTCCCAGAAGGTGTGCCCGGCCAGCCGCCCGAGGACGTCGTCGGCGTCGTTGGCGTACTCGGCGAGGAAGAGGGCGGTCGTCAGCACGGCCAGCACCCCCGACCCCTGGAGCTCCTCCGCCACCACGTAGGCCACGAACGGCACGAGCAGCGTCAGCCCGATCTGCAGCGTCGCGTCGCCGAGCCGCCCCATGAGCCGGTTCGCCACCCAGCCGAGGGCGAGCCCGACCGCCACGGCGACCACGGCGGACAGCACGAACTCCTCCAGGGCGTGCGGCCAGGAGAAGGTGCCGCTGACGGCGGCGGCGATGGCCACGTGGTAGAGCACGATCGCGGTGACGTCGTTGAAGAGCCCCTCGCCCTCCAGGATGGACACCATCCGGCGGGGTAGCCCGAGCGATCCGGCGACGGCCGTGGCCGCGACGGGGTCGGGCGGCGCGACCAGTGCCCCGAGCGCGACGGCGGCGGCCACCGGCAGCCCGGGCACGACGGCGTTCGCGGCGAAGGCGACGGCGGCGGTGGTCACGAAGACGAGCGCCACGGCCAGGAGCAGGATCGGCCGGACGTTCGCCGCGAACTGCCGCCAGGAGGTGCGCTGCACGGAGGCGTACAGCAGCGGGGGCAGCACGAGCGGGAGGATGTACTCGGGCGGGACGTCGACGTTCGGCACCACCGGGATGAGCGCCAGCACCACCCCGCCGAGGGTCATGAGCACGGGCGCGGGCAGCCCGAGCCGGTCCCCGAGCGGAACGGTGACGACGGCCCCGAGCAGCAGCACGAACAGCAGAGCAAGCTGATCCACTCCACCACCCTGCCGCATCCGCCGGCGCAAGCCGGACAGCCACGACCGCGCCGCCTCCGCGCAAGCGCCCCGGGGGACCGGCCCCGCGGGGACGGTTACGGCAGCGCGCGCCGCATGGAGCGGTGGGGGATGCCCGCGTCCTGGAACTCCGGGCCGTAGGCCTCGTAGCCGAGGCGCTCGTAGAAGCCCAGCGCATGCGTCTGCGCGCCGAGGTCAACGGCGGTCAGGCCCCGCCGAACGGCCTCCGCCTCGATCGCCCGGACCAGCGCCACACCCACGCCCGACCCCCGAGCGGCCCGCGCCACGGCCAGCCGGCCGAGCGAGCCGACGTCCAAGGACCCCGTCTTGCCCAGGGCCGAAGGCCCGTACAGCAGGCGCCCGGTCCCCAGCGGCACCCCGTCCGGCCCCTCGGCCAGCACGTGCACCGCCACCGCGTCGTACGCGTCGTACTCGATCGACTCCGGCACCGACTGCTCGACCACGAACACCTCGGTCCGCACCGCGAAGCACGCCGCCATGTCCGCCTCGGAGACCGCCACCCGGACGGTGAAGGCGGTGGAGCCGGCGGAGGAGGCCGAGGCCGTCACTCGCTCTCGGCCCGGATCACATCCAGCGCGTGCTGGAGGTCGGCCGGGTAGGTGCTCTCGAACTCCACCCACTCGCCGTTCGCGGGGTGCTCGAAGCCCAGCCGGACCGCGTGCAGCCACTGGCGGGTGAGGCCGAGCCGCTTGGCGACGGTCGGGTCGGCGCCGTAGGTCAGGTCGCCGACGCAGGGGTGCCGGTGCGCGGACATGTGCACGCGGATCTGGTGCGTACGCCCGGTCTCCAGCTTGATGTCCAGCAGCGAGGCCGCGCGGAACGCCTCGATCAGGTCGTAGTGGGTGACCGACGCCTTGCCGTCCTGGGTGACCGCCCACTTGTAGTCCGCGCTCGGGTGCCGCCCGATCGGCGCGTCGATCGTGCCGCTCATCGGGTCCGGGTGCCCCTGCACCAGCGCGTGGTAGCGCTTGTCCACGACCCGCTCGCGGAACTGGTTCTTCAGCGAGGTGTACGCGCGCTCCGACTTGGCGACCGCCATCAGACCGGACGTACCGACGTCGAGGCGGTGTACGACGCCCTGGCGCTCGGAGGCGCCGGAGGTGGAGATCCGGTAGCCGGCGGCGGCCAGGCCGCCGATGACGGTGGTGCCGGTCCAGCCGGGGCTCGGGTGGGCGGCGACGCCCACCGGCTTCATGATGACGACGACGTCGTCGTCATCGTGGATGATCTCCATGCCGGGAACGGGCTCGGCGACGAGCTCGACCGGCCGCGGCGGCGCGGGCATCTCGACTTCGAGCCAGGCGCCGCCGTGCACGCGCTCGGACTTCCCGACGACACTGCCGTCGACCGACACCTTCCCCGCGGCCGCGAGTTCGGCCGCCTTCGTCCGGGAAAATCCGAACATACGGGCGATGGCGGCGTCGACGCGCTCGCCTTCGAGGCCATCGGGAACGGGCAGGGTGCGGATCTCGGGAATCGTACTCACCTGTCGAGTATGCAGGACTCGGCGAAGGAGCCCTCCCGCCCGATGCCGGCGATCAGTCCTTGTGGACGGTGCCGTCCGGGTCCAGGCCCCTGAACGACAGCAGCACGATCAGGATGCCGCCGCACACGATCGCCGAGTCCGCGAGGTTGAACACGGCGAAGTGGGCCGGCGCGATGAAGTCCACGACCGCGCCCCGGAACACGCCCGGCGAACGGAAGATCCGGTCGGTCAGATTGCCCAGCGCCCCGCCCAGCAGGAGGCCCAGCGCGATCGCCCACGGCAGGCTGTACAGCTTGCGGGCCAGCCGGACGATCACCACGATCACACCGGCCGCGATGCAGGTGAAGATGATCGTGAAGGCCTCGCCGAACCCGAAGGCGGCGCCGGGGTTGCGGACCGCCTCGAACTTCAGCACGTCCCCGATGATCTCGATCGGCGCCTGGTGCTCCAGCTTCGCGACGACCAGCATCTTGCTGCCGAGGTCCAGCAGGTACGCGAGGACCGCCACCACCAGCAGCGCCACGATCCGCCGCCGCCCCTTGGGCAGCGCGGGCTCCGGCTCCGGCTGGGTGTCGTCCCCGACCTCGGGCGTACCGATGATGCGCTCCGCCTCTGCCACGTGAGTCCCTCGAACTAGCTCGAACCAGGTTGTCGAAGACAGCCCTGCCAGGTTCCTGGACCCTGACGAGACACGAGAGTACGTCAGGCCGCCCGCCCGCCGCCTGCCCAGTACCCCGCCGATACCGCGCCCGGCGGCGCCGCTAGTGCCGCCGCTCCTGCTTCTGCTTGCAGTCCACGCACAGCGTGGCCCGGGGGAAGGCCTGCATCCTGGCCTTGCCGATGGGCTGCCCGCAGTTCTCGCAGAGCCCGTACGTGCCCGCTTCCAGCCGCTCCAGGGCCCGCTCGGTCTGCTCCAGCATCTGCGTCGCGTTCGCGGCGAGGGCCAGCTCGGACTCCCGGGTGATGTTCTTGGTGCCCGTATCGGCCTGGTCGTCGCCCGCGCCGTCGCCCGAGTCCCGCATCAGGCCGGCGATGGCCTGCTCCGAGGCGTCCAGCTCGGCGCGCAGCCGCAGCACCTCGCTGGACAGCTCGTCACGGGCCTCCGCGACCTCCGCCGGGGTCCAGGGGTCCTCCCCGGGCCGTACGGCGAGCTCGCCGGGCTCCAGGCCCGCCGCCGCGCCCTGAGCCTTGCCGTGCGTCTTGGGCAGCCCGCTGGTGGCCGTCGCGGCCGTCTTCCTGGCCGTGCCCGTGCTCTTCTTGGCAACCACTTTCCCGGCTCCCGTCTTGTGCGCGGCCTGCGCCGCCCCCTCGGCCGCGGCCGCCTTGGCCGTGACCTTCCCCGCGGTCGTCCTGCCGACGGCGGTCGCCTTCTTCGCGGCCGGCGTCTTCTTCGCCGGGACCTTCTTCACGGCGGCCGCCGTCTTGGCGGGCGCCGCCTTCCCGGCCGCGACCTTCCCGGCCACGCCCTTTCCGGCCGGGGCCTTCTTCGCCGGGGCCTTCTTCGCAGCCCTCTTCGGCGCGGCCCGCTTCGCCGCGGCCTCCTGCGCCACGATCTCCTTCACCACGGCCTCCTTCGCCGCGGCCGGGACCCCGGCGGGCTCCCCGTCACTCTTCCCGACGGCCTTCCTGGCAGTCCTCCCGGCAGTACTCCCGGCGGTCTTCTTCGCCACCATGGCCGCGGCCCCTTCACATACTGTGATCTTGCACGCGAATCGTGCCGGAACGATAAATCGCCTCCGGCCCAGCGGCAACGGGGCACGCGTCCCTCACCACCAACCTGCATCCGTTGTGCCCAGCGGGGAGCCCGGTAACCCGCCCCACCCGCCCCGCCGGATCCCGTACCGGCCCGTCGGCCCATTCGGGTCACCCCGCGGCCCTTGGCCACGCCGCGGCCACGCCGCGCCCTCGCCACGCCCGCGGCGCCCGTAAACCGGTCTGCCGAGCGGCGCCCCGGCCCGTACACTGGGCCCAGCGAAAGGCATGGATGGGGACGAGTAGCGTCGGACGCAGCCAGGAGCGACCCGGGGACGGTGAGAGCCCGGGGGCGAGCGCGACGTGAAGGATCACCCCGGAGCCGCCGGAAGAAAGCCCGCACGGATTCCGCACGGAGTCCCGCAGGGCGAGTAGAACCGGCTCGCGCCCCAATGAGGGGGCCCCCGGACCCGTCCGGAGGCCAAGGAGGGTGGTACCGCGGGAGCCGTCAGCGCTCTCGTCCCTCCGGACGGAATGACACCCCGCCGGAGGAAGAGTTCAGCCTCATGACCACACCGCCGCAGTACCGCCCGGTACCCGCCCAGGTCGACCTGCCTGCCCTTGAGCACGCCGTCCTCGACTTCTGGCGCGAGAGCAAGACCTTCGCCAAGACCCTGGAGCAGTCCGAGGGACGCCCCGAGTGGGTCTTCTACGAGGGCCCGCCGACCGCGAACGGCATGCCCGGCGCCCACCACATCGAGGCCCGCGTCTTCAAGGACGTCTTCCCCCGGTTCCGCACCATGCGCGGCTACCACGTCGCCCGCAAGGCCGGCTGGGACTGCCACGGCCTGCCCGTCGAGCTCGCCGTCGAGAAGGAGCTCGGCTTCAACGGCAAGCAGGACATCGAGGCGTACGGCATCGCCGAGTTCAACGCCAAGTGCCGCGAGTCCGTGACCCGCCACACCGACGCGTTCACCGAGCTCACGACCCGGATGGGCTACTGGGTCGACCTGGACGACGCGTACCGGACCATGGACCCCGAGTACGTCGAGTCCGTGTGGTGGTCGCTGAAGGAGATCTTCAACAAGGGCCTGCTCACCCAGGACCACCGCGTCGCCCCCTGGTGCCCCCGCTGCGGCACCGGCCTCTCGGACCACGAGCTGGCGCAGGGCTACGAGACGGTCGTCGACCCCTCCGTCTACGTCCGCTTCCCGCTGACCTCCGGCCCGCTGGCCGGCGAGGCGGCGCTGCTGGTCTGGACGACGACCCCGTGGACCCTGGTGTCCAACACCGCGGTCGCCGCGCACCCCGAGGTCACCTACGTGGTCGCCACGAACGGTGAGGAGAAGCTGGTCGTCGCCCAGCCGCTGCTGGAGAAGTCCCTGGGCGAGGGCTGGGAGGCCACCGGCCAGACCTTCACGGGCAAGGAGATGGAGCGCTGGACGTACCAGCGTCCCTTCGACCTGGTGGAGTTCCCCGCTCCGGCCCACTACGTCGTGAACGCCGAGTACGTCACGACCGAGGACGGCACCGGTCTGGTCCACCAGTCCCCCGCCTTCGGCGCCGACGACCTCGCGGTCTGCCGCGCGTACGGCCTGCCCGTCGTGAACCCGGTCCGCCCCGACGGCACCTTCGAGGAGGAGGTCCCGCTCGTCGGCGGCGTCTTCTTCAAGAAGGCCGACGAGAAGCTGACCGCCGACCTCGACGCGCGCGGCCTGCTCTTCAAGCACATCGCCTACGAGCACAGCTACCCGCACTGCTGGCGCTGCCACACGGCCCTGCTCTACTACGCGCAGCCGTCCTGGTACATCCGCACCACCGCCGTCAAGGACGCGATGCTGCGGGAGAACGAGAAGACCAACTGGTTCCCGGACTCGGTCAAGCAGGGCCGCTTCGGCGACTGGCTGAACAACAACATCGACTGGGCGCTGTCCCGCAACCGCTACTGGGGCACCCCGCTGCCGATCTGGCGCTGCGAGGAGAACCACCTCACCTGCGTCGGCTCCCGCGCGGAGCTGGGCGAGCTGTCGGGCCGGGACCAGTCGGCCCTGGACCCGCACCGCCCGTACATCGACGACGTGACCTTCACCTGCACCGCCGAGGGCTGCTCCCTCGAAGCGGTCCGCGTGCCGGAGGTCATCGACGCCTGGTACGACTCGGGCTCGATGCCGTTCGCGCAGTGGGGCTACCCGCACAAGAACAAGGAGATCTTCGAGAAGCGCTACCCGGCGCAGTTCATCTCGGAGGCGATCGACCAGACGCGCGGGTGGTTCTACACGCTGATGGCGGTCGGCACCCTGGTCTTCGACAAGTCCTCCTACGAGAACGTGGTCTGCCTGGGCCACATCCTCGCCGAGGACGGCCGCAAGATGTCCAAGCACCTGGGCAACACCCTCGAGCCGATCCAGCTTATGGATCAGCACGGCGCGGACGCGGTCCGCTGGTTCATGGCGGCCGGCGGCTCCCCGTGGGCGGCGCGGCGCGTGGGCCACGGCACGATCCAGGAGGTGGTCCGCAAGACCCTCCTCACGTACTGGAACACGGTCGCCTTCCAGGCGCTGTACGCCCGTACGTCGAACTGGGCCCCCTCCGCGGCCGACCCGGCCCCGGCGGACCGCACGGTCCTGGACCGCTGGCTCCTGTCCGAGCTCCACACCCTGGTGGCCGAGGTCACCGAGGCGATGGAGTCGTACGACACCCAGCGCGCCGGCAAGCTCCTGTCCTCCTTCGTGGACGACCTCTCCAACTGGTACGTCCGCCGTTCGCGGCGCCGGTTCTGGCAGGGCGACGCCTCGGCGCTGCGCACGCTGCACGACGTGGTCGAGACGGTGACCCGCCTCATGGCCCCGCTCACCCCCTTCATCACGGAGCGGGTCTGGCAGGACATGATCGTCCCGGTGACCCCGGACGTCCCGGAGTCGGTGCACCTGTCGTCGTGGCCGGAGTCGGACGCCTCGGCGATCGACCCGACCCTCTCGCAGCAGATGCTGCTGGTACGCCGCCTCGTGGAGCTGGGCCGCGCCACCCGCGCGGAGTCGGGCGTGAAGACCCGCCAGCCGCTCTCCCGGGCCCTGGTCGGCGCGACGGGCTTCGACGCGTTGTCGGCGGACCTCCAGGCCCAGATCACGGAGGAGCTGAACGTGTCCTCCCTGGCCTCGCTCTCCGAGGTCGGCGGGTCCCTGGTGGACACGACGGCGAAGGCGAACTTCCGGGCGCTGGGCAAGCGGTTCGGCAAGGGCGTGCAGGACGTCGCCAAGGCTGTGGCCGCGGCCGACGCGGCGGCGCTCTCCCTGGCCCTGCGGTCCGGCTCGGCCGAGGTGCTGGTGGACGGCTCGCCGGTCACCCTCACCCCGGAGGAGGTCATCATCACGGAGACCCCGCGCGAGGGCTGGTCGGTGGCGTCCGACTCGGGCGCGACGGTGGCCCTGGACCTGGAGATCACCCCGGAGCTGCGGCTGGCGGGCCTGGCGCGTGACGCGATCCGGCTGATCCAGGAGGCCCGGAAGAACTCCGGCCTGGACGTCGCGGACCGGATCGCCCTGCGCTGGTCCGCGTCGGACCCGGAGCTGGTGACGGCCCTGACGGACCACGCGGCGCTGATCGCGGACGAGGTCCTGGCGACCGACTTCGCCGCCGGCGACGCGGACGCGGACGCCGGCTACGGCGACCCCTTCACGGACGCCCCGCTGGGCCTGACCTTCCGCCTCCGCAAGGCGTAGCCCCGATCCCTGTGGCCCGGCCCCTCCCCTCAGGGGGGTGCCGGGCCACAGCCGTGTCTGCTCCCCGCCCCGCCCTTCCTCCGTTCCCCGGGCTCCGCCCGGACCCGCGCCTCACACACCGGCGGGGCTGGACTTGCCGGCGTTCGAGGCGCGGGGGTCCGGGGACAGAGCCCCGGCGAAGGCGCCGTACCGGGTACGGAAACGGGCCGGGCCCGGTGCCCCCGTGGGGGAACCGGGCCCGGCCCGAAGTGCTGCTGCCGCCGACTGGCGAGCGGCGCTTAGTTGTCGTCCTCGTCGATCAGGAAGCCCCGCATCGGCGAGGGCGCCTGCATCGGCTGCGGCGCGGCCGGCCGGACCGGAGCCATCGGCTGGGTCATCGCCGGGGACATCTGCTGCTGGCCACCGTAGGAGGGACCGGCGCCCATCGGCGACGGGCCACCCATCGGGGACGGACCACCCATCGGCGACGGGCCGCCCATGGAGTGCCCCATCGCACCGGCCGGAGCCATCGACGGGGTCGGCGACGGCGGCAGCGCCGGGCCGGCCGGGTTCCGCGGCGGGGCCAGGGAGTCGTCGGCCTGGGTCTCCAGCTGACGCAGCTGCGACTCCAGGTAGGACTTCAGACGCGTACGGTACTCACGCTCGAAGCCCCGCAGGTCCTCGACCTTGCGCTCCAGCGTGGCGCGGGCGGACTCCAGCGAGCCCATCGCGACGCGGTGCTTCTCCTGCGCGTCCCGCTCCAGCGCGTCGGCCTTGGCGCGGGCGTCCCGCTCCAGACCCTCGGCACGGCTGCGCGCCTCGCCGACGATCTTGTTGGCCTCGGAACGGGCCTCCGCGATCGCCTGGTCGGCGGTCTGCTGCGCGAGCGACAGGACGCGGGCGGCGCTGTCGCCACCGGGGCCCTGCTGCGGGAGCTGCGGCTGCTGCATCTGCTGCTGCATGGGCTGGCCCATGGGCTGCATCTGCTGCCCCATCGGCTGCATCTGCTGGCCCATCGGCTGGCCGAGCTGGTTCTGGCCGCCCATGGACTGCTGCGGCATGCCCTGCTGCGGCATCCCCTGCTGCATACCGGGCTGGCCGCCCATGGTGTGCTGCTGCATGGGGCCACCCATCGGGCCCGGACCCTGCGGTCCGTGTCCGCCGGGGCCGGCGGGAAGCTGCGGCTGGCCGCCGGGCAGCTGGGGCGGGCCCATCTGCGGCTGCTGCTGCTGCGGCGGGCCGGATATGGCCGCGGGCACGGGGGCGCCGGGGCCGCGCTGGTCCTGGGGTTCCGGCTTGCGCATGCCCTGCTGCTGCTGGTTCTGCGCGGCGGCGCGCGTGGCGGCCGCCAGCTTGGCGCGCAGGTCCTCGTTCTCGCGCAGCAGGCGCGTCAGTTCGGACTCGACCTCGTCGAGGAAGGCATCGACCTCGTCCTCGTCATAGCCTTCTCGAAGGCGGACGGTCGTGAACTGCTTGTTCCGCACGTCCTCGGGAGTCAGCGGCATGTCTTCTTCACCTCTACGTAGTCGTCGGCAGTCGGCAAGACCGTATCGGGACTGTCCCCGCGCGCGCGGAGAAGCTCATCGTTCACACGCTTCTCGCAGCGGTGCTCACGAAACTGATGAGGATGTAAACGATGATCATCAGAACGAAGAAGGACAGGTCGAGTGCCACGCCCCCGAGACGCAACGGCGGGATGAACCGCCGGAGAAGCTTGAGCGGTGGATCGGTAAGAGTGTAGGTGGCCTCCAGAACGACCACCATCGCCTTGCCGGGTGTCCATGAACGTGCGAACTGGAACACGTAGTCCATGACCAGTCGGAAGATCAGCACGATGAGGAAGCACATCAGCGCGATGTAGACGACCTGCAGTGCGACACCCATCCCGCGCTTCCCTCTCCCCTGTCCTCGCTCTGTTCCCGGTCCCGTATCTGACGGATCGGTCTAGCTTTGGTTGAAGAACCCGCCCTCCGCGATGCGGGCCTTGTCCTCCGCCGTGACATCGACGTTAGCAGGCGACAGCAGGAACACCTTCTGTGTCACGCGTTCAATGCTGCCGTGCAGGCCGAACACGAGGCCGGCGGCGAAGTCGACAAGACGCTTCGCGTCAGTGTCGTCCATCTCCGTGAGATTCATGATCACCGGAGTGCCCTCACGGAAGTGTTCCCCGATGGTACGGGCCTCGTTGTACGTCCGCGGGTGCAGCGTCGTGATGCGGTACGGCTCCCGCTCGGAGACGACCTTGGGCATGATCACGGGGGCGTTCTTCTCCAGGTTGGTGCGGTCAGGTGTGATGGATGCCACGGGGGCGATTCGTGCCGGACGTCCGCTTTCCACCGGCATCGGGGTGGGTTCCCGTTGCGCGGGGGGCTGTGCGACTCGTACCGGTTCGTCCGATACGGGCGATTGGTGCACGGGCTGCTGTCGCCGGCGATCCCGCTCCGGTTCCGGCTCGGGCTCGAACTCGTCGTCGGGGTCGTACCCCGGGTTGTCGTACCGGTCGTCCTCCACGAGGCCGAGGTAGACCGCCATCTTGCGCATCGCGCCGGCCATTCTCCGAGTCCTCCGCTCTGTGGTGGATCGCCCTGTCGCAGGTGTGTCGCTGTGTCACCAAAGTCACCAACTGCCCGCGATCCACGCGGTCTGCCCGCTCATAGACGGGAATGACCATATTTTCTGCTGTGGTCCGACTTTCTTCGCGACGTTACCCGAGCCGGGGTCTCGCGCCGAGTACCGCAGTGCCGACGCGTACATGTGTCGCACCGGCCGCAACGGCCTGTTCCAGGTCTGCGCTCATCCCTGCCGACACCATCGTGGCAGCCGGATGGTCCGCGCGCAGGCGGGATGACAATTCCACCAGCCGCTCGAAAGCGGCCTGTTCGCGGCCCGCGTACGGACCGGCCAGCGGGGCGACGGTCATCACGCCGTCGATCCGCAGTCCCGGGGCCGCGGCCACGAGGTCCGCCAGCTCCGGGAGCTGCTCGGGCGCCGCGCCCCCGCGGGTCCCGCGCTCGCCCGACTCGGCGTCGAGCGCGATCTGCACGAGGCAGCCGAGTTCGCGCCCGGCTCCCTCCGCGGCCGCCGAGAGCGCGGTGACGAGCCGGGGCCGGTCCACGGACTGCACCACATGCGCGTATCCCGCCACGGAACGGACTTTGTTCGTCTGCAACTGGCCCACGAAGTGCCAGCTGAGCGGCAGATCCGCGCAGGCCGCGGCCTTGGGGGCGGCATCCTGGTCGCGATTTTCCGCAACATGACGGACACCCAGCTCCGCCAGCAGTCGTACGTCGCTCGCGGGGTAGGTCTTGGTGACCACGATGAGGGTCACCTCCTCCCGTTCGCGTCCCGCGGCCGCGCAGGCGGACGAGATGCGTTCCTCCACCCGCGCCAGGTTCTCCGCGAGTTCCGACTTACGATCCGTCATTACCTAGTCCAACCAGACATATCCGGCAAGCCGCCCGGTCACCCGGTCACGGCGGTACGAGAAGTGGTCCCGCGACTCCAGTGTGCAGACCGGGGAGCGGTGCGTGTGCGCCACCCCCGCCTCCGCGAGCTGGGCGTGCACCCCGGCGACCACGTCGACGGCCGGTGTCCCCCAACTGGTCTCGGAGTACGCGGCCGGTACCACCTCCGCCACCGCGTCCCGCATACCGGCGGGAACTTCGTAGCAGCGTCCGCAGACGGCCGGGCCGGTACGGGCGGTCATCCGCCCGGGTTCGGCCCCGAGGCCGACCATCGCCTCGACCACCGCGGGAACCACTCCGGCGACCAGCCCGGGCCGCCCGGCGTGGGCGGCGCCCACGACCCCGGCGACGGGGTCGACCAGCAGGACCGGGGTGCAGTCCGCGGTGAGCACCGCGAGGGCGAGCCCCCGACGCGTGGTCACCACGGCGTCCACGGAGGGGATCGGCCGGTCCGCCCCCCAGGGTCCGTCGACCACCGCGACGTCCCGCCCGTGCACCTGGTTCATCCAGACCACCCGGTCCGGGTCGATGCCCAGCCCTTCGGCCGCGGCCGCCCGGTTCGCGAGAACGGCGGCCGGGTCGTCTCCGACCGCGCCGCCGAGATTGAGCTCCTCGTACGGAACGGCGCTCACCCCGCCCCACCGGTCGGTGAAGGCGAAGTGGGCGCCGTTCTCGATGTGCTGCCCCAGTGTCACTTCAAGAAGTCCGGAACATCCAGCTCTTCGGCCGGGCTGTCCTGGTACGGACGGGCCGTCGGGACCTGCGGGGCCGCCGGCATCGCGGACTCGGCCGGGGCCGGCTCGACCGGGACCTGGATGTCCTCGCGCGGGGTGACCGTGCCGAGTCCGCCGAAGGCCGGGCGGACCGGCTCGGGAGCGCGGACCGGCGCCGGGGCCGGCTCCTCGCGCTTGGTGGACGCGGCGCCGATGACGTTGTCCCGGCGGGCCGGGGGCTGTCCGCCGTCGAACCCGGCCGCGATGACGGTGACCCGCACCTCGTCGCCGAGCGCGTCGTCGATGACGGCGCCGAAGATGATGTTCGCCTCGGGGTGCGCGGCCTCGCTGACCAGCTGCGCGGCCTCGTTGATCTCGAAGAGACCGAGGTCCGAGCCACCGGAGATGGAGAGCAGCACGCCGCGGGCGCCGTCGATGGACGCCTCCAGCAGCGGCGAGGAGATCGCCATCTCGGCGGCGGCCACCGCGCGGTCGTCGCCGCGGGCCGAGCCGATGCCCATCAGGGCCGAGCCGGCCTCGGACATCACGGACTTGACGTCGGCGAAGTCGAGGTTGATCAGACCCGGGGTCGTGATGAGGTCGGTGATGCCCTGGACGCCCGAGAGCAGGACCTGGTCGGCCGACTTGAAGGCGTCGAGCACGCTGACCTGGCGGTCCGAGATGGACAGCAGCCGGTCGTTGGGGATGACGATGAGGGTGTCGACCTCTTCGCGGAGCTCGGCGATGCCGTCCTCCGCCTGGTTCGCGCGGCGCCGGCCCTCGAAGGTGAACGGCCGGGTGACCACACCGATCGTCAGGGCGCCCAGCGAGCGCGCGATGTTGGCGACGACAGGTGCGCCGCCCGTTCCGGTGCCGCCGCCCTCACCGGCGGTGACGAAGACCATGTCGGCCCCCTTGAGGACCTCCTCGATCTCCTCGCGGTGGTCCTCTGCCGCCTTGCGACCGACGGCCGGGTTGGCTCCGGCGCCGAGGCCCCGGGTGAGTTCGCGGCCGACGTCGAGCTTGACG
The DNA here is from genome assembly GCF_026339935.1 of Streptomyces sp. NBC_01551. NCBI lineage: Bacteria > Bacillati > Actinomycetota > Actinomycetes > Kitasatosporales > Streptomycetaceae > Streptomyces > Streptomyces sp. NBC_01551. Next base: position 1,551,793 of record NZ_JAPEPX010000001.1, read on the forward strand.
TCGGCGTCGCTCATCAACAGCGCCTGGGCGTCGGTGTTGATGGCGATGAACTCGACGCCCTTGAGACCGACCTCGATCATTCGGTTGATGGCATTGACACCACCGCCGCCGACACCGATGACCTTGATGACTGCGAGGTAGTTCTGCGGTGCTGCCACGTCGAAGGCCTCTCGCCTCGAGTTACGTGTCGCCGCCTCGCGGGCCTGCGTTGCGACGACTGATGCCGAAATAGGGACGGTCCGAACGCGCCGACCCGAACCCTAACCCTGAAGTTTAGGGTTAAGACTGTGTCTGTTCCTTGGACTCTTCCGAACAGGACACTAAGTCGACAAGTAGCGCGTGTTCAACGAACACGCCGAACCTCCCGTTTTTCTTTTCACCCTATGTGATCACCCGTATCGCTGGCCAACCAGGGTGCTTCGGTGTTGGATCCGACGTCAACTCCCGGACACCGCCGGGGCGGTGGGGACGCTCACGTCAAAGTGGTCAGCCTTGGGCGCGGCTTTCAGCAGGGCGGTGAGCGCACGGCCTTTGGCCTCACCCAGTTCGCCGCTGCCCCACACCACGGTGCGGCCCTTGGTGAGCTCCAGAACGACCGAATCGTAGGACCGCACCTTGACCTGCACGGTTTCCCGCCTGACCGCCGCCGGGAGGCCGCCGGCGATGCCGACGGCCTCGTGCAGCAGCCGCTCCTCGTCGAAGCGGCGGCCGCTCGGTGACCGCTCGGCGTCCAATTCGAGGACCGGAACGCCCCCGGGTGCTTTCGCAACCGTGTCGAATCGCACACCGGTCGCGTCCACTTCGACGAACTCGGTGCCCTTCTTGATGAGAAGGACGGGTTTGCGCTCCGTCACCTTCAGCCCGATCCCGTGCGGCCAGGCCCGCACCACGTCGACCGAATCGATGCGGGGCAGCCGGCCGCGCAGCCGGGCCGCGATCTCGTCGGTGTCGACGCTCACCAGCGGGGCCCCCAGCGGTACGGCCGCCGCGGCCACCACCTGTTCGGAGGTGAGCACCTCGGTGCCGCTCGCGCCGACCTTCTCGACGCGCAGCCAGGAGGAGCCGTAGAGCACCCAGCCGACCGCCGCGCCGAGCAGCAGCACGACGACGGCGAGCAGGGCCAGCGCGGGGCCCCGGCGCAGGCGTACGCCGGGGCCCCGCGGGCCGGATCCCTTCGACGACTTCGGGGGCTTGGCGGAGCCGGAGCCCTTGCGGGCAGCCCCGGGTCCGCCGCGCTGCGCTGTCGTCGCTCCGGCCACTCCTGTGCCTCCTGGATTAGCGGTTCCTGTGGGCCGCGATCGCCTCGTACACCAGGCCGACGAGAAGGTCGTCGGCGTCCCGGCGGCCGAACTCGGCGGCGGCGCGGGACATCTCGTACAGACGGTGCGGGTCGGCGAGCACCGGGAGGACCTGGCCGAGCACCCAGTCGGGCGTCAGTTCCGCGTCGTCCACGAGCAGGCCGCCGCCGGCCTTGACCACCGGCTGGGCGTTGAGCCGCTGTTCGCCGTTGCCGATCGGCAACGGTACGTACGCGGCGGGCAGCCCGACGGCGGAGAGTTCGGCGACGGTCATCGCGCCCGCGCGGCACAGCATCATGTCGGCGGCGGCGTACGCGAGGTCCATCCGGTCCACGTACGGTACCGGCACATACGGCGGCATCCCGGGCATGTTGTCGACACGCGGCAGTTCGTTCTTCGGCCCGACGGCGTGCAGGATCTGGATCCCGGAGCGCTGGAGGGTCGGAGCGACCTGCTGGATGACCTCGTTGAGGCGCCGGGCGCCCTGAGAGCCGCCGGAGACCAGCAGCGTCGGCAGGTTGGGGTCCAGGCCGAACGCGGCGCGCGCCTCCGGGCGGACCGCGGCCCGGTCCAGGGTCGAGATCGAGCGCCGCAGCGGGATGCCCACGTAGCGGGCGCCGCGCAGCTTGCTGTCGGGGGTGGAGACCGCGACGGCGTGCGCGTACCGCGAGCCGATCTTGTTGGCCAGGCCGGGCCGGGCGTTGGCCTCGTGGACGATGATCGGCACCCCGAGCCGCTTGGCGGCCAGGTAGCCGGGCAGCGCCACGTAGCCGCCGAAGCCGACGACACAGTCAGCCTTGGTACGCGTGAGGATCTCCTCGGCCGCCTTGATCGTGCCGCGCAGCCGTCCGGGGACGGTGATCAGCTCCGGGGTCGGCTTACGGGGCAGCGGCACGGCGGGGATCAGACCCAGCTCGTAGCCGCGCTCCGGCACCAGACGTGTTTCCAGCCCGCGCTCCGTGCCGAGGGCGGTGATGCCCACGGAAGGGTCCTGCCTGCGCAGGGCGTCCGCGAGGGCGAGCGCCGGCTCGATGTGGCCGGCGGTCCCCCCACCGGCGAGTACGACATGCACCGAAATTCACCGCTCTCCGGACGGACGCTTCTTGACGCGCCGTCTCATCGACTTCCATATCGGCCCGGTCCGCTTCCAGCCGGATTTCGGCTGTCGCATCGCGAGCGCCGCTCGCGCCGCCGGCTCCTCACGCGCGAAGGCGATGAGCAGTCCGACCGCGAACATGGTCGGCAGCAGGGCCGACCCTCCGTAGGAGAACAGCGGGAGCGGGACCCCGGCGATCGGCAGCAGACCGAGCACCGCACCGATGTTGATCACGGCTTGCGCCGTGATCCAGGTGGTCACGCCTCCCGCGGCATACCGTACGAAGGAGTCCTCCGTGCGTCCGGCCACGCGGATACCCGCATAGCCTAGAGCCGCGAACAGGGCGAGCACCGACAGCGTCCCCGCCAGCCCCAGTTCCTCCCCGGTGATGGCGAAGATGAAGTCGGTGTGGGCTTCTGGCAGTTGGCCCCATTTTTCCACACTCGCACCCAGGCCCGAACCAAACCATCCGCCGGACGCGAGGGCGTAGATCCCGTGCACGGCCTGCCAGCACAGGTCGTTCTTGCCCGGCTCGGTGGCCCCGAGGCAGGCCAGCCGGTCCATGCGGTGCGGGCTCGTCTTGATCAGCAGTGCGACGATCACACCCGCGAACGCCAACACTGCCACGAACATCCGCGTCGGGGCACCCGCCAGCCACAACAAGCCGAAGAGAATGGCACCCAGGATCATCGCGGTGCCCATGTCCCCGCCGAGCATGATCAGCCCGAGGAGCAGGAACGCCACCGGGACCAGCGGCACCAGGAGGTGCTTCCACTGGCTCAGCAGGCCCTTGTCGCCCTTGCGGGCCAGCAGGTCGGCGCCCCACAGGATCAGGGCCAGTTTGCCGAACTCGCTGGGCTGCAACATGAACGGACCACCAAGGGAGATCCAATTCTGGTTGCCGTTGATCGCGACCCCTATCCCGGGGACCTGCACCAGGACCATCAGGAACAGGGTGCCGGCGAGCACCGGGTAGGACAGCGCCCGGTGCAGCTTCACCGGCATCCGGGAGGCCACCAGCAGCAGTCCGGCGCCGATCAGGGCCGCCAGGAACTGCTTCTTGAAGAAGTACGCGTCCCCGAGGCCCAGCTGGAGCGCCTTGATCATGGACGCCGAGTAGACCATCACCAGACCGAGCACGGTGATGAGCAACGAGCTGCCGAAAATCAGGTAATACGCGGTCAGCGGCCGGTCCCAGGCCTTGCGCAACCGCAGTTGGGTACGCCGGAGCCCGGTCAGCGGCCCGCGCCGGGCGGGCCGCTTCGCAGTCGCCGCGGGGCGCCCCCGGCCCTGTGCCTTCACGGCAGGTGGGCGCCGCCCCGGCAGCACTTGTCTGGCCGGCATCTGTGATCATCCCCTCCACTCGTGCGAGGCGAGCAGCCGGCCGTCCGGCCGGAGGGAGCCCAGCCTGGACCTAGGCGCTCTCGGCGGCCAGTTCGCGCACCGCGTCGGCGAATGCGTCCCCACGCTTGTTGTAGTTCGCGAACATGTCCATCGAGGCGCAGGCGGGTGCCAGCAGGACCGTGTCGCCGGGCTCGGCGAGCCGGGCCGCTTCCCGGACCGCCGCGAGCATCGCCCCAGTGTCGGTCCGTTCGAGGTCGACCACAGGGACCTCGGGCGCGTGTCGCGCCAGCGCCTCGGCGATGAGCGCCCGGTCGGCGCCGATCAGCACCACGCCGCGCAGCGCCTTCGCGGACTTCTGTACGAGCTCGTCGAAGGTCGCGCCCTTGGCGAGGCCCCCGGCGATCCAGACGACCGTCTCGAAGGCCGCCAGGGAGGCTTCCGCGGCGTGCGTGTTGGTGGCCTTGGAGTCGTCGATGTAGACGACCTCGGCGACCTCGTCCACGTACGCGACGCGGTGCGCGTCCGGGCGGAAGTTGCGCAGCCCGTCGCGGACCGCGCGCGGCTCCACGCCGAAGGCGCGGGCCAGGGCCGCCGCCGCGAGGGCGTTGGCGATGTTGTGCGGGGCCGGCGGGTTGACGTCCTTGACCTCGGCGAGTTCCTGGGCGTTCTTCTGCCGGTTCTCGACGAAGGCGCGGTCCACGAGGATGCCGTCGACCACGCCGAGCATGGAGGGACCGGGGGCGCCGAGGGTGAAGCCGATCGCCCGGCAGCCCTCCTCGACGTCCGCCTCGACGACCAGGGCCTCGGTGGCCGGGTCGGCGACGTTGTAGACGCAGGCGACGGTGTTGCCCTCGTAGATGCGGCCCTTGTCGGCGGCGTACGCCTCCATCGAGCCGTGCCAGTCGAGGTGGTCCGGGGCCAGGTTCAGGACGGCCGCCGAGTGGGCGCGCAGCGAGGGCGCCCAGTGCAGCTGGTAGCTGGAGAGCTCGACGGCGAGTACGTCGTACTTCTCCTCGCCGAGCACCACGTCGACGATGGGGGTGCCGATGTTCCCGACGGCCGCGGTCTTCAGGCCGGCGGCCTTGAGGATCGAGGCGAGCATCTGGGTGGTGGTGGTCTTGCCGTTCGTACCGGTGATCGCGAGCCAGGGGGCCGCGTCGGGCCCGCGCAGCTGCCAGGCGATCTCGACGTCGCCCACGACCTCGACCCCGGCCGCCGCGGCGGCCTCGAACAGCGGGCTGTCGGGCTGCCAGCCCGGCGAGGTGACGACCAGTTCGGTGCCCTCGGGGAGGGTCCGCGCGTCGCCGAGCCGTACGGAGATGCCCAGTTCGCCGAGTTCGGCGGCCCGGGCCCGGTGGCCCTCGCTGTCGCCGCCGTCCACGACGGTCACCGATGCGCCGAGGCCGGCCAGGGCGCGGGCGGCACTGATGCCGCTCACGCCGAGGCCGGCGACGGTGATGTTCTTGCCGTGCCAGGAGGTCACTTGTCGGCTGCCCATCCCGCGTAGAAGAGACCGAGACCCACGATCACGCACATGCCCTGGATGATCCAGAAGCGGACCACCACAAGGACTTCGGACCACCCCTTGAGTTCGAAGTGGTGTTGCAGCGGGGCCATGCGGAAGACGCGCTTCCCGGTCAGCTTGAAGGAGCCGACCTGGATGACCACCGACATGGTGATGAGGACGAAGAGGCCGCCGAGGAGCGCGATGAGGAACTCCGTGCGGGAGCAGATCGCGAGGCCGGCGAGCGCGCCGCCGAGCGCGAGCGAGCCGGTGTCACCCATGAAGATCTTGGCGGGCGAGGTGTTCCACCACAGGAAGCCGAAGCAGGCGCCCATCAGGGCGGAGGCGACGACCGCGAGGTCCAGCGGGTCGCGCACCTCGAAGCACGCGTTGGGGTTCGTCAGCGTCATCGCGTTGGCGCAGGACTCCTGGTGCTGCCAGACGCCGATGAACGTGTAGGCGCCGAACACCATGACCGCGGCGCCGGTGGCGAGGCCGTCCAGACCGTCGGTCAGGTTCACGCCGTTGGACATCGCCAGGATCATGAACAGCGCCCAGACCACGAACAGCACCGGGCCGATCGACCAGCCGAAGTCCGTGACGAACGACAGCCTGGTGGAGGCCGGGGTCAGTTCGCGCGAGTCCGAGAACTGGAGCGCGAGCACCGCGAAGGCGATGCCGACGATCAGCTGGCCGGCCATCTTGGCCTTGGCCCGCAGACCGAGCGAGCGCCGCTTGACGATCTTGATGTAGTCGTCCAGGTAGCCGACCAGGCCCATGCCCGCCATCAGGAACAGGACGAGCAGACCCGAGATGGTCGGCTCGCTGGACGTGATCACCTTGGTCAGGGCGTACGCGACGAGCGTCGCGAGGATGAAGGAGATGCCGCCCATGGTGGGCGTGCCCTTCTTGCCCGCGTGGCCGCGGGGGCCGTCGTCGCGGATGAACTGGCCGTAGCCCTTGCGGGCCAGCAGCTTGATCAGCAGCGGCGTGCCGATGACCGTCAGGAACATGCCGATGACACCGGCAACCAGGATCTGCCTCATCGGTCGGCGACACCGCCCTCGCGCTCAAGGAGCGCCAGCGCGACCCGCTCCAGGCCGATCGACCTGGAAGCCTTCACCAGCACGACGTCCCCCGGACGCAGTTCACTGCGCAACAGGTCGACCGCCGCCTGCGCGTCGGACACGAGCACCGACTCCTCACCCCACGAACCCTCGTTATATGCGCCCAGTTGCAGCCAGGACGCTTCCCTGCCCCCGACTGCGACGAGCTTGCTCACGTTGAGCCGGACGGCAAGCCGTCCCACCGCGTCGTGCTCCGCCAGCGACGCGTCACCGAGCTCGGCCATGGGGCCCAGCACCGCCCACGTACGTCCCCCGTTCGCCCTGGCGGCGCCGCCCATCGCGACTAGCGCGCGCAGGGCGGCCCGCATGGACTCGGGATTCGCGTTGTAGGCGTCGTTGACGATCGTCACGCCGTCCGCACGCTCGGTGACCTCCATCCGCCACCGGGAGAGCGTTCCCGCCCCGGAGAGCGCGGTGGCGATCTCCATGGCGGACATGCCCAGGACATGGGCGACGGCGGCCGCGGCGAGCGCGTTCGACACGTGGTGCTCACCGTACAGCCGCAAGGTCACATCACTGCACCCGGTCGGTGTGTGGAGTGTGAAGGCGGGCTGTCCCCCCGGGGTCATGCGCACCTCGGTGGCCCGTACGTCGGCGTCCTCGGCCTCGCCGAAGAGCACCGTACGGGCCTTCGTGCGGGCGGACATGGCGCGTACGAGCAGGTCGTCGGCGTTGAGTACGGCGACTCCGCCGTCGGCCTCGGCGGGGAGGGCCTCGACCAGCTCCCCCTTGGCGCGCGCGATCTGCTCGCGGCCGCCGAACTCCCCGATGTGGGCGGTGCCGACGTTGAGGACGAGTCCGATGCGCGGCGGGGTGAGGCCGGTGAGGTACTCGATGTGGCCGATGCCGCGGGCGCCCATCTCCAGGACCAGGTGGCGGGTTTCCGCGGTGGCCTGGAGGGCGGTGAGCGGCAGGCCGATCTCGTTGTTGAGGGAGCCGGGGGTCCACACCGTGGGCGCGTGGGTCTGCAGGACCTGCGCGATGAGGTCCTTGGTGGAGGTCTTCCCGGCCGAGCCGGTCAGGGCCACCACGTCGGTGCCGAGGCGTTCGACGACGGCCCGGGCGAGGGCGCCGAGCGCCTTCTCCACGTCCGGGACGACGATCGCGGGTACGCCGACGGGCCGGGCCGCGAGGATGGCCGCGGCTCCCGCCGCCACCGCGCGCTCCGCGTAGTCGTGGCCGTCGACGTGCTCGCCGGCGAAGGCGGCGAACAGGCTGCCGGCCTCCACCTTGCGGGAGTCGATGACCACGGGCCCGCTGATCCGCACCGACGGATCCGGTATGTCGTGGGGCCGCCCGCCGGTGATGTCGGCGATCTCGGCGAGGGAAAGGGCGATCACTGGTTCACCTCGGCCTGTCGGGCATGGTGCTGCCGGGTCTCGATGGCCGCGCGGAGCACCGCGCGGTCGTCGAAGGGACGTACGACGCCTGCCGTGTCCTGGCCCTGCTCGTGGCCCTTGCCCGCCACCAGCACGGTGTCACCGGGCTCGGCGCGGGCGACGGCGGCGGCGATGGCCGCCGCGCGGTCGGCGTCGACGAGGACGGTGCCCCGCTCGGCGGGCGGCACGGACGCGGCGCCTTCGAACATCGCGGCGAGGATCGCGAGGGGGTCCTCGGAGCGCGGGTTGTCGGAGGTCAGGACGGCGGTGTCGGCGAAGCGGGCCGCCGCGGCGCCCATCGGGGCGCGCTTGGTGGTGTCGCGGTCGCCGCCGCAGCCGAGGACGATGTGCAGCTTGCCGGTGGTGACCTCGCGCAGGGCGCGCAGCACCGACTCGACGGCGTCCGTCTTGTGCGCGTAGTCGACGACGGCCAGGTACGGCTGTCCCGCGTCCACCCGCTCCAGTCGGCCGGGCACCCCGGGGACCGCGGCGACGCCGTCGGCGGCGGTCTGCGGGTCGAGGCCGGCGGCGGCGAGGGTGACGATCGCGGCGACGGTGTTGGCGACGTTGAACGGGCCGGGCAGCGGGGCGGTGGCCCGTACGCGCTGTCCCTCGGGGCCCACCAGGGTCAGGGTGGAGTCCATGTGGCCGGTGACCACGTCCTCGGCGCGCCAGTCGGCGGCCGGGTCGCCGGCGGCGGAGAAGGTGACGACCGGGATCGACGACTCCTTGGCCAGACGGCGGCCGTACTCGTCGTCGAAGTTGACCACGCCGAGGCGGGCGCGGCGCTCGGTGAAGAGCTGCGCCTTGGCCTGGAAGTAGTCCTCCATGTCGGAGTGGAACTCCATGTGCTCCGGGCTCAGGTTGTTGAAGACGGCGACGTCGAAGACGCAGCCGTCGACCCGGCCGAGCACGAGGGCGTGGCTGGAGACCTCCATGGCCACGGCCTCGACCCCGCGCTCGCGCATGACCGCGAAGAGGGCCTGGAGGTCGGTGGCCTCGGGGGTGGTGCGCTCCGACTTGATGCGCTCGTCGCCGATGCGCATCTCGACGGTGCCGACCAGTCCGGTGCGCCGGCCCGCGCCGCGCAGGCCGCCCTCGACGAGGTACGCCGTGGTCGTCTTGCCGGAGGTGCCGGTGATGCCGAGCTGGAGCAGGCCCTCGCCGGGCCGGCCGTAGATCTCGGCGGCGAGCTCGCCCATCCGGCGGCGCGGGTCGGCGACGGCCAGGACCGGGAGCCCGGTCGCGGCCGCGCGCTCGGCGCCCGTCGGATCGGTCAGCACGGCGGCGGCGCCGTTCGCGGCCGCCTGGGCGGCGAAGTCCGCGCCGTGCAGCTTGGCGCCGGGCAGGGCCGCGTACAGGTCGCCGGGGCGCACGGCACGGGAGTCGTGCGTGATGCCGGTGATCTGCGGTGCGGCCGCGTCGCCCGCGGCTTCGAGACCGGCCAGGGCCGCGAGCTCGGGCAGCGGCACCGGTCGCACGGACGCGGGTCGCGGCGCTCCCGGCGGCGTCGCCGGGGCGTCTTTCTGGGTGGTTCTGGGCTGATCAGCGTGGGGCACGGCGGTGAGCGTACCGGGCGCGGCGGGCCGGTTGCGAAGCGAGGGCCCGGCCGCCGGGTCCGCGGCGGTCCGGTTCCCGGGTTCGGGGGTGATCGTTGTCACTGATGGTGCCTCACGGTTTTCCGGCGGGCCCGCCGGGGGGTCGGGTGGCTGGGCGGGCCGCTAGCGGCCCTGTTCGTAGGTGACGGGCAGCCCGGCGGGGGCGGTTCCGGTGGGGGCGACCTGGAGGGTCTTGAGGGCGAACTCCATGACCTTCTTGTAGATGGGGCCGCAGATCTGGCCGCCGAAGTAGCTGCCCTTGGTGGGGTTCTGGATGGCGCAGTAGACGGTGACGCGGGGGTTGTCGGCGGGCGCGAACCCGGCGAAGGAGGCGGTGTACCCCTTGTAGCGGCCGGTGGCCGGATCCACCCGGTTGGAGGTGCCGGTCTTGCCGCCGACCCGGTAGCCGGGGATGCGGGCCTTCGTGCCGGTGCCCTCCTGGTCGTCGACCACGGATTCGAGCATTCCGGCGAGGCTCTTCGCGGTTGCCTCGCTGACCACGCGGTTCTTGTCCGGCGCGGGGGCCGGGGTGAAGCGGCCGTCGGGGCCCCTGCTCCCGCGGACCAGGGTCGGCTCGATCCGGACGCCGCCGTTGGCGATGGTGGAGTACACGGAGGCGGCCTGCATGGCGTTGAGGGACAGGCCCTGGCCGAAGGGGATCGTGTACTGCTGCGAGGTGGACCAGGCCTCGGGCTTGGCGAGGATGCCGCGGGACTCGCCGGGGTAGCCGAGGCCGGTGGGCTGCCCGATGCCGAACTTGGTCAGGTACGAGTACAGGACCCGGTTGGCCTCGGACTGGGTGGCGCCGAGCTGGCCGGTGGCCAGGATGGTGCCGATGTTGGAGGACTTGGCGAGGACCCCGTTGAGGGTCAGGTACCAGGTCGGGTGGTCGATGTCGTCCTTGAAGAGGCGGTCGCCGCGGTGCAGCCGGTTGGGGACCTCGACATGGGTGTCGGGGGTGGCCTTCTTCTCCTCCAGTACGGCGGCCATCGACATCACCTTGGCGGTGGAGCCGGGCTCGTACACGTCCTGGAGGGCGGCGTTGCCCATGGCGGCGGAGCTGGCCTTGGAGAGGTCGTTGGGGTCGAAGCCGGGGGCGTTGGCCATGGCGAGGATCTCGCCGGTGCGGGTGTCCTGGACGATGACGTAGCCGCGGTCGGCCCCGGACTTCTCGACCTGCTCGGTGATGGCGCTCTGCGCCGCCCACTGGATGTCGCGGTCGATGGTGAGCTCGATGTCCTCGCCGGGCACGGCGGGCTTCTCGCTGGAGCCGGCCGTGGGGACGCGGCGGCCGCCGGACTGGGCGTAGGTCAGCTCGCCGTCCTTGCCGGCCAGCTTCTTGTCGAGGGCGGACTCCAGGCCGCCGCCGCCCTTGCCGTCGGCGTTGACGTAACCCAGTATCCCGGCGGCCAGGTTGCCGTTCGGGTACACGCGCTTGCTGCTGTCGTCCTTGAACACGCCGGCGATGACGTTGGCGCCGGGGCCGTTGTTCTTGCGGTCGGCGGCGGCCTTCTCGGCGAAGACCCGCTGGAGGTCCTTGATCTGGTTCCAGACCTGGGGGGTCTGGCGGCGGGCCAGGATCACGTAGCGGGTGTTCTTGCTCTTGAGGAGCTTGGTGAGCGCCTTGGCGTCCTTGCCCAGGATGGGTGCGAGGAGGGCGGCGGCCTGCTCGGGGGCGTCGGGGGCCTTGCTCTCCTGCGGGGTGAACATCTTGGGGTCGGCCGTGATGTCGTACGCGTCGACGCTGGTGGCGAGGGCGACGCCCTTGCGGTCGGTGATCTCCCCGCGTTCGGCGGCCAGGGTGTGGCTGGCGAAGCGGTTCTCGGAGGCCTTGGCGGAGTACGCGGACGCGTCGACGGCCTGGACCTGGAGGAGCCGGACGACGAAGGCGAGCATGACGAGGGTCAGGCCGACGCTGACGAGGCGCAGGCGGGGCTTGGGGTTGCCGAGCCGGATCGTCTGCGGGGTCCGCGCGGGGGCGGGCCTGCGGGGCGCCACCGCCTTCCGCGCCGGCCCCGGCACCCGCCGCGGCCGCTCCCCGCTCACGCCGCCACCGCCGTGCCGGCGGGCGCTGTCGCTTTCGGGATGCCGCCCCGGCCGGCGTTCCCGGATCGCCCGGAGGGCGCTTCCGGCCCCGCCGGCGTTCGCGGCGCGGGGGCTGGGGCTGAGGCCCAGGGGCGGGCTGCGCCCGGGGTCCCGGGGGAGATCGAGGCGCGGAGGCGGGTCACGGCGTCACCTTCCGGGGGTCTGGCTGGGGGTGGGGCTCGGGGCCGGCGTGGAGGCGACCGGCGAGCCCGGCGGAGACGGCGGGGCGGACGGCGGGGCCGACGGCGGCGGGGGCTCCGACGCGGTCGCCGCCGCGCCGGCGACCTTGCCGTCCGGGCCGATGAAGACCGGGCTGCCACCGGGGACCAGGCCCAGCTCGTGCGCCCGCCGCTGCAACGCGTCCGGCGCCGAGTATCCGTCCACGTCCCGCTGGAGCGCCTGCTCCTCGTCCGTCAGCGCGGTGGTCTCCTTCTTCAGGTTCGACAGCTGGAAGGAGCCCTCGTTCAGCGCGGAGTTCAGCAGCAGCAGGCTGATCAGCCCGCCGCCCAGCAGCGCCACCACCAGCAGGACGAACGGCATCCGGGCAGCCTGCCCGGCAGTCGCCGCCTTCCCCGGCCGACCCCCGCGTTTGGTCACAGCCGCGCCTCCCGGATGCGCTCGACACCGCGGAACCGGGCCGGGGCGGCCCGCCGGTTCTCGGCGATCTCCTCCTCCGTCGGCAGCTCCGCGCCGCGCGTAAGCAGCTTCAGCTTCGGCTGGTACTTCTCCGGGACCACCGGCAGCCCCGGCGGAGCCGTCGAGGCCGCGCCCGCCGCGAAGACCTGCTTGACCAGCCTGTCCTCCAGCGAGTGGTAGGACAGCACCGCGATCCGCCCGCCCACCGCGATCCGGTCCACGGCGGCCGGAATGGCCCGCTCCAGGCCCGACAGCTCGCCGTTGACCTCGATCCGCAGCGCCTGGAAGGTCCGCTTGGCCGGGTTGCCGCCCGTCCGCTTCGCCGCCTGCGGCAGCGCGTCCCGGATCAGTTCCACCAGCCGGGCGCTGTTGCTGAAGGGCTCCTTCTCCCGCTCGCGGACGACCGCCGACACGATCCGCTTGGCCTGCTTCTCCTCGCCGTACTGGCGCAGGATGCGGACGAGCTCGCCCGGGGCGTACGTGTTGAGGACCTCCGCGGCGCTGATGCCGGTCGTCTGGTCCATCCGCATGTCCAGCGGCGCGTCCTGCGCGTACGCGAACCCGCGGTCGGCCTCGTCCAGCTGCATGGAGGAGACGCCCAGGTCGAAGAGGATGCCCTGGACGGCCGGGATGCCCAGGCCGTCGAGCACCTCGGCGAGGTCGGCGTAGATCGCGTGGACCAGGGTGGCCCGGTCGCCGAAGGGCGCGAGCCGCTCGCCGGAGAGCCGCAGGGCCTCCTTGTCGCGGTCGAGGCCGATCAGGTGGGCCTCGGGGAACCGGGTGAGCAGGGCCTCGCTGTGGCCGCCGAGGCCGAGGGTGCAGTCGACGACGACGGCCCCCGGCTTCTGCAGCGCCGGGGCCAACAGGTCCAGGCACCGCTGGAGCATCACCGGGACATGTCGGGACTCGCTAGTCAAAGCGCCCTCTCAGATAACGGCGCGGCAGGCGTACGCCGCGCCGCGCACGCGGAGTTTTACCAGGATTTCCAAGGGCCGGACGGCCGGTAGGGCCGGGCTCCGGCCGGTTCGCGCCACTTTAGTGCAACGGTCGCCGCGGTCAACGAACCGCCCCGCGTGCCGTGCGGCGCTCTCCCCGGGAACCCACAAATGCCGCGAATCACCCGATCGGGCGCCCCCGCCTCACTCCTGTGGGTTAGCTCACAACAAAGCCGGTTGACCTTCTTTGTCCACCCTCACTCCGTGCCCGAACGAGCCGTGACCATTAACGTCGTACCCATGACGACCTCCGCATCCCTGCCCGCCGACTCCGCTCCCCTGGCATCCAGCGGCCGTACCGTCACGGACCGACTGGTCGAGGCCAACCGGCAGTACGCCGCGGAATTCGCCGATCCGGGCATGGACGCCCGGCCGGTCCTGCACGTCGCCGTCGTGGCCTGCATGGACGCCCGGCTCGACCTGCACGCCGCCCTCGGCCTGGAACTCGGCGACTGCCACACCATCCGCAACGCCGGCGGAGTCGTCACCGACGACACCATCCGCTCGCTCACCATCAGCCAGCGCGCCCTCGGCACCCGCGCGGTGATACTCATCCACCACACCGGCTGCGGACTCGAACGCCTGACCGAGGACTTCCGGCACGAGCTGGAGGACGAGGTCGGCCAGCGCCCCGCCTGGGCCGTGGAGGCCTTCCGCGACGTTGACCAGGACGTTCGCCAGTCCATGCAGCGCGTGCGCACCAACCCCTTCCTCCCCCACACGGACGATGTGCGAGGCTTCGTCTTCGACGTGCACACCGGGCTCCTGCGGGAGATCGATCCGGCCTCCTGAGTGACACGGGCCCCGGGCGCCGTCAAGAATGCGCAGAGACGTCACCCGGACAGCCTCCGGGGCGGCGTCCGCGTTCGTAGAGGTGTTTGGGGTGGGCCGTGCACGCGCCGAGGGCGTCGGCCCTGAGAAAGGGCCGAGGAGAACCAGGTGACGACGTATGACGACCGAGCGAGCCTCGCGGATCTGACCAGCACGGCGGAGCGGGTCCGCCGCTCGGTCGAGAGCGTGATCGAGGGCAAGCCCGAGGTCGTCCGCCTGGCGCTGACCGTGCTGCTCGCCGAGGGACACCTGCTCATCGAGGACGTCCCCGGCGTCGGCAAGACCATGCTCGCCAAGACCCTCGCCAAGTCCATCGACTGTTCCGTGCAGCGCATCCAGTTCACCCCGGACCTGCTGCCCTCCGACATCACCGGCGTCAGCATCTACGACCAGCAGCGCCGCGAGTTCGAGTTCAAGCCGGGCGCGATCTTCGCTCAGATCGTCATCGGCGACGAGATCAACCGCGCCTCCCCCAAGACCCAGTCCGCGCTGCTGGAGTCGATGGAGGAGCGCCAGGTCACCATCGACGGCACCACGTACACGCTGCCGAGCCCGTTCATGGTGGTCGCCACCCAGAACCCGGTGGAGATGGAGGGCACCTACCCCCTCCCCGAGGCCCAGCGCGACCGCTTCATGGCCCGCGTCTCCGTCGGCTACCCGAGCCCCGAGGCCGAGCTCCAGATGCTCGACGTGCACGGCGGGCTCTCCCCGCTCGACGACCTCACCGCCGTCGCGCACGCCCACGACATCGTCAAGCTCATCGAGGCCGTCCGCGAGGTGTACGTCGCCGAGCCCGTCCGGCGCTACGTCGTCGACCTGGTCTCCGCCACCCGCAGCCACCCGGACCTGCGCCTGGGCGCCTCGCCCCGCGCCACCCTGCACCTGCTGCGCGCGGTGAAGGCCTCCGCCGCCCTCTCCGGCCGCGAGTACGTGCTGCCCGACGACGTCCAGGCGCTGGCCGCGCCCGTGCTCGCGCACCGGCTGCTGCCCACCGCGCAGGCCCAGCTGAACCGGCGCACCGCCGAGCAGGTCGTCCAAGACATCCTCCAGCGCACTCCCGTCCCGGCCGCGCACGTCCGCGGCGAGATGCCGCCCGGCGCGGGCACCCGGGGCTTCTGATGAGCGCCGGTGCCCCGCGCGGCGCCGGTGGCGGGGGCCGGCCCACCGGCGGGCTGCGCTCGTCGTTGTCCGGGCTGACCACGCGCGGCCGCTCCTTCGTGGCCGCCGGGATCGCCGCCGCCGTGTGCGCGTACGTCCTCGGCCAGGAGGAACTGCTGCGGGTCGGGCTGCTGCTCGCGGCGCTGCCGCTGATCTGCGTCCTCGCCCTGCACCGCACCCGCCACCGGGTCACCGGCAGCCGCCGGCTGACCCCGATGCGGGTGTCGGCGGGCGGCGAGGCCCGGGTGCAGCTGCGGATGGACAACACCTCGCGGGTGCCGACCGGCCTGCTGATGCTCCAGGACCGGGTGCCCTACGTCCTCGGTCCCCGGCCCCGCTTCGTGCTGGACCGGGTCGAGCCGGGCGGACGCCGCGAGGTGTCCTACCGGGTCCGCTCCGACCTGCGCGGGCGCTATCCGCTGGGCCCGCTCCAGCTGCGGCTGAGCGACCCCTTCGGCCTGGTCGAGCTGACCCGCTCCTTCAGCACGTACGACACCCTCACCGTCATCCCGCGCACCGAGGAGCTGGCCCCGGTCCGGCTGGCCGGCGATTCCTCCGGCTACGGGGACGGCAGCCGCCGCTCGCTGGCGCTGGCCGGCGACGACGACGTGATCCCGCGCGGCTACCGGCGCGGCGACGACCTGCGCCGGGTGCACTGGCGCTCCACCGCCCGCTACGGCGAGCTGATGGTGCGCCGCGAGGAGCAGCCCCAGCGCAGCCGGGCCACCGTCCTGCTCGACACCCGCCGGCTCGCCTTCGAGGGAGCCGGGCCGGATTCCGCGTTCGAATGGGCCGTCTCCGGCGCCGCCTCCACGCTGACGCACCTGCTGGAACAGGGCTTCTCGGTGCGGCTGCTGACCGACACCGGCGATTCGGTGCCCGGCGACGGCGGCGGCGGCTTCTCCGCCGGCGGGCAGGAGTCCGCCGTGGCGGCGGGGCTGATGATGGACACCCTGGCTGTGGTCGGCCACTCCGACGGAGCCGGGCTGTCGCGGGCCTACGACGCGGTCCGCGGGGCGGGCGGAGCGCTCGGGGGAGCCGGCTCCGACGGGCTCCTCATCGGCTTCTTCGGCGATCTGGACGACGTACAGACGGAGCTCGCGGCGAAGATGCGCCAGCGGGCGGGCGGTGCGGTGGCCTTCGTACTGGACTCCGCGACCTGGTCCGGGCGGCCCGCGCAGGAGCACGCGCTGCCCCCGCTGGAGGAACGGCTGCGCAGGCTGCGCGACGCCGGCTGGACGGCGCTGGCCGCCCCGCCCGGGGTCGCCTTCGGCGAGCTGTGGCGGCAGGCCGGGAACGCTCCGCTCGGCACGGGTACTTCCGGAGGTTGGGGATGAGCGGGCGCGCGAGACTGACGCTTTTCGCGGCGCTGGCGACGCTGCTGACCTCCTGGTCGCTGGCCGGGCTGGTCGAGTCGAACACGTGGATCGCGCAGGCGGCGCTGCTGCTGGCCGTGCAGGCCGCGGTGGGCGCCGGGGCCCGGCGGGTGCCGCTGGCGCGGTCGCTGACCGTGGCCGCGCAGCTGCTGGTGTCGCTGCTGCTCCTCGTCTTCCTGTTCGCGGGGAAGGGCGAGTCCACCGGGAGCGGGCCGCTGGCCTATCTGGTGACCGACTTCGGCGCGCTGTTCGGCCGGGGCGTCCAGGACGTCGGCGAGTACGCGATACCGGCTCCCCTGACGGACGGCATCAAGCTGCTGCTGCTGGCCGGGGTGCTGCTGATCGGGCTGCTCGTGGACCTGCTGGCGGTGACGCTGCGCACGGCCGCCGCGGCCGGGCTGCCCCTGCTCGCGCTCTACTCGGTGGCCGCCGGTCTGGCCGCCGACCACGACGGCTCCTGGTTCTCGTTCCTGCTGGCGGGCACCGGCTACCTGTTGCTGCTGCTGGCGGAGGGCCGCGACCGGCTCGCCCAGTGGGGCCGGGTCTTCGGTGCTGCCCCGCGCGACCGGGTGTCGGCCGCCTCCGGCTACGGGGGCGGCGCGGGCGGCGGCGGCCAGGCCGTGGCGCCCGTACGCACCGGGCGGCGGATCGGCGTGCTGGCCCTGGGCCTGGCGCTGGCCGTGCCGCTGGCGCTGCCGGCGCTCGGCGACGGCCTGCTCGGCGGCCGGGGCTCGGGCGAGGCCGGCGGCAACGGCTCGGGCGGCGGGACCATCTCGGCGGTCAACCCGCTGGTCTCGCTGCAGAGCAGCCTGAACGCGCAGGACAACCGGGTGGTGCTGAAGTACCGCACGGACAGCGGCCAGGTCGCGGACCAGTACGTGCGGATCCTGGCGCTCGACGAGTTCAACGGGGTCAAGTGGGAGGCCTCCGGGCGGCCGCTGAGCGACGTCCCGGAGCGGCTGCCGAACCCGCCGGGGCTGGGCGATCAGGTACGGGCCTCCGCGACCGAGGTGCGCACCACCTTCTCGGCGTCGGACACCTACGTACAGCGCTACCTGCCGATGCCGTACCCGGCGACCGGGGTGGACATCGGCGGGAAGTGGCGCTTCGAGCAGGCTGGCCGGACCCTGGTCGGGGACCAGCTCGGCAAGGACAAGTTCCAGAACGTGCAGGGCGCGCAGTACACGGTGCGCAGCATGCTGCTGCGGCCGACGGTGCGCCAGCTCCAGAGCGCGCCGGCGGCGAGCGACACGATCCGCGCCGAGTACACGAAGCTGCCGGACAACCTGCCGCCGGTCGTCGCGGACACGGCCCGCAAGGTCGTACGGGGCGCGAAGGACGACTACACGCGGGCGGTGAAGCTGCAGGACTACTTCGCCGTGAGCGGTGGGTTCCGCTACAACACGCGGACCGCCTCGGGTACGGGGTCGCAGGCCGTGGCCCGGTTCCTGGAGGACAAGGAGGGCTTCTGCATCCACTTCGCGTTCTCGATGGCGGCGATGTCGCGTGCGCTGGGGATCCCGGCCCGGGTCGCGGTCGGGTTCACGCCGGGCGAGCGACAGTCGGACGGCACCTGGAACGTGTCGATGCGGGACGCGCACGCCTGGCCGGAGCTGTACTTCGAGGGCGTGGGCTGGACCCGGTTCGAGCCGACGCCGCGCTCCGGGATCTCGATCCCGGACTACACGCGGGAGCAGGCTCCGTCGAGCCGGCCGTCGGCGCCGGCGGCGCTGCCGTCGGCGAGTGCGTCGGAGCCGAACGCGGCGCCGTCGAAGGCGGACGACTGCCCGCCGGAGCTGAAGAAGCTCGGCGAGTGCGGGGGGCCGGCGCTGTCGCAGCAGGCCGGTCCGGGCGCGGGCGGGCCTTCGGTGCTCGCGGTGCTGGGCTGGGTCGCGGGCGGGGTCGCCCTGCTGGGGCTGCCGCTGCTGCCGTTGCTGTGGCGGACGCGGGTACGGGGGCGGCGGCTGGCCGCGGGGTCGGTGCTGGAGGCCTGGCGCGAGCTGGGGGATGCGGCGTGGGACGTGGGCATCGCGCCCGACGAGTCGCTGTCGCCCCGGGGTGCGGCGGCGCGGGTCGTGGAGCTGGGCCTGCTGGACGCGGAGGCCGGGGCCGCGGTGCACCGGGTCGCGGGGGCCGTGGAGCGGACGCTGTACGCCCCGGCCGGGGCGGACGCCTCCTACCCGGGCCTGGCGGACGACGTCCTGCTGACCCGGGGGGCCCTCCTCGCGGCCCTCTCCCGGCCGGCGCGCCTGCGCGCGCGGCTGTTCCCCCGCTCGACGGCGCGAGTCGCCTGGGCGGCCTCGGCCCGCTGGTCCGCGGTCACGACGGCGACCGCGACCCGCCTGTCCGCCCTCCGCCTCCCCCTGCGGAGCCGCGGCTGACCCGGGACCCCGTCGGGACCCGGTCTTCGAAAACGCCAAACGGGGCTGGATCTTCCAGCCCCGTTTGGCGTTTGAGGCGGGGAAACGCGAACGCCGGGCGGCGCGGCTCGTTCCCCCTGGAGCCTCGTCGCCCGGCGTTGTCCTCCCCGGCGAGGGACGAGGCCCCGGCCCGCTCCGCGGCCCCGTGTCCGCGGTGCGGGCCGAAGGCCCCTGTCCGTCGTCCCCCAGTCTGGCGTTCCCGCAGGTGGGAGCCCATCCGTACGCGTACTCATTTCCGCGCCTAGGTACGGATACTCAGTTCCCAGTTCTATCCGGCCCGGCCGCCCCGCGGCACCGCCGACCGGGGTACGTCAGCGGCTCCCGCTCACCCTCCCCCGCAGCAGCAGCGACAGCGCCGAGTGCACGTCGTCCAGCGAGCGCTCGCTCTGGAACGACTGCCAGTCCAGCGCCGCCACCAGCACCATCCCCACCATCGCGGCAGCGGTCAGCGGCACGTCGATCTCCGCGCTGAGCTCACCCCGCTCGACCCCCTCCCGCAGCACGGTCTCCACGACCGCCACCGCCTCCCGCCGGACCACCATCAGCGTGGACTGCCACGCCCGGTTGGTGCGCCACAGCTCGGCGACGTACAGCTGCGTGAAGGCCGGGTACCGGTCGATGAAGACGAGCCCCGCCCGGATCATCGCGTCCAGCGCCTCGACCCGGGTCCCGCCCCGCGCCTCCGTCTCCTGCGCCGCCGTGCGCAGCGACTCGGTCAGCAGACCGACCCCGTGCCGCAGCAGCTCCTCGAAGAGGTCGGTCTTGCTGGCGAAGTTGTAGTACACCGTCCCTTTGGCGACCCCGGCCCGCTCGGCGATCTCGTCGACCGTGGTGGCCGAGAAGCCCTGCTCCGCGATGAGGGTGACAGCCGCTTCGTAGAGCTTCTGCCGGGTGGCCTGCCGTCGGCCGCTGCCGGTACCCGTACCGGTGCTGCTGCTTTCCATGGCGCTGATTCTCACAGGTCAACGCCTCCTTACAGACTCAGTTCCGGGTGCAGTCGGTCCATCGTCCACACCTGCTTGCCGCGAGCGGCCAGCGCGGTGAGGGCGAGGGCGCCCAACGTGAAGGCCAGCAGGACCGCGCTGCCCTGCCAGACGGGGGCGAGGTCGCCGCCGGTGATGAGCCGGCGCAGGCTCTCGACGATGTACGACATCGGCAGGTACGGGTGGATCGCGTTGAAGAAGTCCGGGCTGGTCTCCACGGGGTACGTACCGCCCGCCGAAGTCAGCTGGAGCATCAGGACGGCGAGGACCAGGATCCGCCCGGCCGCGCCGAACTTGGCGTTCAGCCACTGCACGATCGCCGCGAAGCAGCCGGTGACCAGCATCAGGAAGCCGATGGTGAGCGCCGGGTGCGCCATCTGCAGGCCGAGGCCCGGGGCCCAGTGCAGTACGGACATCAGCATGGCGACCTGCGCGACGCCGAGGCCGGCGACCGGCAGCCAGCCCGCGAGGGCGATCCGCCAGGGCGAGGCGCCGGCGGCCAGGGCCCGCTTGTTCATCGGGGCGATCAGCATGTAGGCGACCATCGCGCCGACCCAGAGGGAGAGCGGGATGAAGTACGGGGCGAACCCGGTGCCGTAGTTGGGCGCCTTGTGCAGGGACTGGTTGGCGAGCTTGACCGGGTCGGCCATGACCTCGGTGCGGGTGTCGCGCTGCTTCTCGTCGTAGTCCGGGATCTGGCCGACTCCGTCGTGCAGGCCGTCGGCGAGGTCGCCGCTGCCGTCGACGAGCTTGTACATGCCGCCGTGCAGGGTGTGCGCACCGTCGTCGAGCTTGCCGACGCCCTCGCCGAGCTTGCCGGAGCCGCTGGTGGCGGTGCCGAGGCCGGTGTGGAGCTGGGCCATGCCGGAGGCGACCTTGTGGGCGCCGTCGTTGAGCGTCTTGACCTGGCTGACGGCGGCGGCCAGGTCGGAGTTGAGGGCGGGGGCCTTCACGGCGAGCGCGCGGGCCTCCTTCTCCAGTTCGGTCAGCTGCTTGCGGAGCTTGTCGAGGTCGCCGTTCGAGTCCTTGACCAGCTTGCTGACGTCACCGCTGAGCAGCGCGGCCTCGGCGGCGAGGTCCTTGGTCTTCTTCAGCCGGTCGCAGGCCTCGGGGGTCAGCTTGGTCCCGGGGGCGCACAGGTCGTTGTAATCCGCGGCGGTCCGGGTCGCGAGGAGCTGCGAGACGCGGGCGGCGCCGGGCGCCTTCTCGGCGAACTTGTCGAGGTGGTTCCTGGTGACCTTGGCGGTGTCGGCGACCAGTACGGCGGTGTCGGCGAGCTGCTTGGGGTCCTCGATGAAGGGGCGGGCCTTGCCGGCGACGCCGTCGATCTTGTCGGCGAGCTTCTGCGTGCCGTCGGCGATGGTCCGGGAACCGGTCTTCAGCTGTCCGGCGGCCGAGTTGAGCTGCTTCAGCCCGCTGGTGAGCTCGCCGGACTTCTGCTTGGCCGTGTCGAGGCCCTCGGCGAGGTCCTTGGCGCCCTTCTGGGCCTTTCCGGCCCCGTCCTTGATCTGGTCGGCGCCGTCGGCGGCCTCGGCCGTCTTGTCGTGCAGGTCGGAGAAGGACACGAAGATCTTGTCGAGGAAGTTGCGGGAGGCGTTGGTGGACGCCGCCGAGCGGACCTCGGAGAAGACGGTGCGGGAGATCGAGCCGACGACGTAGTTGTTCGCGTCGTTGGTGCGGACCTGGAGCGCGCTGGTGGTGGGGTCCTCGCCGGAGCTGGAGGCGATCTTCTCGCTGAAGTCGGCGGGCATGGTGAGGGAGAGGTAGAACTTCCCGTCCTCCAGGCCCTTGGCCGCCTCGGCGGCGCTGACCTCGCGCCAGTCGAAGGTACGGCTGTCGCGCAGCTTCTTGGTGATGTCGTCGCCGGCGTCGATGCGCTTGCCGTCCACGGTGACGCCCTTGTCGGCGTTGACGAGGGCGACGGGCACCTTGTCGAGGCGGCCGTAGGGGTCCCAGAAGGACCAGAGGTACAGCGCGCCGTAGAGCAGCGGCAGCAGGAGCAGCGCGACGAGGGCGGCCCGGGGGAGCTTTCCCCGCCCGAACCGCTTCAGCTCAAGCGCGGCGAGCTTCGGCGAGCGCATCGTCCGTCCCCTTCGTGTTCTTGATCGGCTTCGTTTGCGTGTCGGCTTCGGCTTCGGCTTCGGCTTCGGCTTCGGCTTCGGCTTCGGCTTCGGGTGCAGTTTCGGCCTTGGCTTCGTCGGCCTCGGGTCCGGTTTCGGCTTCGGGTTCGGCCTCGGCGCGCTCCGGCTCGGCGGTGGGTGCGGGGGCCGACGTGGGCGGCTCGGTCTTGGCCGGGGGGCCGGTGCGCAGCACGGTGGCGTCCTGCGGGGCCTCGCTGCACACCGCGATGACGGTGGTCCCGCGTGCGGCGATCTCGCGGAGCAGGGTCCAGGCCTCGGCGCGCTCGGCGTCCGAGAGCTTGAGGTCCAGGTCGTCGAGGGCCAGCAGGCGCGGGTTGCCGAGCAGTGCGATGGCCACGTGCAGGCGTACGGATTCCAGCCGCTCCAGGTCGCGTACGGAGGTACGGGGCCCCTTGGGCAGGGTCGCGAGGTCCAGGCCGGCGATGGCCAGGGCCTCCTCGATCCGGGCGGCGGTGGAGGTGCGGCGCTCGCCGCGCGGCCGGAGCAGGGCGCGGACCGGGCCGTCGTAGCGGCGCTGGAGCAGGGCGCCCTCGCGCAGCTGCTCGGCGACGGTGAGGGCCTGGTCGAGGTCGTTGACCCCGGGGACCGGGCCGAGGGCGGTGACGCGGCGGACCGCGGCCATCTTCTTCGGCAGGCGGTGGCGGCCGACCTCGGCGTGGCCGGCGGTGGCCTTCATCCGGCCGGTGAGGGCCAGGAGCAGGCAGGTCCGGCCGCTGCCCGAGGGACCTTCGACCGCGATGAGCGAGCCTGGCGCCGCGTCGATCCCGACGTTCCGGAACACCCAGCCGCGCGGGCCCTTGAGTCCGAAGTCCTCGGCTTTGACTGCCGCGCCGTGCGGGCTGTCCACGCCGACCCCTCCCTTTTGAACTGACTGGTCAGTTCAAAAACTAGCACCTTCGGACGCACTTGCCGCGCCCCGGGGGGAAGTTACTCGGACAGACAGGGCGAAACCGCAGGTCAGAGCGATTGTCAGTGGGGCACGTCACGATGGATCCACGCAACACGGCACAACGCACCACACAAGGCATCGCGACAGCACCACGCATCGACAGGAGGTTCGTCATGGCCACACCGTCCCCGTCCCCTGTCCACCCCGTCCCGCGGAAGTCGGCGGCCCCGCCGGCTGCCCTCGATCTGCTCGCCAAGGCCCGCGGCGGCCTGGCCGAGGCGGCGGAACTGCCCGGTTCCAACGAGCGGTACGCCACCGCGCACCTCGCGGCGCTGCGCGCCGCCGCCGCCGTGCTGGCCGCGCGCGGGCGGCCCGAGCCGGTCAACCCGCGGCGGCGGCCCCGGATCCGGCCCGCCTGGGAGGTACTGCCGGAGATAGCACCGGAGCTGACGGAGTGGAGCGCGCTGTTCGCGTCCGGCGCGGCCCGCCGGGCCCGGGCCGAAGCGGGCATACCGGGTGCGGCGACCGCGCGGGAGGCCGACGACCTGGTGCGCGAAGTCGCGATGTTCGTGCGGCTGGTGGAGCGGATGCTCGCCCTGCGCCCGCCGGCCGCCCCGGCCTTGCCGATCCCGCGTCCGGAGCGCCCCAGCGCGGGGTGAGAGGGCCGAAGGCGCGCAGGTGCCGTGCCGGTCGGGCCGCGACCCCGGCGTGACCGGCATGGCAGCCCCAAGGGAATAGGGTGGGGCCCGGACCGCTCACCCTTACCGCGCCGAGGAGCCATCAGCCGTGTCGGACACTTCCCGCCCCCGCGCCTCCCTTCGCACCGCTGTGGTGTGGGAGGTCCTCAAGGAGGCCCTCGACCGCCGGGTGAAGGCGACCGGGCGGGACGTGCTCGACGTACTGGACACCGGTGGCGGCACCGGCAAGTTCGCCGTCCCGGTGGCCCGGCTGGGCCACCGCGTCACCGTGGTCGACCCCAGCCCGAACGCGCTGTTCGGACTGGAGCGCCGGGTCTCCGAGGCCGGCGTCGCCGACCTGGTCCGCGGTGTGCAGGGCGACGCGCAGGGCCTGCTGGACGTCGTCGAGCGCGACGCGTACGACGTGGTGCTCTGCCACGGCGTGCTGGAGTACGTGGACGACCCGGCCGAGGGCGTCGCCAACGCGTACGCGGCCCTGCGCCCCGGAGGCATCCTCAGCCTGCTCGGCGCCGGTGTCGGCGGGGCCGTGCTGGCCCGCGCGCTGGCCGGCCACTTCACCGAGGCCCGCACGGCGCTGACCGACCCGGCCGGCCGCTGGGGCTCCGGCGATCCGGTGCCCCGGCGCTTCACCGCCGAGCAGCTCGCCGAGCTGGTCGGCGGCGCCGGCCTGGAGGTCGGCGCGGTGCACGGCGTCCGGATCTTCGCCGACCTGGTTCCGGGGGTCCTGGTGGACACCGAGCCCGGCGCGGTCGAGGCGCTGCTGCGTCTGGAGGAGGCCGCCGCCGAGCTGCCCGCCTTCCACGCGGTCGCGACGCAACTGCACGTCCTTGGCGAGAAGCCCGCCTGATCTGCGACGCTGCACCGCACCGAGTCGGCCGTACACCCTCCGCTCCGCCGGTCGGACCCGTATGATCGGGGACACCGACCGGCATGGCGGCCGGGTCATTGGGGAATAACCGCCTCAGTGACCGCGCCTTTCGGCGGTACGGATCGTCGCGGTGCTTTTTCAGAACGTGGCGTAGAGGGCGGGTGTCACGGGGGCGATTCCCCGCCTATCCTGAAGGGGACCCCTGGTCGCTACCCCCCGCGACCGACGGATGAGGAGGACTCCCGTGCCGCTCTCGGAGCACGAGCAGCGAATGCTCGAGCAGATGGAGCGAGCGCTGTACGCCGAAGATCCCAAGTTCGCGACAGCGCTTGAGGGAAGCGGGCTGCGCACGTACACCCGGCGACGGGTCTACATGGCAGTCGCAGGCATTGTGGTGGGTATCGCGCTCCTCATGACCGGTGTGATCTGGCAGAGCGTGCTCTGGGTCAGCGTGGTGGGATTCCTCGTCATGCTGGGCTGCACGGCTCTCGTGGTCACTGGTTGGCGCAAGGCACCCAAGCCCGGCGAACAGCCCGTCTCCGGCAGTTCAAGCGGTTCGGCCCACGGGCACAACCGGCAGCGTCGGTCGATGATGACCCGGATCGAGGAACGGTGGCAGCGCCGCCGCGATGAACACGGGCAGTAGGCCCTGCGGATTTCGGTGAGGGGACGGCTGCCGGGCGGCGGCCGTCCCCTCACGCGCTTCTTCCGGCCCGCTTCCCGTCGTACGTCTGCCTGATCCCCGCCTTCTGCGGCATGATGATCAGGTGAGTGTGCTCCCCCTGGTCTTCACCAGCGGCTGGGCCAGTGGGATCAACGCATACGCCGTGGTCCTCCTGCTCGGCATCTTCGGCGCGACCGGACTGTCCGACGACGTCCCGGCATCGCTGCAACGTACCGACGTGCTGATCGTCGCGGCCGTCCTGTTCCTCTGCGAGGCGGTGGCCGACAAGGTCCCGTACGTCGACTCGATATGGGACGCGGTCCACACCGTCGTCCGGCCGCTGGCCGGTGCGGTGATCGGCGCGCTGCTGGCCGGGCAGAGCGGCTCGCTCTCCGACATCGCGGCCGGGGCGATCGGCGGCTCCACCGCGCTGGCCAGCCATTTCGTCAAGGCCGGTACCAGGATGGCGATCAACACGTCTCCGGAGCCGTTCACCAACGTGGGGATGAGCATCGCCGAGGACCTCGGCGTGGCCGGGCTCGTGACGTTCGCGATGTTCAACCCACAGGTCGCCGCGATCATCGCGGCCGTGCTGCTGGCCCTCGGCATCACCGCGCTGGTCTTCCTGTGGACCCGGATCCGGCGCTTCCTGCGCCGCCGGGCCCAGCGCCGCGAGGAGAGACACCTGGCGGCCGAAGCCCGCGAGCCCACCGGGACCACCGGGTGGCCACCCCACTGACCTGGGTCGTTCCCGGCCCGCCCCGCTCGATAGGCTCGGCCGCATGGCACGAATTGCGGTGATCGGCGCCGGCATGGGCGCGATGGCGACGGCGGCCCGGCTGGCCGTGGCGGGCCACCAGGTGACGGTGTACGAGCGCGGGAGCACCTACGGCGGCTCGGTCGGGCGGTACGAGCGCGAGGGCTTCGCCTTCGACACGGGCCCCGGGCTGCTGCACCTGCCCGCCGTCTACCGCGACCTCTTCGTGAAGACCGGCAAGCGGCCCCTGGAGGAGTGCGTCGAGCTGGTCCAGGTGGATCCCGCCGTACGGCACCTGCTGCCCGACGGCACCGTGGTCACCCTGCCCAACGTCTCGCGCGGCGGCGCGGCCGCCGTCATCGACGAGGCCTTCGGCGCGGGCGCCGGCGAGCGCTGGAGCGCGGTCCTGGGCCGGGCCCGCGACGCCTGGGACGCCACCCGCCGCCCGCTGCTGGAGGAGCCGCTGCGCCCCGACTGGCAGGTGCTGGGCGGCGATCCGTACCCCGCGCTCCGCAAGAGCGGCCTGCTGCGCCGCCGCCCGCCGACGCTTGCCGAGGTGGCCGAGCGCGAGCTGGGCGGGGAACTCGCGGGCCTGCTGGAGAGCCCGGTGCTCGCCCACGGCCTGGCCCCCGACGCCACCCCGGCCGCCGCGACCGTCGTTCCGTACATGGAGCAGACCTTCGGCAGCTGGTACGTCCGCGGCGGCATGCGCGCGCTGGCCACCGCCGTCCACGAGCGCTGCCTGGAGCGGAAGGTCGCCTTCGAGTTCAACGGCGCGGTACGGGACGTGCTGGTCCGCGACGGCCGGGCGGCCGGGCTGCTGCTGGCCGACGGCTCCGAGGTCGCCGCCGACTTCGTGGTCTGCGGGATCGACCCGAGGCAGCTGCCGCCCGGCACCGTGCCGCGGCCGGCCGACGCCGTCCCCGCCCGGGGACCCGGCGTGCCCAGCCGGATCACCCTCTTCCTCGCCCTGCGCGGCGCCCGCCCCGCCGACGCCGCGCACCGCACCGTCGT
Source organism: Streptomyces sp. NBC_01551 (assembly GCF_026339935.1). Lineage (NCBI taxonomy): Bacteria > Bacillati > Actinomycetota > Actinomycetes > Kitasatosporales > Streptomycetaceae > Streptomyces > Streptomyces sp. NBC_01551. Next base: position 1,578,654 of record NZ_JAPEPX010000001.1, read on the forward strand.
CCACTCCCCGAGCCTCGCCGCCGAGGCCCGGGCCGCCTTCGCCGGGGAGCACGCCGAGCACCCGACGGTGACGGTGCTGCGGCCCGACGACCCGGCGACCCGGCCCGACGCGGACCACGAGGCCGTCACGGTGAGCGCCGTGTGCGCCCCCCAGGGGGTGCTGGACTGGTCGGACACCGCGCTGGTGGGCCGCTACACCGAGGAGCTGCTCGCCGCCGCCGGGCGGGCCGTGCCCGGGCTGCGCGGGCGGCTGCTGTGGCAGGAGCTCCGCACCCCCGCCGATGTCGCGCGGGCCACGGGCGCGGTAGGCGGCGCGGTGCCCCCGCCCGCCGTCGCGGGGGCCGGGGGCCGGCTGCTGCACCAGGGGAACGCCACCGCCCTGCCCGGGCTGTTCCTGGCGGGCGGCTGGGCGCACCCGGGCGGCGGGCTCGCGCACGCCGGGATGACCGGGGCGCTGGTGGCGGGGCTGATCGTGGAGGGCGCGGACTTCCGCGGCTCGCAGTGACCTCGGGGGGCCGGGGCCCGGGTCCCGGGGCCCCGCCGATCCCGGCGGGGCCCCGGTGAGGTGAGGGCCGCTCAGTAGCGGTACTGCTCGTACTCCCCCGTGCCGCCCTGGTACGGGTAGCCCTGCGGCTGCTCCTGGGGGTACGCGGACGGGTCCTGCTCCTGGCCGCCCGGGTAGGGCTGCGCGGCGTCCCGCTGCTGCGGCACCCAGATCCCGCCGGGCGGGGTGTCCATGGAGTACTGCTGCTGGGCGCCGGCGTACGGGTCCGGGGCCTGGCCCGCGTACGGGGCGTACCCGCCGTCGTAGTAGGGCTGCTGCGGGGCGACACCGCCGCCGGTGCCGATGTACGGGTCCGAGTAGGCGGCGTAGACCTGCTGGCCGTCCGCCGGGTAGCCGTTGCCGTAGCCGTAACCGCCCTGGTTCTGCTGGTCGTAGTAGGCGGCGTACTGGTGGGCGTCCTGCTCGGCCGTGGTGAACGGCGAGGCGAACGCGGCCGTCTGCCCGGCGTCGGCGGTCGGGGCGAAGCTCTGTATCCCGTACGAACCGGTGTCCTCGGGCAGCGGCTGCGGGCTGTAGACCTCGTCGGCGTCCGGGGCCTTCGCGCCCTTGGCGGCCTTGCCGGCCCTGAACACGTCCTCGGCGGCGTCGTCCGCGTCCGGGTCGGCGGAGCCGGCGTCGGGCCCGTACTCCAGCGCGGTGACCTCCAGCGCGGGCTCCGGGCGGGCCGCGCCTCCGGCCCGGCGGCGTCCGGTCTGCCGTACGGGCTCACCGCCGCGGCGCAGCGCCCAGCCGGCCACGAAGCCCTTGCGGAAGGACAGCGTCACCAGGGTCTGGCCGACGGCGAACGCGGCCGCGCCGACCGCGATGACCAGCACGGACGGCAGCACCACGCCGGCAACCACACCGAGGAAGCCGGCGAAGGCGAGCAGGCGCCAGCGCAGCCGGGCCTTGTACTGCATCAGGACCTCGGCAAGCAGCCACAACGCGACGAAACCGAACGCGATGTAGAGGACCGTCATTCCCATGCGTGGCCCCTCTCGGTACGGCCGTCGACACGGGAATTGGGGGACGGCCGATCAGGCCCGCTGGTGCAGGCCCAGGTTCTCGTAGATCTCGAGAGTCGCCGTGGAATTGTTCAGCGTGATGAAGTGCAGTCCCGGGACACCCTCGGACAGCAGCCGCGCGCAGAACTCCGTGGCGAACTCGATGCCAATGGAGCGTACAGCGGCCGCGTCGTCCTTGACCGCGAGCATGCGCTCTTTCACGGCGTCGGGGAAGACCGCGGTGCTCAGTTGGGGCAGCCGGTCGAGCTGCTTGATTCCCACAACAGGCATGACCTCGGGGATGATCGGGGTCTCGCAGCCCGCCTTCTCGACGCTGTCGCGCAGCCGCAGATAATTCTCCGGATGGAAGAACATCTGGGTGATCGCGTAGTCGGCGCCCGCGCGGCACTTGTCCACGAAGTGCCGGATGTCCGTGTCCCAGTCCTGCGAACGCGGGTGCATCTCGGGGAAGGCGGCGACGCCGACGCAGAAGTCGCCGGACTCCTTGAGGAGGCGGACCAGGTCGGCGGCGTAGTCCACGCCCTCGGGGTGCTTCACCCAGGGCGCCATGGGGTCGCCCGGCGGGTCCCCGCGCAGCGCGAGCATGTTGCGGATGCCGGCGTCGGCGAACTGGCCGATGACGTGGCGCAGCTCGGCGACGGAGTGGTCGACGGCGGTGAGGTGAGCGACCGGGGTCAGCGTGGTGTCCGCGGCGATCTGCTCGGTGGCGCGGACGGTGCCGCCGCGGGTGGAGCCGCCGGCTCCGTACGTGACGGAGACGAAGCTCGGGGCGACCGCCTCGATCCGGCGGAGCGCTTCCCAGAGGTTGCGCTCGCCCTTCTCGGTCTTGGGGGCCCAGAACTCGAACGAGTACGAGCTCCCGGACGCGAGGAGATCGCGGACCGTGTGTGCACGGTCCGACCAGGTGGAAGCGGTACCAAGGGCCATACCGGCAGGTTAGACGCGGCCCGGCGCACGCCGAAGCGACGTCCACCCATTGGACACGTTTTTGGACACCTACGGGGAGCCGGGCGGGCGGGTCCTACGGGAGGCGGGCGCGGACCCGCTTGGCCAGGTCGGCGGCGGCGGCGCCGGGGTCGGAGGCCTCGGTGACGGCGCGTACGACGACGACGCGAGTGGCGCCCGCGTCGAGGACCTCGTCCAGATTCGTGCCGTCGATGCCGCCGATCGCGAACCAGGGCCGGTCCTGGGCGAGCGCCGCGGTGTACCGGACGAGGTCGAGGCCGGGGGCGTGGCGGCCGGGCTTGGTGGGGGTGGGCCAGCAGGGGCCGGTGCAGAAGTAGTCCACGCCGGGCTCGGCGACGGCGGCGTCGACCTCGGATTCCGCGTGGCAGGAGCGTCCGATGAGGACGGCCCCGGGGAGGATCGCGCGGGCGGCCGGCACCGGGATGTCGCCCTGGCCGAGGTGCAGGACGTCGGAGCCGATGGCGTGCGCGACGTCGGCGCGGTCGTTGACGGCGAGCAGCTTGCCGTGGCGGCGGGCCGCGTCGGCGAAGACCCGGAGGTGTTCGAGCTCCTCGCCGGCCTCCATGCCCTTGTCGCGGAGCTGGACGATGTCCACTCCGCCGGCGAGGACGGCGTCGAGGAACTCGGGGAGGTCACCCTGCCGCTTGCGGGCGTCCGTGCAGAGGTAGAGCCGGGCGTCGGACAGCTGCTGCATGGGTTACCCCCCGTGGTGGTGGCGGCGTACGGGCCCGCGCGCTCGGCCCGTACACCGCGGTGGAGCGGATGCGGATCAGGTCAGAGGGCGAGCGCCTGAGCGCGGCGCTTCACCTCCGTGCCGCGATTCTCGCTCAGCGCCTGCGCGGGGGTGCCGGGCAGGGTGGGGTCCGGGGTGAACATCCACTCCAGGATCTCCTCGTCGGAGAAGCCGTCGTCGCGGAGCACGGTCAGCAGGCCGGTCAGGCCCTTGACGATCTTGTCGCCGTCGATGAAGGGGGCGGGCACCTGGAGCGAACGGTTCTCGCCCCGTCGTACGGCGAGCAGCTGACCTTCCTTGACCAGCTGGCGGACCCGTGTCACCTCGATGTCGAGCATCTCGGCGATGTCGGGGAGGTACAGCCAGTCGGGGACAAGGGCATCGATCTTTGCGTCAATCTCGGTCACGGACCCAAGCCTGCCACCTCGGACTCGCCGCCGGTACCTGGACCACCCCGTCCGGGGTCCGGGCCCCGCCCCAGGCCCCGGACCGGGTGCCCGCCCGCGGCGTCGGCGGGGCCGGGTCTTCCGGCCCCGTGGGCTCAGCCCGGGCGGGTCAGAGGGTGGCGGATTTGACGGGGGTGGACGGGTCCGACAGGGCGGCCGGGGAGACGGGCGTGGCCGATTCGATCAGGCGGCGGGCCTGGGCCAGGTCGCGGGGGCGGCCCACCGCGAGGATCGCCACCAGGGCTCCGCCCCGGAGCCAGCACACCGACCAGGCGGGGTCGGCCGGGTCGCCGCGCCAGATCAGCTCGTCCGCCCCGCCGTGGTACCCGGCGTACTGCACGAAACGGCCGAACTGCTCCGACCAGAAGTACGGCACCGGGTCGTAGACCTGGGCCGGCTCCCCCGCCAGGATGTTCGCCGCGACGGAGCGAGGGCCCTGAAGGGCGTTGTCCCAGTGGTGGACCAGGAGGCGCTCCCCGTAGCGGGCCGACGGGAACGAGGCGCAGTCGCCCACCGCCCAGACCCCCGGCAGGGACGTCCGCAGGTACGCGTCCGCCGTGACCGAGCCGTCCGGGCCCAGCTCGACGCCCGAGCCCGCGAGCCAGCGCGTCGCGGGGCGGGCCCCGATGCCGACGACCACCGCGCCCGCCTCCAGCGAGCGCCCGTCGGCCAGCGCGACCCGGCCCGCCTCCACCGAGGCCACCCGCGCGCCGGTCAGCAGCGAGGCCCCCGCCTCCTCGTACCACCGCGCCATCGGAGCCGCGACCTCCGCCGGCAGCGCGCCCGCGAGCACCCGGTCCGCCGCCTCGACGACCGTCACCTCGCAGCCCGCCTCCCGCGCGGCCGTGGCGAACTCCGCCCCGATCCAGCCGGCCCCCACGACCACGGTCGCCGGCGCCGCCGCCAGCACCGGCCGCAGCCGCGCCGCGTCGTCCAGCGTGCGCAGCAGGTGCACGCCGGGGATCCCCTCCGACCCGGGCAGCGTCAGCGGCTCCGCGCCCGTCGCCAGCACGAGCACCTCGTACGGGACCGGGCCCGCCTCGGTGTCCAGCTCGCGCTCGGCGGCCCGCAGCCCGGTGACCTCCACGCCGAGCCGCAGCTCGATGCCGAGGCCCTCGAAGTCCACGTCGAACGCGGAATCCTCGGCCTTGCCGAGCAGCACCGCCTTCGACAGCGGCGGTCGGTCGTACGGCTGGTGCGGCTCGGCGCCCAGCAGGGTCACGGGGCCGGTCCATCCCCGCTCCCGCAGTGCGACGGCCGTCTGCACCCCGGCCATTCCGGCACCGACGATGACGACACCGCTCTGAGTCTGTTCCGTCTGCTCGCTCATCCAGCCCACCCTAATCATCTGACACTCCGTCAGGAATAGTGGCCGGGGAAGGCAGCCTTACCCGGCACCGACGCCGGGGTTAGTCTGGCCACCGTACCTATCGCGGGAGTCCGGGCGCACCGGACTGAGAGGGAGGCTGGACGGCCTCCGACCGTACGAACCTGATCCGGGTCATGCCGGCGAAGGGAGGGGCTGGACGCCCATGCACTCATCTCGGAACAAATCCGACACGGGATCCGACGTCCTCGTCATCGGGGGCGGCATCATCGGCCTGGTCACAGCCTGGCAGGCGGCCCGGCGCGGGCTGCGCACCGCACTCGTCGACCCGGCACCCGGCGGCGGCGCCGCCCAGGTCGCGGCCGGCATGCTCGCCGCCGTCACCGAACTGCACTACGGCGAGGAGACCCTGCTCGGGCTGAACCTCGCCTCCGCCGCCCGCTACCCGGAGTTCGCCGCCGAACTGGCCGACGCCAGCGGCGGGATGGACATCGGCTACCGCGCCTGCGGCACCCTCGCCGTGGCCCTCGACGCCGACGACCGGCTCCACCTGCGCGAGCTGCACGCGCTCCAGCGCCGCTGCGGCCTGGAGTCCGAGTGGCTCACCGGCCGCGAGTGCCGCCGCCTGGAGCCGATGCTGGCCCCGGGCGTCCGCGGCGGCCTGCGCGTGGACGGCGACCACCAGGTCGACCCGCGCCGGCTGGCGGCCGCGCTGCTGGCGGCCTGCGAGCGCGCCGGGGTGGAGATCCGCCGGGCGAGCGCGGAGCGGCTGCTCACCGCCGCCGACCGGGCCGTCGGGGTACGGCTCGACGACGGTACGGAACCGCGCGCCGACCAGGTGGTGCTGGCCGCGGGGTCGCTCAGCGGCCGGCTGGCCGGCGTACCGCCGGAGGTGGCGGCTCCGGTAAGGCCGGTGAAGGGGCAGGTGCTGCGGCTGACCGTGCCGCCCGGGTACGGGCCGTTCCTGTCCCGGACCGTACGGGCCGTCGTGCGCGGCAGCCACGTGTACCTGGTCCCGCGCGAGAACGGCGAACTCGTCGTCGGCGCCACCAGCGAGGAACTCGGCTGGGACACGACGGTCACCGCGGGCGGGGTGTACGAGCTGCTGCGCGACGCCCACGAGTTGGTTCCCGGCATCACCGAACTCCCGCTGACCGAGACCCGCGCCGGGCTCCGTCCCGGTTCTCCCGACAACGCCCCGCTGCTCGGGCCGACCGATCTGCCCGGTCTGCACCTGGCCACCGGGCACTACCGCAACGGGGTGCTGCTGACCCCGATCACCGGCGAGGTGATGGCGGAGCTGCTGACCACCGGCGTCGTACCGGAGATCGCCCGCCCCTTCACCCCGCGTCGTTTCACCCCGGCACGTCAGGAGTCGTACGCATGACCATCTCCGTCAACGGCGAGCCGCGCGAGGTCGCGGCCGGCACCACCCTGGACGCGGTGGTCGCCACCCTGACCGCGGCGCCGGCCGGTGTCGCGGCCGCGCTGAACGAGACCGTCGTCCCGCGCGGCCAGTGGCCGGCCACCCCGGTCGGCGAGGGCGACCGGGTCGAGATCCTGACCGCCGTGCAGGGAGGCTGAGCGTGATGGCCGACGACGTCTTCGAGCTGGGCGGCCGGAGCTTCTCCTCCCGTCTGATCATGGGGACCGGCGGGGCGCCGAGCCTCGACGTCCTGGAGCGCGCACTGGTGGCCTCCGGGACGGAGCTGACGACGGTCGCGATGCGCCGGCTGGACCCGACAGTGCAGGGCTCGGTCCTGTCGGTCCTGACCCGGCTCGGCATCGCGGTCCTGCCCAACACGGCGGGCTGCTTCACGGCGGGCGAGGCGGTGCTGACGGCGCGGCTCGCGCGGGAGGCGCTGGGCACGGACTGGGTCAAGCTGGAGGTGGTCGCCGACGAGCGGACCCTCCTTCCCGACGGCGTGGAGCTGCTGGACGCGGCGGAGACGCTGGTGGACGAGGGCTTCACCGTCCTCCCGTACACGAACGACGACCCCGTGCTCGCGCGCAGGCTGGAGGACGTGGGCTGCGCGGCGATCATGCCGCTGGGGTCGCCGATCGGGTCGGGGATGGGGATCCGCAACCCCCACAACTTCGAGCTGATCTGCGAGCGGGCCGGGGTCCCGGTGGTCCTGGACGCGGGGGCGGGCACGGCTTCCGACGCCGCCCTCGCCATGGAGCTGGGGTGCTCGGCGGTGATGCTGGCCTCGGCGGTGACGCGGGCGCAGGCGCCGGTGCTGATGGCGGCGGCCATGCGGGACGCCGTGTCGGCGGGGCGGCTGGCGTACCGGGCGGGGCGCATCCCGCAACGCCGGTTCGCTGCCGCGTCCTCCCCCACCGAGGGCCGCGCCGCCCTGGACCCGGAACGCCCTGCCTTCTGACCTCGGCGGGGCTGGATCACCAGGCGCCGCCCGGACCCGGTCCTCAAACGCCGCCGGGGCTGGATCTCCCAGCCCCGGCGGCGCCTCAAGCGCGGGCTCCCGGAGGGGAGGGGTGCGTCACAGGTGCGCTGCAACGGGGCGGGATGCTGGTGGGGAGGGTTGCGGGCGCTCGTAGAATCGCCGGGTGGATACGACCTTGGATGACCCCATCGTCGGGCGCGTGCTCGACGGCCGCTACCGCGTCGACGCCCGCATCGCGGCCGGCGGCATGGCCACGGTCTACCGCGCCCTCGACACCCGACTCGACCGCGTCCTGGCCCTGAAGGTGATGCACCCGGCGCTCGCCGCCGACGCCGGCTTCGTCGACCGCTTCATCCGTGAGGCCAAGTCCGTCGCCCGCCTCGCGCACCCCAACGTCGTCGGCGTCTTCGACCAGGGCACGGACGGCCCGTACACGTACCTCGCCATGGAGTACGTCTCCGGCTGCACCCTGCGCGACGTGCTCCGCGAGCGCGGCGCGCTCCAGCCCCGGGCCGCGCTCGACATCCTGGAGCCCGTCCTGGCCGCCCTCGGCGCCGCGCACCGGGCCGGGTTCGTGCACCGTGACATGAAGCCGGAGAACGTCCTGATCGGCGAGGACGGCCGGGTCAAGGTCGCGGACTTCGGGCTCGTCCGCTCCATCGACTCCGTGACGAGCACCACCGGATCCGTCCTCGGCACCGTCTCCTACCTCGCCCCCGAGCAGATCGAGAACGGCGTCGCCGACACCCGCGTGGACGTCTACGCCTGCGGCGTCGTCCTCTACGAGATGCTCACCGGGGCCAAGCCCCACACCGGCGGCAGCCCCGCCCAGGTGATCTTCCAGCACCTCAACGAGGACGTCCCGCCCCCGTCGGCCACCGTTCCCGGGCTCCCGGTCGTCCTCGACGAGCTCGTCGCGCAGGCCACCGCCCGCAACCCCGAGCTGCGCCCGTACGACGCCGCGTCCCTGCTGGGTCTGACCCTCGACGCCCGCGCCCGGATCAGCGACGGCGAGCTGGACGCCGTACCGCCGCAGGCGCGCGCCGAGGCGCACGACCCGACCGAGGACCGCACCAGTGTGATCCCCCGGCCGGTCGCCCCGCCCGAGCCCATGAACCAGACCTCGCGGCTGTTGCTCCCGCCGACCTCCCCGGCGCAGGCGCAGGAGACGACCGCGGCCCCGGCGCCCCGGGCCGCCCGCCGCCGCGGCGTGTTCCTCGTCGTCGCCGCGGTGCTGGTCGCGCTCGGCATCGGCACCGGCGTCTGGTACATCAGCTCCGGCCAGTTCACCAAGGTCCCGAACCTGCTCGGCAAGACCGAGGCACAGGCCAAGTCCGAGCTGTCGGCGGCCGGTCTCGGCGTGAAGGGGATCGACCGGAAGTTCAGCGAGGCCTTCGACCGCGGGACCGTGATGGACACCGACCCCGCCGGCGGCAAGCGGATCCGCGGCAACGGCGCGGTGACGCTGACCGTCTCGCGCGGCCCGGAGGTCGTCGCGGTACCCAACCTCAAGGGCCGTCCGTTGGAGGAGGCCAAGGCCGAGCTGACGAAGACGGGCCTGGAGCCCGGCGTCGTCTCGCAGGCGTTCAGCCAGGACGTCGCGCAGGGCTCGGTGATCAGCACCGACCCGGCGGGCGGCGAGAAGCGGGCGCCCGACACGGCGGTGTCCCTGCTCGTCAGCAAGGGCCGCCCGGTGCAGGTCCCGACGGTGACCGGCGCCCCCCTCGACCAGGCCCGCGCCGCCCTCCAGGGCCTCGGCCTCAAGGTGGAGACGGCCGCCGAGCAGGTCAACTCCCCCTTCCCGGCGGGTACGGTCGCCGCCCAGTCGGCGGCCGCCGGATCCCAGGCCGCGGCCGGCGACACGGTGACGCTCACCGTCTCCAAGGGCCCCCGGCAGATCCCGGTGCCGAACGTGACCGGCCAGGACGCGGACACGGCGCGCAAGGCGCTGGAGGCCCTGGGCTTCAAGGTGAAGGTGGAGAAGCCGTTCATCTCCTTCAGCAACACCATCGACGCGCAGTCGGTGCCCGGCGGCCAGAGCGCCCCCGAGGGCAGCACGATCGTGATCCGGACCAAGGGGCTGTAGTCGTACGTGGAACACCTGGTGCATGGGGATCCGGCGCGCCGCAATCCCGTCGGCGGGCACGTCCCCGTCGCGGGCGGGCTGGCCTCGGTCGGGCTGACGTACGCCCGGGAGATGGGCGCCGAGGCCGTTCAGGTCTTCGTCGCGAATCCGCGCGGCTGGGCCACCCCGGTCGGCAACCCGGCGCAGGACGAGCTGTTCCGCGCCCAGTGCGCGCAGGAGTCGATCCCGGCGTACGTCCACGCTCCGTACCTGATCAACTTCGGCTCCCACACGGAGGCGACGGTCGAGAAGTCGGTGGAGTCGCTGCGGCACTCGCTGCGCCGGGGTCGCGAGATCGGCGCGCTCGGGGTGGTCGTGCACACCGGCTCGGCGACCGGCGGCCGCCCGCGCGAGGAGGCGTACGCGCAGGTCAGGGAGCACATGCTGCCGCTGCTGGACGAGCTGACGCATGACGACGACCCGTTCCTGCTGCTGGAGTCCACGGCCGGGCAGGGCTACTCGCTGTGCTCGCGGACCTGGGACTTCGGTCCGTACTTCGAGGCGCTCGACCACCACCCGAAGCTCGGCATCTGCCTGGACACCTGCCACATCTTCGCGGCGGGGCACGACCTGGCCGAGCCCGGCGGCACGAAGCGGACGCTGGACCTGCTGGTGGACACGGTCGGCGAGGGCCGGCTGAAGCTGATCCACGCGAACGACTCCAAGGAGGGCGTGGGCGCCCACAAGGACCGGCACGCCAACATCGGCCAGGGCCACATCGGCCGCGAGGCGTTCGCCGAGCTGTTCTCGCACCCCGCGACGGAGGGCGTCCCGCTGATCATCGAGACCCCGGGCGGCAAGGAAGGGCACGCGGCCGACGTGGCGCTGCTGAAGGAGCTCCGGGAGCTGCACTGATTCCTTGAGGAATACCCTAGGGGGGTATACGGTTCTGCTGATCGGCAGAACCGTACTCAGGCGTTCCCAGGGGGTTCCGATGGATCACGCACACGACCACGAGCACGCAGATGCGCATGGGCACGAACACGGGCACGAACACGGGCATGCGCACGGGCACGGGCACGGGCACCCCAGGGCCACGTGGGCCATGGCCGCCCGGGCCACCCTCCACTGCCTCACCGGATGCGCCATCGGCGAGGTGCTCGGCATGGTCATCGGCACCGCCCTCGGCTGGGGCAACGTGGCGACGATGGTCCTGGCGATCGTCCTCGCGTTCTTCTTCGGCTACGCGCTCACCCTGCGCGGCATCCTCTCGGCGGGTGTCGACCTGCGCACGGCCGTCCGGGTGGCGCTGGCGGCGGACACTCTTTCGATCGCCGTCATGGAGCTGATCGACAACGGCGTCATCGCCCTGTGGCCGGGCGCCATGGACGCGCACCTCTCGGAGCCGCTGTTCTGGATCGTGCTCGCGATCTCACTCGCGGTGGCGTTCGTCGTGACGACCCCGGTCAACAAGTGGCTGATCGGCCGCGGCAAGGGGCACGCCGTCGTCCACCAGTACCACCACTGAGACCGCCGGGACCGCCGGAGCCTAGAGCTCGGGGCCTTCGCCCGGCTCCTCCTGGTACGAGTAGCGCTGCTCGCGCCAGGGGTCGCCGACGTTGTGGTAGCCGCGCTCCTCCCAGAAGCCGCGCCGGTCGGCGGTCATGTACTCGACGCCGCGCACCCACTTGGGGCCCTTCCAGGCGTACAGGTGCGGGACGACCAGCCGAAGCGGGAACCCGTGCTCGGCGGTGAGCAGTTCGCCGCCCTGGTGGGTGGCGAAAACGGTCCGCTCGGAGGCGAAGTCGGCCAGCCGCATGTTGGAGCTGAAGCCGTACTCGGCCCACACCATCACGTGCGTGACCTGCGGTGCCGGCGGGGCCAGTTCGAGCACGGTGCGCGCGAGCACCCCGCCCCATTCGGCCCCGAGCATGCTGAACTTGGTCACGCAGTGCAGATCGGCCACGACCGATTCGAACGGCAGCGCCGCGAACTCCTCGTGGTTCCAGCAGTGCTTCTCGCCGTCGGCCGTCGCGCCGAAGACGCGGAACTCCCAGCGGTCCGGCTTGAACTTGGGTACGGGCCCGTAATGGGTGACCGGCCAGCCCCTCTGCAACCGCTGCCCCGGAGGGAGCTCAAGCTGCTCTGCTCCCGGAGATTCCCGGCTTTCCGGCTGACCCATGACTCCATGGTGACAGACTGCCCGGGGTGGTCGTGACCAGGTCTGGGCCGATTCGGGCAAGTCAGGGTAACTCCCACTAAGGAGGCACTTACTGGACGACCCCAGGCGGCGGTGCAAGGATGCGCGCAACTGCCCCGTCACATAGCTGACATTGCCTGGAAGGAGCCTCTGCAATGCACGGCGACCCCGAGGTCCTTGAGTTTCTGAACGAGCAGCTGACCGGCGAGCTGACGGCCATCAACCAGTACTGGCTGCACTACCGCATCCAGGACAACAAGGGCTGGACCAAGCTCGCCAAGTACACGCGTGAAGAGTCCATCGACGAGATGAAGCACGCGGACAAGCTCACCGAGCGCATCCTGATGCTCGACGGCCTGCCGAATTACCAGCGCCTCTTCCACGTGCGCGTCGGACAGACGGTCACGGAGATGTTCAAGGCGGACCGCCAGGTGGAGGTGGAGGCGATCGACCGCCTCAGGCGCGGGATCGAGGTCATGCGCGGCAAGGGAGACGTCACCTCCGCGCGGATCTTCGAGGAGATCCTCGAAGACGAGGAGCACCACATCGACTACCTGGACACCCAGCTGGAACTGATCAAGACCCTCGGTGAGGCGAACTACCTCTCCCAGCAGATCGAGCAGCCGAGCTGACCGACCGCACCAGAGCCGGTCGCGCGCAGGACGGGCTAGGCGGCTTCGGCGAGGCGCGGGGCGGCCGCGAGCACGGCGTCGGTCTCGCCCTTCTCCAGCAGTTCCCGGCGGGGGCACGCGCCGCGGCCGAGGATGCCCTGGATGGTCCGGACGCAGGAGCCGCAGTCGGTTCCGGCCTTGGTGGCCGAGGCGATCTGGCGGGGGGTGCAGGCCCCGGCAGCCGCATGTTCCTTGACCTGCTTGTCGGTGACCCCGAAGCAAGAGCAGACGTACACGCGGTTCACCTCCCTGACCGGAATGGTTCGGCGAGCCATCCCCGATTCGGTGAGGCTTACCTAACCGTACCCAAAGTTAGGGTCACCTAAAAGCCCCGGGCACGACAGTGGGGCGCGGATCACATCGATCCGCGCCCCACTGTCATAGGAAGCTACATCCCGGAGATCGCCTACTGGTCGCGGTACATCTCGGCGACCAGGAACGCCAGGTCCAGGGACTGGCTGCGGTTGAGCCGGGGGTCGCAGGCCGTCTCGTAGCGCTGGTGCAGGTCGTCGACGAAGATCTCGTCGCCGCCGCCCACGCACTCCGTGACGTCGTCACCGGTGAGCTCGACGTGGATGCCGCCCGGGTGCGTGCCCAGCGCCTTGTGGACCTCGAAGAAGCCCTTGACCTCGTCGAGCACGTCGTCGAAACGGCGCGTCTTGTGGCCGGAGGCCGCCTCGAAGGTGTTGCCGTGCATCGGGTCGGTGACCCAGGCGACGGTCGCGCCGGAGGCGGTGACCTTCTCGACGAGCTCGGGGAGCTTGTCGCGGACCTTGTCGGCGCCCATGCGGACGACGAAGGTCAGCCGGCCCGGCTCGCGCTCGGGGTCCAGGCGGTCGATGTACGTCAGCGCCTCGTCCACCGTGGTGGTCGGGCCGAGCTTGATGCCGATCGGGTTGGCGATCCGCGAGCAGAACTCGATGTGCGCGTGGTCCAGCTGGCGGGTGCGCTCACCGACCCAGACCATGTGGCCCGAGGTGTCGTACAGCTTGCCGGTCCGCGAGTCCGTACGGGTCAGGGCGCCCTCGTAGTCGAGCAGCAGCGCCTCGTGCGAGGAGTAGAACTCCACCGCCTTGAACTCGGCCGGGTCGGTGCCGCACGCCTTCATGAAGTTCAGCGCGTTGTCGATCTCCCGCGCGAGCTGCTCGTAGCGCTGCCCGGACGGGGAGGACTTCACGAAGTCCTGGTTCCAGGCGTGCACCTGGCGCAGGTCGGCGTAGCCACCGGTGGTGAAGGCGCGCACCAGGTTCAGCGTCGACGCGGACGCGTGGTACATGCGCTTCAGCCGCTCGGGGTCCGGGATCCGGGCCTCTTCGGTGAAGGCGAAGCCGTTGACGGAGTCGCCGCGGTAGGTCGGCAGGGTGACGCCGTCGCGGGTCTCGGTGTCCTTGGAGCGCGGCTTGGAGTACTGGCCGGCGATGCGGCCGACCTTGACCACGGGCACGGAGGCCGCGTAGGTCAGGACGGCGCTCATCTGGAGCAGCGTCTTCAGCTTGGCGCGGATGTGGTCGGCGGACACGGCGTCGAAAGCCTCGGCGCAGTCGCCACCCTGGAGGAGGAACGCCTCGCCCTTGGCGACGGCTCCCAGACGGGCGCGCAGCTGGTCGCACTCACCCGCGAACACGAGGGGAGGATACGACTCGAGGTCCGCGACGACAGCGCGCAGAGCCTCGGCATCGGGGTACGAAGGCTGCTGCGCCGCGGGAAGGTCTCGCCAGGTCGCCTTGGCGGCGGGGGCTTGGATGTCAGCGTTCACGGTCACCTCATACACATTACGTCGTCACACGGCGCGTCCACCCCGCTGCCCACTACGTGAGACAGATGTCTTTTATCCGCAATCCACGGCCCGGCGGAGCGGCTTCGCCCGGGCCTCGGTGGTGGGCTATGGTCTGCGGCATGTACGCGCACTCCAACCAGAACTGGTGGTGGCCCGCTTCCGGCGGCCCACTGCTTTCGCGTACCTGACCACCACGCGAACGACGCACAGGCCGCCTCCGGGCGGCCTTTTCTGTTTTCCGGGCCGCCCTTCCCCCTTTCCTCTTCCTCGTCTCCTCCCTGGAAGGACGCCCCGCCCCATGGAACTCAGCCGACTGCTCGACGACTCCTGCCCTCCGTTCGCCCTGCTGCGCCGCCGCACGCCCGGCCGTGACCACGACACCGTCGAGGTGCTGATCGGCGCGGTCCACGAGGCCGAGCGGCTGGCCGACCTGCCCGTCGGGGAGCTGCCCACCCTCGCGCTGGTGCCGTTCCGGCAGATCCGGGAGCGCGGGTTCGACGTACGCGACGACGGGACGCCGCTGAGCGTGCTGGTCGCCGAGGAGGCGTACGAGCTCCCGCTCGCCGAGGCCCTGGCGGGGCTCCCGGCGCACGAGGTGCACGTCGAGGGCGGCGGCTTCGACGTCCCCGACGAGGAGTACGCGGCCACCGTCGAGCGGGTCATCCGGGACGAGATCGGGCGCGGCGAGGGCGCGAACTTCGTCATCCGGCGCACCTACGAGGGCCGGATCGACGGCTTCGGCCGGGCCGACGCGCTCGCGCTGTTCCGGCGGCTGCTGCTTGGTGAGCGGGGCGCGTACTGGACGTACGTCGTCCACACCGGGGACCGCACGCTGGTCGGGGCCAGCCCGGAGGTCCACGTACGGATGTCCGGCGGCACGGTCGTCATGAACCCGATCAGCGGAACGTACCGCTACCCCGTGTCCGGGGCGACGGCCGAGTCGCTGCTGGCGTTCCTCGGCGACCGCAAGGAGACCGAGGAGCTGTCCATGGTGGTGGACGAGGAACTCAAGATGATGTGCACCGTCGGCGACATGGGCGGGGTCGTCGTCGGACCGCGGCTGAAGGAGATGGCGCACCTCGCGCACACCGAGTACGAGCTGCGCGGCCGGTCCTCGCTGGACGCGCGGGAGGTGCTGCGGGAGACGATGTTCGCGGCGACGGTGACGGGCTCGCCGGTGCAGAACGCCTGCCGGGTCATCGAGCGGTACGAGAGCGGGGGCCGGGGCTACTACGCGGGCGCGCTGGCGCTGCTGGGGGTGGACGCGGCCGGGGCCCAGACGCTGGACTCGCCCATCCTGATCCGGACCGCCGACATCGCGGCGGACGGCGCCCTGCGCGTCCCGGTCGGCGCCACGCTGGTACGGCACTCCGACCCGGCGGGCGAGGTCGCGGAGACGCACGCGAAGGCCGCGGGGGTGCTGGCGGCGCTGGGGGTCCGGCCGGGCGCACCCCGGCCGGCGGTCACGGGCGCGGGGGGCCTGGCCGCCGATCCGCGGGTGCAGGCGGCCCTCGCCGCGCGGCGCCAGGACCTGGCGCCGTTCTGGCTGCGGATGCAGGACCGGCCGGCGGCGCCGGCGGGCCACGCGCTGGTGATCGACGGGGAGGACACCTTCACCGCGATGCTGGCGCACCTGGTGCGGATGAGCGGGCTGGAGGTGACCGTGCGCCGCTACGACGAACCGGGGCTGCGGGCGGCGGCCCTGGCCTGGGGCGGTCCGGTCGTACTGGGCCCCGGGCCGGGGAACCCGGCGGATGTGGCGGACCCGAAGATCCGGCTGCTGCGCGGGCTGGCGCGGGACCTGCTGGCCTCCCACCGGGGCGGGCTGCTGGCGGTGTGCCTGGGGCACCAGCTGCTGTCGGCGGAGCTGGGGCTGCCGCTGGTGCGCAAGGCGGAGCCGGCGCAGGGGGCGCAGACGCGGATCTCGCTGTTCGGGGGTGAGGAGGTGGTGGGGTTCTACAACGCGTATGCGGCGCGCTGCGACGACTCGGCGGCGGGGGCGCTGGCGGGCCGGGGCGTCGAGGTCTCCCGTGACCTCGAAACGGGCGAGGTGCACGCGCTCCGCTCCCCCAGGGGCGGTTTCGCAGGCGTCCAGTTCCACCCGGAGTCGGTCCTCACCCTCCGCGGCGCGGACCTCCTGCGCGACCTCCTCACCACGATCCGCACCCCGGCCTCCGCGTAGCCCGGAGCCTCCGCGTAGCCCTGCGGGGCGGGAAGCTCTCCCCGCCCCGCCCTTTCACCGTTTCCCGTGCTCCGCCCGGGGAGCGGTCAGGCGGTCGGGGCCGGCTTGGAGCGGCGGGACGTGATGGTTCGGATCAGCTGCCAGGTGAGGACCGGGCCGAGCAGGGCCATCCCGCACAGGAACAGCGTCCAGTTGCCGAAGGCCAGGGCCAGGGTCACCGGGATCCCGGCCGCGGGATCGGCGAACGCCAGCCACGCGTCCACCCGCTCCCCGGCCTGGGCCGATAGCGCGGGCCGCAAGGCCCGGACGGCGTACACGAGCTGTACGGCGGCGCAGGCCGCCATGATCCACCGGATCACCGAAGGTATGTCCACGTGGCCGAATCTAGCCCCCGCCCGGGCCCGCCGGCATGGCCGTCCGGCCAACCCCCGGTGAATTCGCCGCCCACCGCGCCGGGGACAGCGTGTTCCGCGATCTCCGCCCGGTCGGGCTCCCCGAGTCGGACCGCGGGTCGCTTTGTCGCCGTACGACCCACGATCCGCCCTCGCGCCCCGGCTCGGCGCGGGGTCAGCCGAAGAACACCCCGACCTCCTCGTACAGCGCCGGGTCGACCGTCTTGAGCTTCGCCGTGGCCTCCTGGATCGGCACCCGGACGATGTCCGTCCCCTTCAGCGCGACCATCTTCCCGAAGTCGCCCTCCCGCACCGCGTCGACCGCGTGCAGCCCGAACCGGGTGGCCAGCCACCGGTCGTACGCGCTCGGCGTGCCGCCCCGCTGGATGTGCCCGAGCACGGTCGTGCGGGCCTCCTTGCCGGTCCGCGCCTCGATCTCCTTGGCCAGCCACTCGCCCACGCCCGAGAGCCGGACGTGCCCGAAGGAGTCCGTGGTGGCGTCCTTGAGCACCAGCTCCCCGTCCTTCGGCATCGCGCCCTCCGCGACGACCACGATCGGCGCGTAGCTCGCCTTGAACCGGGAGGTCACCCAGGCGCACACCTTGTCCAGGTCGAAGCGCTGCTCCGGGATGAGGATGACGTTGGCGCCGCCCGCGAGTCCCGAGTGCAGGGCGATCCAGCCGGCGTGCCGGCCCATGACCTCGACGACCAGCACCCGCATGTGCGACTCGGCTGTGGTGTGCAGCCGGTCGATGGCCTCGGTGGCGATGCCGACGGCGGTGTCGAAGCCGAAGGTGTAGTCCGTGCCCGACAGGTCGTTGTCGATGGTCTTGGGGACGCCGACGCAGGGGATGCCGTACTCCTCGTACAGCCGGGCCGCGACGCCCAGGGTGTCCTCGCCGCCGATCGCGACGAGCGCCTCGACCTCGTACTTGGCGAGGTTCTCCTTGATCTGCCGGACCCCGTTCTCCTGCTTGAAGGGGTTCGTGCGCGAGGAGCCGAGGATCGTTCCGCCGCGCGGCAGGATCCCGCGGACGTTGGGGATGCCGAGCGGGACGGTGTCGCCCTCGATCGCGCCGCGCCAGCCGTCCTTGAAGCCGACGAACTCGTACGCGTACTCCTGTACGCCCTTGCGCACGACGGCCCGGATCACCGCGTTGAGCCCGGGGCAGTCGCCGCCGCCCGTCAGCACTCCGACCTTCATGGAATCTCCCTTCGCCACAGGGCCCGCTGAGCCCGCATGACGGCCACGCTAGTGGTGACCCAGGTCACATCAAGGTGCTGGGTTTGGTCAATTCCGGTGGAATCGCGGGGCGTTGCGTACTCCCGTTCACTCGTACGAGGACGTAAGTACGACGTACGACACCGCTTGCGCGGGGCCGTACGGCCCTACGCGTCGTCGAGGCCGCGCTCTATGGCGTACCGGACGAGCTCCACCCGGTTGTGCAACTGGAGCTTGCCCAGGGTGTTCTGGACGTGGTTCTGGACCGTGCGGTGGGAGATGACCAGCCGCTCCGCGATCTGCTTGTACGAGAGCCCCTTGGCCACCAGGCGCAGCACCTCGGTCTCGCGGTCGGTCAGCTGCGGCGCCTTCGGCTCGTCGGGCGCGGCGGGCGCCGGGTCGGTGGCCAGGCGCCGGTACTCGCCGAGAACCAGCCCGGCCAGGCCCGGGGTGAACACCGGGTCGCCCGCGGCGGTGCGGCGGACCGCGTCGATCAGCTCCTGCGCGCCGGCGGACTTCAGGAGGTAGCCGGTCGCGCCGGACTTGACCGCCTCCAGGACGTCGGCGTGCTCCCCGCTCGCGGAGAGGACGAGGACCCGCAGCGCCGGGTTGGCGCCGACCAGCTCCTTGCAGACCTGGACGCCGGGCATGCCGGGCAGGTTGAGGTCGAGGACCAGCACGTGCGGGGCGGCGGCGCGGGCCCGGCGGACCGCCTCGGGGCCGTCGCCGGCGGTGGCGACCACGTCGAAGCCGGCGGCGGCCAGGTCGCGGGCGACCGCGTCCCGCCACATCGGGTGGTCGTCGACGACCATCACCTTGATGTCGCTCAGCCCGTTCGGCTCGCTCGGCACACTCGACTGGCTCGGCACGCTCACTGGGTCCTCCCCCTCGGTACTTTCAGTTCCACTTCGGTGCCCTGTCCGGGGACGGACACCAGCTCGGCGGTGCCGCCGAGGTCACGCAGCCGGCCGCGGATGGACAGGGCCACTCCCATCCGGCCCTCGCCCTCCGCCTGGTCGAGGCGCCCGGCCGGGATGCCCGGGCCGTCGTCCCGGACGGTCACGATCACCTCGTCGCCCCAGTCCTCGACCAGGATCCAGGCCCGGGCACCCTCCCCGGCGTGCTTGCGCACGTTGTCCAGGGCCGCGCCCACCGCCGCGGCCAGCTCCTTCGCCGCGGGCACCGGCAGCGGCACCGGGGTGCCCGGCTCGGCGAAGCTCACCCGCGACCCGGCGTGCGGGGCGAGCAGCGTCCGCAGGTCCAGCTCGCCCTCGTCGGCGCCGGGCTCGTCCACCTCGTACGCGTCGACCAGCGCGCCGAGCGACTCGTCGCGGGAGATCCGGGAGGTGTGCACGAGCCCGCTGGAGACCAGGGTGCGCAGCGCCACCTCCTGCTCCCCCGCCATCCGGCCGAGCTCCGCGGCCTCGCCGCCCAGCTCGGTGCCGCGCCGCTGGACCATGGCGAGGACCTGGAGGACCCCGTCGTGGATGTCGCGGGCGAGGCGCTCGCGCTCGCGGGTGGCGGCCTCGATCTCCAGGGCGCGGGCGAGGGTCGCCTCGCTGGCCCGGGCGACCTCGACGACGTACCCGATGGCTATGGAGGCCACCCAGACCAGCAGCACGTTGTGCAGGGTGTCCCGGGTGGGGTCGCCGCCGTGGACGACGATGTTGGCCACGGCCACGAAGGTGGAGGCGAACCCGGCCCAGCGCCAGCCGCCCTTGATGGCGAAGGCGAGGACCGCGCCGGCCGTCCAGATGCTGGGCAGGGTGGGACCGCCCGCCACGATCCGCTCGTGGGTGTCCGCGATCGGGGTCAGCAGGATGCCGACGATCGCGACGGTGAGGTCGGCGACGAGGAACCGCCTGGTGCAGCTGGCGGCGTTGGCGACCTTGGAGTAGGTCGCCAGGGTCCACACGGTCAGGCACGCGAGGTAGCCGACCGCGACCCAGGGATGGTCGAAGCGCTTGTACGCGGACCCGAACAGCAGGATCGCGTAGACCATGGTGAGCAGCCGGTAGGCCGTCAGGGCCCGCCACAGCGGCTGCTCGACCGACATGCGCACGACGCGCTCGCGTTTCGCCATCTCCCCCACCCCTTGCGGGCGGTGCCGCCCGTCCTACTCCGCGCTCTTGTCGGCCTTCTCGGCCTTCTCGGCCTTGTCCGCCTTGTCGGCGGCCTTGGCGGCCTTCTCGGCGTCGGCGATCTGGCGCTTGGCCGCCGTCGCGTAGATGTCGACGTACTCCTGGCCGGAAAGCTTCATGATCTCGTACATGACCTCGTCGGTCACCGAGCGCAGGATGAAGCGGTCTCCGTCCATGCCCTGGTAGCGGCTGAAGTCCAGCGGCTTGCCGATCCGGATGCCCGGGCGCATCAGCTTCGGGACCACCTTGCCGGGCGGCTGGATCTTCTCGGTGTCGATCATCGCGACGGGGATCACCGGGGCGCCGGTGGCCAGGGCCACGCGGGCCAGGCCGCCGGGCTTGCCGCGGTAGAGGCGACCGTCGGGTGAACGCGTCCCCTCGGGGTAAATACCGAACAGCTCCCCGCGTTCGATGACCTCGATGCCGCTCTTGATGGCGGCCTCGCCGGCCCCGCGGGCGCCGGAGCGGTCCACCGGGAGCTGGCCGACGCCCTTGAAGAAGGCGGCCGTCAGCTTGCCCTTGACGCCGGGGGAGGTGAAGTACTCCGCCTTCGCGATGAAGGTGACCTTCCGGTCCAGCACGGCCGGCAGGAAGAAGGAGTCGGAGAACGAAAGGTGGTTGCTCGCGAGGATCGCCGGCCCCTCCGCGGGAATGTTCTCGAGGCCCTCCACCCAGGGCCTGAAGGCGAGCTTCAGGGACCCGCCGATGGAGAACTTCATTGCGCCGTAGATCAACTCGAATGCCTTCCTGTGTCTGTCGAACAGACCTTATCCCCTGGGTCGGCCCCAGCGGCCCGACGACCCTGGTCGGTGTCACCCCGGTCGCGTACGGTGAAGTCACACAGCGCTACGTACCCCCCACCCCTTCCTAAGGAGACCCTGGTGCCCGTCCTCCCTGGAGCAGAGCCGTTCCGCCACGAGGGCGGAGAGGTCGGCGTGCTTCTCTGCCACGGCTTCACCGGTTCCCCGCAGTCGCTGCGCCCCTGGGCCGAGTATCTGGCCGAGCGGGGTCTGTCGGTGTCGCTGCCGCTGCTGCCCGGGCACGGGACGCGCTGGCAGGACATGCAGCTCACGGGCTGGCAGGACTGGTACGCGGAGGTGGACCGCGCGCTGCGGGAGCTGCTGGACCGGTGCGAGCGGGTGTTCGTCTTCGGGCTGTCGATGGGCGGGGCGCTGACACTGCGGCTGGCGGCGAAGCACGGGGACGCGATCAGCGGCATCGTGCTGGTCAACCCGGCCAACAAGGTGCACGACCCGCTGGCCTTCGCGCTGCCGGTGGCCCAGCACTTCGTCCGGTCGACGCCGGGGATCGCGAGCGACATCGCGAAGCCGGGGTCCGACGAGGTCGGCTACGACCGGGTGCCGACGCGGGCCGCGCACTCCCTGCGGCAGTTCCTCCGGCTCGTGGACACGGAGCTGCCGCAGGTCACGCAGCCGGTGCTGCTGCTGCACAGCCCGCAGGACCATGTCGTGCCGCCGGTGGACTCGGCGCGGGTCCTCGCCAGGATCTCCTCGACGGACGTCACCGAGACCCTGCTGGAACAGAGCTACCACGTCGCGACGTTGGACTACGACGCGGAGCGGATCTTCGCGGACAGCTTCGCGTTCGTCGGGCGGCTCACGGAGAGCGTCAGCAGGGAGGGGGCGGCCAGCGGTGGCTGAGCACGAGGAATCACCAGGGGGTGTGCCCCCGCTGGACGAGGAGGCGGCGTGGGCGGCGATCGTCGCCGGGTACGGGCAGGAACCGCCGGACCCGCCGGGGGCGCGACCGTTCAGACCGATCGAGAACCTGATGCTGCCGGAGGAAGACGTCAAGCCGGAGCCGTCGGCGTCTGAGCCGGATCCGGAGCCTCCGGCGCTGGGCAGCTCGGTGGTCTTCGCCCCGGGCGTGGGCATCGCGGGCCCGGGCCCCCGGGACCACTCGCCGGCGGAGCCGGCGGACTCGGACACGCCTGAGGCCGAAGCCGGGGAGGAGGGACACTTCGTCCAGCCGGAGCCGGAGCTGCCGCAGGCCGACACGACGACGAAGTTCGCGTGGCTGGCGGTGGTGGGCGGCCCGGTCCTGTTGCTGCTGGCGGTGCTGCTCCAGTGGGACATGACCTGGTGGCTCACGACGCTGGGCATCGGCGGCTTCCTGGGCGGCTTCGCCACCCTGGTGGGCCGGATGTCGCAGGGCGACGACGACGATGACGACCCGGGCCGCGGCGCGGTCGTCTGACCCTCCCGACGCGCCACTCGCGCGGCTCGGCCCCTGGGGGGCCTTCCCGGCTTCGCGCCGCTTCGCCGGACTCCGTCCGGCGGGGGCCCGGGGCGGCCGCCCGGGCGGGCGCGGGACGGACCAGGTGCGGGACTCCATCGCCGAACCCGGGCCGCTGGATGCGGCGGGCCGGGTGCGGCGCCGCCTTGCAAGCGCCCCCGGGCTGCGCCCGGGCCCCTGGGGCTCCGCCCCAGACCCCGCGCCTCAAACGCCGGCGAGGCTGTATCGGCCCGGCCCGACAGGTGCGGCGAAGCCGGGATTGGCCCAGACCGGCCTGACGGGTGCGGCGAGGCCGGGGTTGGCCCGGACAGGCCTGACGGGTGCGGCGGGGCTGGGGTTGCCATCCGGGCAAGCCAGTCCGCCGGGCGGGGTGCCGGGCGAAGCCCGGGCACCCGCAGCGCCCGCCGCACCATCCAGCCCCGCCGGCGTTTGAGGCGCGGGGGTCCGGGGGCTGGTCCCCGGCAACGGCGCCGCAGACACACGACCACGGGTGCCGCACGACCCGGCCCCGCCCCACATCCAACCGCGCCAACCCAACCCCGGCTTCGACGACCCCATCCAGTCCCGCCGGGGCGGGGGCTGGCCGGGGCTGGTTCACCGGAGTGGTGTCGGCGGCGCGGGAGCGGCGGGCGGTGTGTCAGGGGGCCGGAAGGCGGAGGGTGGCCAGGACTGGGAGGTGGTCCGTGGCCGTGTGGAGGTCGGAGGCGGTGACGCCCGGAAGGGCGGTGGGGACGCCGCAGGCCAGGACTTCCACGCCCCGGGAGGCGAAGATCGCGTCGATTCGGCGGGACGGCGTCGGGGCGGGGAAGGTGTGCTCCCCGCCCCAGGGGGCGACCGTGCGGCAGTCCTGGAGGCAGGCGGCGACACGGGCGAAGGCCTGGCCCTGCGGGGGCTCGTTGAAGTCGCCCGCCACGATCTTGTACGGGGTGTCCATCCCCTCCAGCCGCTCCAGCAGCAGCCCCGCCTGGGCGAGCCGCTCGCCGGGGTCCAGCGAGAGGTGCGCGCTCAGCACCCCCACCCGCGCCGCTCCGAGCCGTACGACGGCGGTCGCGAAGCCTCGCCGGTGCAAGCCGCGCGTCATCGGCAGCAGCACGTCTTCGGTGCTTTCCACGAAGGCTCGTAGGGAACACAACAGCAGCGGCCCGGCCGCCGTCGCACCCCCGCTCAGCACCACCAGCTCGCTCTTCGCCGCCAGCCGCGCCGCGTGCTTGCGCCAGCGGAAGAACCGCGGGGCCTCCTGGACGAAGACCAGGTCGGGGGCGCACGCGCGGATCACCCTCGCCAGCGCGTCCTCGTCGTCGCGCAGCGAGCGGATGTTGTAGCTGAGCACCCGGATCACGGCAGAACCGTCGGGCTCCGTATGGGACTTCGGCAGCGAAGGCAGCACAGGCAGGTCCATGCCCCGCAAGATACGCAGCTGCCCGCCGCTCCCCCAGAGGGCGCGGCGGGCAGGACGGGGAACAGCCGGTGTCGTCAGCCCTGGCGGGCCAGGTCCGCCGCGCCGACGAGCCCGGCCTTGCCGCCGAGCTGCGCGGCCAGCACCTGCGCGTGCGGACGCCACGCGCCGCCGATCAGCCAGCGCTTGAAGGACTTGCGGATCGGGTCGAGGACGAGGTCGCCCTCGTCGGAGACCCCGCCGCCGACGATGAACGCCGACGGGTCGAAGAGAGAGGCCAGGTCCGCGAGACCCGCGCCCGCCCAGCGGGCCAGCTCGCGGAAGGAGTCGATGGCCACCAGGTCACCGGCCCGCGCGGCCTCGCTGATGTGCTTGCCCTCGATGCCCTCGGGGGTGCCGTCGCCGAGGGCGAGCAGCGTCGCCGCGTTCTCGGGGGTGGCGTTCGCGCGCTGCTTCGCGTACCGGACGAGCGCGCGCCCGGAGGCGTACTGCTCCCAGCAGCCCTGGCTGCCGCAGCCGCACAGCAGGCCGTCCGGGACGACCCGGATGTGCCCGAATTCGGCGGCGACGCCGAAGCGCCCGCGCCGCAGCTTGTTGCCGATGATGATGCCGCCGCCGAGGCCGGTGCCGAGGGTGATGCAGATGACGTCCTCGTGGCCCTGACCGGCGCCGAAGCGGTATTCGCCCCAGGCCGCGCAGTTCGCGTCGTTCTCGACGACGACCGGCAGGCCGATGCGCTGCTCGACCTTGTCCTTCAGCGGCTCGTGCCGCCAGTTGATGTTGGGCGCGAAGAGTACGGTCGCGCGCTTGTCGTCCACGTAGCCGGCGGCGCCGATGCCGACGGCCTCGATGGTGTGGTTGCTGCTGACCTCGGACACGGCGGAGCAGATCGCGTCCGTCACTCCGTCCGCGGTCGGCGGGGTGGGCACCTTGTACGTCTCAAGGATGGTGCCCTCTTCGTCGACCACGCCGGCCGCGATCTTCGTGCCGCCGATGTCGACGCCGATGGTGAGTCCCATTAGTCCCTCGGTTTCCGGTCAAACCCCGCCACGGCCAACGGTACCCGAGGGCGGAGGCGCCTCAGTCGAGATCGATCCGCCCGCTGGGGCCGTCGTCCTCGGGGCCCTCACCGTCGTCGCGGGGGTCGCGGGCGTCCCGGGGGTCGCCCTCGTCGGCCGCTGCCCGGCGCGGGGCGGGCGGCTCGTCCTGGGTCCAGCGGCGCTCGTGGCCCTCCACGGCCGAGCGGTAGGCGGCCAGCAGCTCCGAGCCGGCGGCCGCGAGGTGGTCGAACACCTCGGGGTTGCGCTCGATGACGGGCTTGGCCGCGGTCTTGGCCTGGTTGACGAACTGCCGCACCGCGCCTTGGGCGGCGCCGCCCAGCAGCGGGTTGTTCAGCGCGGAGACCTTGTCGGCGACGGCCTCGAACAGCTTGAACAGCTCCTCGGCGGCGGTCCCGGTGGCCCCGCCGGCGCCGGCGCCCTGTTCCGCCCGGCGGCGGGCCCTCTCGGCGGCGAGGTCCTCGGCGCAGGCCTTGGCCCAGGCGTCGTCGTCGGTGGGGCGGTCGGTGGCCTCGCTCATGGCGGACTCTCCTGCGGCGGCTGCGGGACGTGCGGTACGGGCTACCTTCGACGTTACCCGAATGGGGGTACGGGCTTCAGCGCTCGCGGGGCCAGAGCCCCGGGTCGGGGGTGAAGCGGATGCGGAGCGCGCCGTCGGCGAGGGCGGCGCCGGAGACGGTGCAGCGGCGCAGCGCGGCGGGCAGCGGAACGATCCTGCGGTACGGGCCGACCGTGAGCAGGAGCTCGTCGCCGCGCCGGATCAGGTCGAGGTCGCGCTTCTCGGCGCGGGGCAGCGGAACCACCCAGACGAGCACCCCGTCCTCGGCGAGGCGGTCCTCGACGGGCCACTCGGGACGGGGCCCGGGGGCGGCGGCCGGGGCCGGCGGGGCGGTGTCCGGGAGGGCGGCGAGCGCCGCGAGGTCGTCGGGGCCCTGGGGGTCGCGGCCGAGGTGCGCGAGCGGGAGCACGGGCAGGTCGGCGGCCCACTGGGCGGTGTGCTTCTCCTGCTGGGCGGCGAGCCCGGCGAGCCACGGGTCCGCGGAGCCCCGGGGCAGGATCCGGTTGGCGACGACGTCGGCGACGCGCAGGCGCTGGAGGGCGAGCCCGAGCCGCCCGGTCCGCAGGGCGGCGTCGGCGGCCGGACCCGGCTCGGCGACGAGCCGTACCTCGGTGGTGTCGGCCTCGATGACGGCCTGGACGGCGGCCAGCTCCTCGTCCCAGCGCGCGGCGGCCTCGTACAGCCACTGCGCCGGCATGGGCACGCCGGCCAGCTGGGCGAGTACGGGGCGCAGGGCGCGGGCCGCCTGGCGCTCCGCGGGGAGCAGCCGGGCGAGGTAGCGGCGCAGCTGGGCGGGGAGGGCGAGGGTGGCGGCTGCCTGGTGCAGCGGGGGCATGTCCACGACGACGAGGTCGACGCCGGGGGCGGTGGCGGCCCGGCGCAGGGCCCTGAGCAGCGCGAACTGTTCGGCGCCGGGCAGCTCGGTGAGCTCCTCGGCGCCGAGGGCGCGGCCGCCGAGCATGCCGAGCACGGCGGCTCCGCGTTCCTGGAGCGCGACGAGCTCGGCCCGGAACTCCTCTCCGGAGTCGATCCGGCCGACGAGCACCCCGCCGGTCACGGGCACGGCCCGCATTCCGGGCGCGATGTCTTCGGGCGGCCCGTCGGCCGGCCCGACCAGCGCGGCCATCGGGTCCCCCGGATCACCGGACAGCAGCAGCACGCGCCGCCCCGCGCGGGCCGCGGCCAGCGCGGTCACGGCGGCGGTGGTGGTCCGCCCGGCCCCGCCGGGGCCGGTGACGAGCAGGGTGTGCATGGTGCGGTGCTCCTTGAACGCGGTGCCGCCTCGGGCTCCGCCCGGACGATGTGTGACTGGCTCGGCCGCCGACGCGCCTGGGCGGGGGCCCGTGGGGGGCTGTTCCCCTACCCGCCCTTCCACCGTTCCCCGAGCTCCGCCCGGCCCCGGTCCTCAAGCGCCGGACGGGCTGCCCCGGCCTCGAAAGCCGGACGGGCCGGAGGGGCCGGGCAGGCAGCCGCGTCCCGGCCCCGCCGGGCGGGGCCGCGGCGGGGTCCGGTCAGGCGGTGGCTTCGACGCGCTTCTTCAGGCCCGCCAGCGCGCGGTCGATGATGACCTTCTCCGCCTTGCGCTTGATCATGCCCAGCATCGGGATCTTGACGTCCACGGTCAGCTGGTAGGTGACCTCGGTGCGCTTGCCGCCCTCCAGCGGGGCCAGCGAGTACGAGCCGTCCAGCTGCCGCAGCATCTGGGACTTGTCCAGGGTCCAGCTGACCTCGTTCGCACCCTTCCAGGTGTAGGCCAGCGTGTGGTCGTCCTTGATCGCGCCCGCGTCCAGCAGCAGGCGGACCGTCGACGCGCGGCCCTCGGCGTCAGTGGCCAGCACCTCGGCCTCCTTCACCTCGCCGGTCCACTCGGGGTAGCGGGCGAAGTCGGCGATCACGGCCATGACGTCGGCCGGCGCCGCCTCGATCGTGATGCTCGAGCTGGTGTGTTCCGCCATCGCGGTCGCTCCTCCGTGGAGTGTTCGAGGAAGTGTGCGGGCGGCCCCCGGCCGCCGCGTGAAGGCTACCGCGCGTGCGGACCCCGCCACTCCAGCGGACCCCACGACTCCGTCAGATCCCCCCTGCCGCGGCTGAATCCAACGCCACCGCTCACCACTCGCTCACCACTCCAGCACCCACGGCCGCCCCGTCGACGCGAAGTGCCCGACGTTCACGCACTCCGTCCCCCCGATCCGCATCCGTCGCGCCAGCGGCTGGTGCACGTGCCCGAACAGCGCGTACCGCGGCCTGCTCCGCCGGATCGCGGCCAGCAGCGCCTCGCTGCCCCGCTCGAACCGCCGCGCCACCGTGTCGTAGCAGAGCTCCGGCACCTCCGGCGGGATGTGCGAGCACAGCACGTCCACCTCCCCCAGTGCCTCCACCTTCGCCGCGTACTCCTCCTCGGAGATCTCGTACGGCGTCCGCATCGGCGAGGGCAGGCCACCGCCGACGAACCCGAAGACGCGGCCGCCGATCTCCACCCGCTGCCCGTCCAGAACGGTGGTGCCGGGTCCGGCGTACTCCCGCCACAGGCCCGGGATGTCGACATTGCCGTACGTGGCGTACGTCGGGGAGGGCAGGGCCGCGAACATCTGCGCGTACTGCCGCCGGACCGCGCCCTCGATCAGCCGCTCCCGGTCGAGCCCGGCCCACAGCTGCCGCCCGAAGTCCCTGGCCTCCGCGAACCGGCGCGCCGTCCGCAGCTCCACGATCCGGTCGGCGTTCTCGACGCCGAACAGGTCGGGGAAGATGCCGCGCGAATGGTCGGCGTAGTCGAGGAAGAGGACGAGGTCACCGAGGCAGATCAGCGCGTCGGCGCCGTCTCCGGCCCGCGCGAGCGCCTCGGTGTTGCCATGGACGTCGCTGACGACGTGCACCCGCGTGCCGGCCCGGCCGGTTTTGCTGCCACCCATGCCCGCCACCCTAGGGGCGCCTGGGGAGTGGGGGTAGTGGGAGTCGTACAGGCAGCCGGACCTGCGGTTACTTCCGCGTCCCGAACGGGGTCGACTAGTGTCGGTACGGCACGGCCGCGTCATGTGACGCACGGAACATCTGGCCGGTTCCCTCTATCCGGAACCCACTACCGGTGGGTAACGTCCGGTCGGTCCACACGTGGCGATGGCGCCCAGAGGAGCAGCAGTCTTGCGCGAGTTCAGCCTTCCGGCCCTGTACGAGGTCCCGTCGGACGGGAACCTGACGGATCTCATCCGCCGCAATGCCGCTCAGCATCCAGACACCGCCGTCATGAGCCGCAAGGTCGACGGCCGGTGGCAGGACGTGACCGCGACCGAGTTCCTGGCCGAGGTCCGCACGGCGGCCAAGGGCCTGATCGCCTCGGGCATCCGGCCCGGCGACCGGGTCGCCCTGATTTCCCGCACCCGTTACGAGTGGGTCCTGTTCGACTTCGCGATCTGGAGCGCCGGCGGCATCACCGTCCCGGTGTACGAGACCAGCTCGCCCGAGCAGATCCAGTGGATCCTCGGTGACTCCGGCGCGGTCGCCGTCATCGCCGAGAGCCCCGCGCACAGCGAGGCCGTTGCCTCCCTGCGCGACCGGCTGCCGGAGCTGCGGGACGTCTGGGAGATCGAGGCGGGCGCCCTGGAGACGCTGGCCGTCGCCGGCGCCGGTGTCACCGACGCCGAGGTCGACGAGCGCAGCAACCTGGCCAACGCGGACGACCCGGCCACCATCGTCTACACCTCGGGCACCACCGGCCGCCCCAAGGGCTGCGTGCTGACCCACCGCAACTTCTTCGCGGAGTGCGGCAACGCGGTGGAGCGCCTGAGCCCGCTGTTCAAGACCGGCGAGTGCTCGGTGCTGCTGTTCCTGCCGGCCGCGCACGTCTTCGGGCGCCTGGTCGAGGTGGCAGCCGTTCTGGCGCCGATCCGGCTGGGCTGCGTACCGGACATCAAGAACCTCACCGACGAGCTGCAGTCCTTCCGGCCCACGCTGATCCTCGGCGTCCCGCGCGTCTTCGAGAAGGTCTACAACTCGGCGCGCGCCAAGGCGCAGGCCGACGGCAAGGGGAAGATCTTCGACGCGGCGGCCGACACGGCGATCGCGTACAGCCGCGCGCTGGACACCCCGCGCGGCCCGTCCTTCGGCCTGAAGCTGAAGCACAAGATCTTCACGAAGCTGGTCTACAGCAAGCTGCACGCCGTCCTCGGCGGGCGCGGCGAGTACGCGATCTCCGGCGGCGCCCCGCTGGGCGAGCGGCTCGGGCACTTCTTCCGCGGCATCGGCTTCACGGTGCTGGAGGGCTACGGCCTGACCGAGTCCTGCGCGGCCACCACCTTCAACCCGTGGGACAAGCAGAAGATCGGTACGGTCGGCCAGCCCATGCCGGGTTCCGTGGTGCGCATCGCGGACGACGGCGAGGTGCTGCTGCACGGCGAGCAGATCTTCAGCGGGTACTGGAAGAACGAGACCGCGACGGCGGAAGCGCTGGCCGACGGCTGGTTCCACACCGGCGACGTCGGCACGCTCGACGAGGACGGCTACCTCACCATCACCGGGCGCAAGAAGGAGCTCATCGTCACGGCGGGCGGCAAGAACGTGGCCCCCGCGGTGATCGAGGACCGGATCCGGGCACACGCGCTGGTCGCGGAGTGCATGGTGGTCGGTGACGCGAGGCCGTTCGTGGCCGCGCTGGTCACGATCGACGAGGAGTTCCTCGGCCGCTGGGCGGCGGAGAACGGCAAGCCGGCCGGCGTCACGGCGGCGGAACTGCGCGAGGACGCGGACCTCATCGCCGCCGTCCAGAAGGCCGTGGACGACGGCAACGCGGCGGTTTCCAAGGCGGAATCGGTGCGGAAATTCCGCATTCTGCCCTCCCAGTTCACGGAGGAGTCGGGCCACATCACGCCGTCGCTGAAGCTGAAGCGGAACGTGGTGGCGAAGGACTTCGCGGACGAGATCGAGGCGCTGTACCGCGGCTGATCAGGGCCGCCCGGCCCGCCTGGTCAGGGCCTGACCAGGGCCCGTTCAGGACCTGTTCGGTGCATGATCAGCGCGGGTCCTGGGCCAGGATCCGCGCCATGTTCCGCTCGGCGAGGGCCGTGATCGTGACGAACGGGTTCACGCCGAGCGAGCCGGGGATCAGGGAGCTGTCGACCACGTACAGCCCCTGGTAGCCCTTCGCGCGGCCGTAGTCGTCGGTGGCCTCGCCGAGGACGCAGCCGCCGAGCGGGTGGTACGTGAAGTTGTCGGCGAAGTTCTTGTTGCCGCCGAAGAGGTCGTACCGGTAGATCGTGAAGTTGGCCCGGTTGATGCGGTCGAAGAGGTTCCTGGCGGCCTGGACGGACGGGGTGTTCTGGTCCCGGCGCCACTGGAGCCGCGCCGAGTCGCTCGCCGCGTCGTAGGTGAAGTGGCCGCGCTCCGGGTTCTTGGTGATGGCCAGGTACATCGAGATCCAGTGCTCGATCCCCATGGGCAGCGGGGCGATCTCGGCGAAGACCGGGTTGGCCGCGTTGTCCCAGTCGTCGATGCCCATCGCCGGCATGGTGGCCTGGTTGCAGCCGACCGTGTCCCACAGGTGGTTGGCGCGGGCGGTCATGACGTTGCCGTTGTGGCCCCAGCCGAGCCCGACCTTGTCGCTGAGCGCGGGCAGCGTGCCCGTCTCGCGGGCGCGCAGCAGGATCTCGGTGGTGCCGAGGCTGCCGGCGCCCAGGAAGAGCTGCCCGCAGCCGAGTTCGCGCACCTGGGTGACGCGTCCGGTGACGTCGCTGGTCCGGACGGTCAACACGTATCCCCCGGCCGGGTCCTGCCGTACGCCGACCACCCGCTGCATCGTCTCGATGGTGACGTTGCCGGTGCCGATCGCGGCCGCGAGGTAGGTCTTGTCGACGCTCTTCTTGCCGTGGTTGTTGCCGTAGATGACCTCCCCGGCGAGCGCCGAGCGGGTGGCGGTGCCGGCCGCCTCGCGCTTCATGTACTCGAAGTCGTAGACGTTGGGGACGAAGACGGTCTTCAGCCCGGTCTTCTGGGCGTGCTTGCGGGAGATCCGGGCGAAGCGGTACCACTCCGTGGACTCGAACCAGGCCGGGTCGATGTCGCCCACGCCGAGCATGGCGCGGGCGCGCGGGTAGTAGGTGCCGTACATCTCGTCGGCGTCGACCCGGGGCAGCACCTCGGAGAAGTACGAGCGGCGGGGCGTCGGCGCCATGCCGCCGTTGACGAGGGAGCCGCCGCCGACGCCCCGGCCCACGTAGACGGACATGTCCCCGTAGTTCACCCGGTCCAGGACGCCCGGGTAAGGGCTGATGTCGCGGTTGACCACGTCGAGCCAGAGGAACTGGGCGAGCGGGGCCTCCGTGCGGGTGCGGAACCACATGGAGCGCTGGTCGGGCGCGGAGGTGGAGGGGAAGACCTTCCCGTCGGGCCCGGGGGTGTCCCAGAGCCGGCCCATTTCGAGGACGACGGTACGGACGCCGGCCTGGCCCAGGCGCAGGGCGGCGACGGCGGCTCCGTATCCGGAGCCGACGACCATGGCGGGGGCGTACTGCGCGGCTGGGGGCTCGACGGCCGCGGCGGAGGCCGCGCCGATCCGTGTGAAGCCGAGGGCGGCGGCGGTCGAGAGAGTGCCGAGCCCCAGCATTTGACGGCGCGTCAGGTTGGATGTCATGGCC
Source organism: Streptomyces sp. NBC_01551 (assembly GCF_026339935.1). Classification (NCBI taxonomy): domain Bacteria; kingdom Bacillati; phylum Actinomycetota; class Actinomycetes; order Kitasatosporales; family Streptomycetaceae; genus Streptomyces; species Streptomyces sp. NBC_01551. Next base: position 1,610,642 of record NZ_JAPEPX010000001.1, read on the forward strand.
GCATCATGAGCGGATTCACGCCGTCCGCCCATATGCGGTATTGACAGACATCTGAGGGACAGTCAGGCATGGCGGAGGATCATACGACTCACACGACCTGCTCGGTCGGGCGTACCACCAGCTCCGCCAGGGCCACCCGCCTCGGCCGCATCCCTTCCGCGTACGGCGGGGGCCGCGCGGACGGGAGGCGGACACGCCGCCGTCGGCCCAATCGCAGCAGGGGCGGGACCCCGGGGGCCGCTTCAGAGCAGCTCGCGCAGCCGGTCGGCCAGGAGGTCCCAGCGCCACTTCTCCTCGACCCAGGCACGGCCGCGCTCGCCCATCCGGCGGCGCAGCTCCGGGTCCTGGAGCAGGGTGACGATCCGGTCGGCCGCGTCCTCGGGCGAGCCGCCCTTGACCACCCAGCCCGTCTCGCCGTCGAGCACCGCGTCCGGCGCCCCGCCCGAGTCGCCCGCGACCACGGGCAGGCCCGTCGCCGAGGCCTCCAGGTAGACGATGCCGAGCCCCTCGACGTCCAGGCCGCCGCGCCGGGTCCGGCACGGCATCGCGAACACGTCCCCCGCGCCGTAGTGGGCGGGGAGCTCGGCCCACGGCACCGCCCCCGTGAACACCACGGAGCGGGCCACGCCGGTGGACTCGGCGAGGGCCCGCAGGTCCCCTTCGTAGGGGCCGCCGCCGACGATGAGCAGCGCCGCGTCCGGGACCTTCGCGAGGATCCGCGGCATGGCCTCGATCAGGGTGTCCTGGCCCTTGCGGGGCACCAGGCGCGAGACGCACACCACCACCGGGCGGTCGGCCAGCCCCAGCCGGGCCCGGACCTCGTCGCCGCCGGAGCCCGGGTGGAAGGTCTTCTCGTCGACGCCCGGCGGGAGCTGCGTCATCCGCGCCGCCGCCCGGTCGGTCACCGCCGAGGCGATCCGCGAGCGCGTGTACTCCCCCAGGTACGTCAGGGTGTCCGTGCCCTCGCCGATCCGCCGCAGCAGCTGCCGCGCGGCAGGGAGCTGCGCCCAGCCCGCCTCGTGCCCGTGGGTGGTCGCGACCAGCCGGCGCGCGCCCGCCCGGCGCAGTGCCGGACCCATCAGCCCGAGCGGGGCCGCCGCCCCGAACCACACCGACTCGCAGCCGTGTTCGCGCAGCAGGCCGACCGCCCGCCGGGTCACGCGCGGCGTCGGCAGCAGCATCGTTGTGCGGTCGCGGACGACTTGGAACGGCTGCTCGGCGTCGAAGGCGGCGGTCGCCTCGCGGCCCTCCTCGCCGTGCTTCCAGGTGGAGGCGTAGACGACGATCCGGTCGGGATCCAGCCTCAGCGCCATGTTGTGCAGGAAGGCCTGGATGCCGCCCGGGCGCGGCGGGAAGTCGTTGGTCACGATCAGCGTCTTGTGCATCGCCAGCCAAAGTACCCGAAGCCCCGGCGCGCGCCGCCGGACGGCCTCGCGGGAGTGTCCTGCCGGTCGGGCCGGGTCACGGAGCGGCGTCCGGAGCGTGTCTGGCGGACGGCGTGAGCGGCGCGACCCGCGCCCGGCGCCCGATCGGCGCCCACCTCTAAGGCCCCAGCTCCTCCCGCAGGTACGCCTGCCAGGCCCGGGTGAGTTCCGGGAGGTCGAGGCCCAGGGTCCCGGCCAGCGCCGTGGGCAGCGGCTCGCGCCCGGCCTTCCCGTACAGCCGCACCAGCGCCGCGTCGCCCCACTTCGCCGCGATGAGGCGGCAGGCGAGCCAGGCGCCCTCGTAGGCGCGCGCGACCGCCTCGGGGTCGCCGCCGAAGCCGAACGCCTCGTCCGCGGGCAGCGCGCCCGGCAGTTCGCCGCGCCGCACAGCCCGGGCCAGCTCGGGCGCGGCCCCGGGGACCGCCCCGCCCGTCCCCCGGTACGCCGCCCAGTCCGCGAAGCCCTCCGAGAGCCACAGCGGGGTCCGCTCCGAGGTCGCGGCGCGGGTGGCGACGTGCGTGACCTCGTGGGTCAGGACGATCCGCCGGCCCTCCCCCGTGAGCTCCGCGTACCCCTCGGGGTTGACGACGACCCGGTCCGCGGGGTGGGGTCCGGCGCCCACCCGGCCCGTGGTGACGGCGCCCAGGCCCCGGTACTCGGAGGCGGGCCGGCCGAGCAGCGCCGCCATGGCGTCCAGCGTGCCCGGGACCAGCACGACCACCCGCCCGGCCCACCGCTGCGGCCAGGCGGCGCGGACCGCGGGCACCGCCCGGTCGGCCTCGGCCGCGATCGCGGACAGCTCCTGCGGGGGCCGGCCCGCGCCCAGCACCAGGGAGTGCGCCCCGCGGGCCACCGTCACGGGGCCCTGGTCCCACAGCTGCGGAGGCGCGCCGGGCGCGGGCCGGTCGCCGGTGACCCGCCAGGCCGCGCCGTCCCGGACCAGCTCCACCTCGCGCGCCGACCCCGCCGGGGCCGTGTCGTATCCGGCGAGGCGGTAGCGCAGCTCCGCCCGCGCGAAGGCCCGTACGCCGTCCCGCCGGACCGAGGTGACCTCGTAGGCCCAGTCCTCCAGCGGGATCCCGGCGAGCCGCCCGGGCGGCGCCGCGGACCACCGGGCCACCGCCCGCCGGATGTCGCCCTCGGCCGTGTCGGCGGTGCCGGCGGGCGCCCCGCACGCGGCGAGCGGCGCGCACAGCAGCAGCGGCAGTACGCGGAGCACGGCACGGCGGGCGGGAGGCACGGCACGGCGGGCGGGGGGCACCCGCCGATCGTACGCAGCCCCGCGAGCCCTACGGCCGCGTCACCGACGACACCGGCATCATCCCGACCGGGTCGTACCGCACCCGAGCTCCCGGGTACGGGGCGTGCACCACCTGGCCGTTGCCCACGTACATGCCGACGTGGCTGGCGTCCGAGCGGTACGTCACCAGGTCGCCCGGACGCGCCTCCGACAGCGGGACCTGCCGTCCGGCGTGCCGCTGGGCCTGCGAGGTGCGCGGCAGGGCGACGCCGGCCTGCCGGTACGACCACACCATCAGCCCGGAGCAGTCGAAGCCGGACGGGCCGGTGGAACCCCATACGTACGGGCGCCCGACGGCGGCCCGGGCGGCCATCACGGCGGCCGCGGCGCGCCCCGAGGCGGGGCCGAAGGAGGGCAGGTCGGGCAGGGCCTCGGAGCGTCCGCCGGAGCGCGAGGAGCGCTCGAAGTCGGCGCGTTCCTGCGAGGGCATCGCGTCCAGCAGCCGGCGCGCGGCGGCGAGCTTCGCCGTGATGGACCGCTTGTCGCGGGCCGCCTCGGTGCGCAGGGTCTCCAGTTCGGCGAGTTTGCGGGAGGCCTCGTGGCGTTCCTGGCCGAGCCGGCGCTGTTCCTCGCGCAGGGCGTCGAGCTGGCGGGCCTGGCTGCCCGTCAGCCGGTCCAGGGCGGCGGCCCGCTCCAGGTAGTCGTCCGGGTTGTCGGACAGCATCAGCTCCACGGCGGGGTCGATGCCGCCGGAGCGGTACTGGGCCCCCGCGAACTGGCCGAGGAGGCCCCGCATGGTGTTGATGCGGTCCTGGCCGCGGGCCACCGCGTCCCGGGCCCGGCCGACCTCGGCGCGGAGCTTCGCGGCGCGCTCGCCGGTCCGGTTGAAGCGTTCGGTGGCCTGCTCGGCCTCCTCGAAGAGCCGGTCGACCTGGGCGCGGGAGCCCGCAGGCTCCTGCGGGCGGCCGGGGGCGGCGCTCGCTGACGCCCCGGTCATGGCGACCGCGGCGGTGGCCGCCGCTGCGGTGAAGACGGTGACCTTCGTGTTCCGGTCGAGGCCGGTGAGGCCACTGAGGCCGGGCCGGCGATGGGACGCCACGTGAAACCGCTCCCTTCCGCTGCGCGGGACCCGGGTCCGCCCCCCGTGGACGGCCGTGTGCCGGGTTTCCGCGCTGGCAGACAGTAGCGGCGTGATCACGCACCGGCCAACGACCGCCGGAGGGCACACACAGTGACGCCCCGCCTCAGACGCAGGTCACCGGCGGGGCGTGTGGTCAGAGCGGGGCCTCGTAATTCGCCCGGATGGGCGGTGTACGGCGCGCCCGACACTCAGCCCGCACGGACGATCAGCCCGTGCGGTTCGGCCGACGCGGACGATCAGCCGACGCGGACGCCGAACTGGAACGGCATGTTGTCCATCGACTCGTACTTGACGCCGCCGCGCGGGTTCGAGGCGTGCAGCGTCATGTTGTTGCCCGCGTACAGGCCGACGTGGTGCAGGTCTCCGTAGAAGAAGACCAGGTCGCCCGGCTGGAGCTGGCTGCGGCCGATGCGCGTGCCGTCGTTGACCTGCGTGAAGGTCGTGCGGCTGATGTTGACGCCGGCCTGCTTGTACGCCCACTGCGTCAGCCCGGAGCAGTCGAAGGCGGTGGGGCCCTCGTAGCCGGATATGTACGCGCTGCCCAGCTTGGTCTTGGCGGCGGCGAGCGCGGCGCCCGCGCGACCGGAGGGCTTCACGTCGCCGAGGTCGGGGGCGCGCTCGCCCTCGCTGCGGCTGGCGCGGCTGGACTTGGCCTCGTCGTCCTTGAGCTGTGCGCGCTCCTGCGCCGTCAGGGTGTTGAGGAGGGCCTGGGCCTCGGCGAGCTTGTCCGCCGTGACCTTCTTCTTCTCGCCGAGCTCCTTGCGGGTGGCGTCGAGGTCGGCGAGCTTGCCGGCGGCCTCCTGGCGCTCCTGCGCGAGGCTGCGCTGCTTGGCCTGGATCTTCGTGACCGATTCGACCTGCTTGCCCGTCAACTGGTCGAGCGTGGCGGCCTTGTCGAGGTAGTCGTCCGGGTCGGCGGAGAGGAAGAGGGCGATGGACTGGTCCACGCCGCCGCTGCGGTACTGGGCGCTGGCCATCGAACCGAGCGTGTTGCGAAGCTGGTTGAGCTCGTCCTGGCCGCGGGCGACCCGGTCCTGGAGCTGCCCGATCTCCTTTTCGAGCTTCTCCTGGCGCTCCTTGGCCCCGTTGAACTTCTCGGTGGCCTGCTCCGCCTCTTCGTAGAGGGCGTCGACCTTGGCCTTGACCTCGTCCTTGCTCGGCTTCGCCGGGGCGGCGCTGGCGCCGTGGGCCGAGAGGGCGACCGCCGCCGCCGCCGTGGCGGTGAGGAAGGTCACACGGGCGCGGTTCGGCTGCTTGGGTCGACGGTGGGACGCCACGAAGGCGAGCTCCTTCTTCCTCTGGCCGCCGAACGGCGCGCGCAACGATGCGCACTCGGCAGCACCTCCGCCGGCACCCCGAATGAGTGACCTACCGCACGAAGGTTTGACCAGACCCTAGTGACCCGCCTGTGATCAGTTCAAATCCTGGCGGGCAAAAAATCGGTCCCCGACCAGCTTCTTTACCTTCAGCGCACGCTCTGTGCCGGGCACTTGACGGTACGTCCTCCACAGGACGGGCCAATTCGGGCATTCAGCCTGGCGGTTACGAAACGCGCGAAAGCCGCTTCAGCAACAAGGCGGACGTCACCGGACGGGCCCCGGCCTTCGCCACGCCGTCGGCGACCTCGCGGTCCGTGGAGACCACGACCACCGGCCGCCCCGCCGGCTCGGCGCGCACCAGCTGGCGGATCAGCTCGTCCGCCGTCACCCCGGCCTTGGAGAACAGCACCCGCACCCCGCGCGGCGGCGCGAGCAGCACCGGGGCCGCCAGTTCCGCCCCGTCGAAGACGCAGGTCATCTCCGCGCCCGTCTGCGCGGCCAGCATCGACAGCCCGCCCAGCAGCCGCAGCCGCTGCTTCTCCAGCGGCATCGTCGGATAGCCCGTCTTCGTCACGTTGTAGCCGTCGACCACCAGATGCGCCTGGGGCAGCGCCAGCAGCTGGTCCAGCAGCGCCGGGTCGGTCTCCGAAAGGGCCCGCGCCGCGATGTCCTTCGGGGTCATCCGGCCCGGCTCCACCGCGTCGACGGTGTCCGCGGGCCGCGTCGACACCGGCGGCAGCGCCAGCTCGCGGCGCAGCCCGGCGGCCGCGTCGAGCACGGTGTCGAGCAGCAGCCGCAGCCGCATGTCCTCGATGCTGCGCCCCTCGCGGGTGGCCCGGCGGGAGGTCTCCAGCGCCGTCTCCACCTCCGCCAGGCGGGACTTGAGCCGCCGGCTCTCGCTCTCGGCGGCCGCCACCTGCGCGGCGGCCTCCGCCCGGAAGCCGTCGATCTCGGCGGTGACCTTGCGCAGCGCGGCCTCGCCCCGCTTGACGTCGCTGAGGGCGCTGCGCAGTTTGCGCTGAAGCGATTCCGCTTCCCGGCGCGCCGCGTCCAGCTCGGCGCGCACCTGCTCACCGCCGGTGCGCTGCAGCTCCCGTACGTGGGCCAGTTCCTCGCGGAGCCGGTCCAGTTCGCGCCTGCTCTCCTCGTCGGCCCGCTCGGCGTCGGCCCGCTGGGCCTCCTCGCCTGCGGCGGCCACCAGCTTGACCCAGCCGGCCGGGCGCAGGACGTACGCGGCGGCCGCCACGTCCAGGGGGTCGGCGGCGGCGGGCGGGGCGCCGGACTCCAGCGCGGTGGCCAGTTCCGCCTGGGCCTCGCGCAGCTTCTCGGCGACGCGGCCGCGGAAGACGGCGTCCGTCTCCACCGCCGCCGCCATCGCGTTCCCGGCGAACTTGGCGCGCCGGGTCGGGGTGAAGCGGGCGTACTGGCGCAGCTGCGCCGGGAGGTCCGCGACCGTCAGTCCGCCGAACGCGTCCGAGACGAGCGCGATGACCCGGCGCCGCACCCCTTCGGGCAGCGGGCGGTCGAGCGCGTCGGCGGCGTCGCCGGCCGCGTCGGCCGGCTCAGCGCCGCTTGCTGGCTCCACGATCCGTCACCCCTACCGTGATCTACTGTGGGCCCGGCTCCTTCAGGAGTCCGCGCCCGGCCTGTCCACGAGCTCGATCTGGTCCACCGCGTTGCACCAGCGGCAGCGCACCGACTCGATGGTCTCATTGACCACCTCGCGCTCCTCGACCTTGGGCTCCCCGGCGAGGTCGAGGTGGATGTACTCGACGACCTTCGACGAACGGGTGACGTCGAACCGCGTGAGGTTGCCGCACAGGGTGCAGCGCCACCGGGTGGTGTCGGTCGGCAGGGGAACCGTCATCAGGCCGCTCTCTCCTTCGTAGCTCATTCAATTAAAGCCGTCGCCCGGCCGGTCCGCGCAGGTGTCGGCGCACGCAGCTCGTAACCCTACGGCCTGCCACCGCTCCGGGTGGGTCCGGTTGCGTCATGCTCGGTCGCATGATCGTAAGGTGGCGGGCCGTCCGTGAGGCCGCGCGGGGCCCGGTGATCACCCACGCCCTGATCGCGACGTGCTGCGTGGTGTTCCTGATGGGCCCGGCCTCGGGCCTGAACCCGTCATACGGGACGGGCGACCAGCTGCTGGCGACGGGGACGGCCTACTTCCGGCGCTGGGGCGTGGTCCCGGACGAGCTCTTCGCGGGCTCCGCGCGGGCCCTGCTGACCCCGCTGACCGCGCTGTTCGTCCACGGCAGCTGGCTGCACCTGCTCGGGAACATGCTGTTCCTCTACGTCTTCGGCGCGATGACGGAGGAGCGGATGGGCCGACCGGAGTTCCTCTGCTTCACCGTCTGTACGGGCTACCTCGCCCTCGCGGCGTACGCGGCGGCCAACGCCTCCTCGGACCAGACCCTGGTCGGGGCGTCCGGGGCGATCTCGGCGGTGCTGGGCGCGTTCCTGTGCCTGTTCCCGCGGGCGCGGGTGACGAGCCTGTTCCCGTTCCTGCTCTTCCTGCCGCTCCGGTTCCCGGCGTGGCTCGTGCTGCTGTTCTGGTTCGCCCTCCAGTGGCTGGCGGCGCACCGCGCGGAGAGCGGCCCCGGGGTCGCCTACCTCGCCCACCTGGTGGGCTTCTCGCTGGGCTTCCTCTACGCGTGGGTGCGCTACCGGCGTGCGACTAGAGTGAGGCGACCAGCGACGGCCACCGAGGGAGACAGCCAACCGTGATCACCGCGATCGTGCTCATCAAGACCAGCGTGGACCGCATCCCCGAGATCGCCGAGTCCATCGCCGCGCTGGACAGCGTCAGCGAGGTCTACTCCGTCACCGGTACGTACGACCTCATCGCCCTGGTCCGCGTGGCCCGCCACGAGAACCTGGCGGACATCATCCCGGGCCGCATCAGCAAGATCCCGGGCGTCGAGGCGACGGACACCCACGTCGCGTTCCGCACGTACTCCCAGCACGACCTGGAAGCTGCCTTCGCCATCGGCCTGGACGCGTAGCCTCCGCGGGGCGCGCGCCGGACCCCCCGGGCTCAGAGCCCGGGCAGCCCCTCGCCGACCCGGGCCGGGCGACCCTCCCGGAGCCGGAAGAGGTACCCGCGCAGGTACTCCCCGAGGTCCCCGTCGATGTGGGCCACGTACGCCCGTGCTCCGCCGGCGGCATCGTTCATCCAGTCGCTCGGGGCGGTCGCCCAGGGACCCCACCCGACCCCCACGGCCCACTCGCGCACCCGTGCCCGGTTCCGCCACCAGTCCCGGACGGACTCCGGCGTCCAGTGCGCGTCGCCGTCACCGCCGTACGAGCCGAACGGTTCACATTCGGCGGCGCAGGTCAGCGCATGCACCTCCGCGGGCGTCCGGGGCTGGCGGTACACGAACTCGCTCCCGTGGTCGTCGTACGTGACGTGGTCGGGCGCGCACTGCCGTCCGGTGAGGCAGTTGTCGGAGTTGGCCGCATAGAACGGACCCGGAACGCCGCGCCAGTCCCGCTGCTCCCAACCGTCGGGGGCCGGTCCGGACCAGTCGCGGCTCACCCGGTCGCCCCGCCACAGCGGATGCGGACGGCCCACCAGCGCCCGGACGGTCGGTATCGGATCCCAGTACGTCATGGACGAACGATGTCAGACGGCCGGCACGCAGCGGCCTTCCTCCGTGCGGTACTGCCACTTGGCGCCGTCCGCGACGAGTTCCCGCACCGCGCGGACGAAGCGGTCGACGTGCTCGTCGGGGGTGCCGGCGCCGAAGCTGACGCGGATGGCGTTGAGGGAGCGCTCGCCCGGGGCCGCCTCGGGGGCACCGCATTCGCCCTGGGCCTGCGGCTCGCTGCCCAGCAGCGTGCGCACCAGCGGGTGCGCGCAGAACAGGCCGTCGCGGACGCCGATCCCGTACTCCGCGGACAGCGCGGCGGCGAAGTGGGAGCTGTTCCAGCCGTCCACCACGAACGAGATGACGCCGACGCGCGGCGCGTCGTCCCCGAAGAGGGACAGGACCCGCACCGCCGGAACCTCCGCCAGGCCCTCGCGGACCTTCGCGATGAGGTGGCGCTCCCGCTCGACGAGGCTCTCGAACCCGGCTTCCGTCAGGGCCTTGCACGCCGAGGCGATCGAGTAGACGCCGATCACGTTCGGGGAGCCGGCCTCGTGGCGGGCGGCCGTGGTGTGCCACTCGACGTCGACGCCGCCGTCCTCGCGGCGGGCCACCTTCCGCGAGGCGCCGCCGCCCGCGAGGTACGGCTCGGCTTCCTGGAGCCAGTCCGCCCGGCCGGCCAGCACGCCCGAGCCGAACGGCGCGTACAGCTTGTGCCCCGAGAAGGCGACCCAGTCCACGTCCAGCTCCCGCACCGAGACGGGGTGGTGCGGGGCCAGCTGGGCGGCGTCGAGCACGATCCGCGCCCCGTGGGCGTGCGCGGCGGCGGCGAGCTCCCTGACCGGCCACAGCTCACCGGTGACGTTGGACGCGCCGGTCACGCAGACCAGCGCCGGGCCGTACGGGTCGCGGTCGGCGAGGGCCCGCTCCAGCGTCGCGACGGCCTCGGCCGGGGTGCGCGGCGCGTTGAGGTAGGTGACCCGGGCGTTCGTCCACGGCAGCAGCGAGGCGTGGTGCTCGGTCTCGAAGACGAAGACCTGGCAGTCGGCCGGCAGCACGGCGGCGAGCAGGTTCAGGGAGTCGGTGGTGGACCGGGTGAAGACCACCTGGTCGGACGGACGGCAGTCGAGGAACTCGGCGACGGTGACCCGGCTCTGCTCGAAGAGGTCCGTGGACAGCTGGGAGAGGTAGCCCGCACCGCGGTGCACGCTGCCGTAGTACGGGGCGTACGCGGCCACGTCGTCCCAGACCCGCTGGAGCGCGGGGGCACTGGCCGCGTAGTCGAGGGCGGCGTAGGTGACCTCGCCGCCGGTGACGAGCGGGACGGTGACGTCGCGGCCGAGGACGGCGAGCGGCTCGGTGGCACAGCCGGGCTCGCAAGCGGAGGCGGCGACGGTGGCGGCGGTGGCGGCGGCGTTCAGGGATGCGGACATGGCGGTATCTCCCGGCAGGCAGGGCTGAATGGCTTCGGTGTGCCCGTACGCGGGTACGGCTCGGCAGCCGTCCGGGGTACGGGAAGGACCTCGGAATGAACGGGGGTACACGGAAGTGACCCTGTTCCGAGGGGTGAAGAAGGGGCGGATTCGCCCTATCGCATTCGCTTGCTCACGGAAAACGCTCCTCGAGAGACCAGGACCCCTGGTGTCGAGGGATCCGCGCTTGCCGTAGGCCTTGCTGCCTACGACCTGGTCATCACCCGGGGCACCCCGCCACGGAAGGAGGGTTGCCGGACAGCAAGCCGGGGCCTAAACGCTGTCACTCGTGACCTGGTCAGCATCCTGCCACAAGATCCCGCACGCGCAAGACCCCGGTCCGCATCGTGGACCGGGGTCTGCGCTTTCACGCCGTTCTCGCACCGCTCGGCCGCGGCCGGACCTCTACGCGTTGCTCGCCGCCACCCAGCGCTCCAGCGCGGCCCGCGCCGCACCCGAGTCGATGGACTCGGCCGCACGGGCGATCCCGGCGGCGATCTGCTCTTCCAGCGACGCCGCCGACGGGTCCAGCGCCACCAGCGCCGCCGCCGAGTTCAGCAGCACCGCGTCGCGCACCGGGCCCGTCTCCCCGGCCAGCAGCCGGCGGGCGACGTCCGCGTTGTACGAGGCGTCCGCGCCCCGCAGCTCCGCGACGTCGACCAGGGCGATCCCCACGTCGCGCGGGTCGAACGGCCGCTCCTGCACCCCGCCGTCGCGGACCCACCACACCCGGGAGGTCGCGGTCGTCGTCAGCTCGTCGAGGCCGTCGTCGCCGCGGAAGACCAGCGCGGAGGAGCCCCGCTCGGCGAGCACGCCCGCGACGATGGGCGCGACCCGCGGGTCGGCCACCCCGGTCGCCTGGGCCCGTACCCGCGCCGGGTTGGTCAGCGGGCCGAGGAAGTTGAACAGGGTCCGGATGCCCAGCTCCTTGCGGGCGGCGGCCACGTGCCGCAGCGCCGGGTGGAACTTCACGGCGAAGCAGAACGTGATCCCGGCCTCCTCTGCCACCCGCACCACCCCGGCGGGGGTCAGGTCCAGGTTGACGCCGAGCTTCTCCAGGACGTCCGAGGACCCGCTCGCGGAGGACGCGGCCCGGTTGCCGTGCTTGACGACCTTGGCGCCCGTGCCGGCCACGACGATCGCCGACATCGTGGAGATGTTCACCGTCTTGGCCCCGTCGCCGCCGGTACCGACGATGTCCACCGTCCGGCCCGGCACCTCGATCAGGTTGGCGTGTTCGTACATGCTCCCGACGAGGCCGCTGATCTCCTCGACGGTCTCCCCCTTGGCGCGCAGCGCGACCACGAAGCCCGCGATCTGGGCGTCGGTGGCCTCCCCGCGCATGATCCGGTCCATGGCCCAGGCCGTGTCGTCCGCGCCGAGGTCGTGGCCGGTCAGCAGGGCGTCGAGGAGGCCCGGCCAGCCGCGGGCCGCCACGCTGTCGCCGCCTGCCGGGGTCACAACGTTCATGGTCCGCTCCTGATGGTCCACGTGGAAATGGGAAGGGGTTCAGCCTATCCAGCCCCGGAGGACGGCAAAGAGCCCCGTCCAGACACTGGACGGGGCTCTCGCCGTGGCGACACCGGGACTGGCCGTAATCAGTCCCTCAAACGGTGGTGCGGGGGATCAGTGGTGGCCGTGGCCGCTCTGGATCTCCTTGTACTCCTCGACCGTGGGCTTGGGGATGAAGTTGTCTTCCCCGTAGTAGCCCTTGCTGAGCTTGGCGCGCAGCTTCTCGGTCAGCTTCACCTTGCGCTCGACACCGTTCTCGTCGACCGTCGGGCCGATCTCGACCGGCTTGTACTGCTCGTGCGCGGTGAGGGTGTGCAGCTTGCTCTGCGAGAGCGGCTCGTGCACCTCGACGAACTCACCGTGCGGCAGGCGCTTGATGATGCCGGTCTCGCGACCGTGCAGCACCTTGTCCGCGTCCCGGCGCTGGAGGCCGAGGCAGATCCGCTTGGTGATGATGAAGGCGATGACCGGGCCGACGAAGAACGCGATGCGGGCGAACCAGGTGATCGCGTTGATCGACAGGTGGAAGTACTGCGCGAACATGTCGTTTCCACCGGCGATCAGCAGGATGACGTACCACGTCAGCCATGCCACACCGAAGCCCGTACGGGTCGGGACGTTGCGCGGGCGGTCCAGGATGTGGTGCTCGCGCTTGTCCCCGGTGACCCAGGACTCGATGAACGGGTACACCGCGATCGCGGCCAGGACCAGCGGGAAGATCACCAGCGGGACGAACACGCCCAGGACGAGCGTGTGGCCCCAGAGGTTGATCTCCCAGCCGGGCATGGCACGGATGAGGCCCTCGGAGAAGCCCATGTACCAGTCGGGCTGCGCACCGGTGGACACGTGGTCCGGGCGGTACGGGCCGAGCGCCCAGATCGGGTTGATCGAGGCGATCGCCGCGATGGCCGCGATGACACCGAAGACCAGGAAGAAGAAGCCTCCGGCCTTGGCCATGTAGACCGGCAGCAGCGGCATGCCGACGACGTTGTTGTTCGTCTTGCCGGGACCCGCGAACTGGGTGTGCTTGTGGTAGAAGACCAGGATCAGGTGGGCCACCAGCAGGCCCATCATGATGCCGGGCAGCAGCAGGATGTGGATCGAGTAGAACCGCGCGACGAAGTCGCCGCCCGGGAACTCTCCGCCGAAGAGGAAGAACGACAGGTACGTGCCGACGATCGGCACGGACAGGATCGCGCCCTCCATGAAGCGGACACCGGTGCCCGAGAGCAGGTCGTCCGGCAGCGAGTAACCGGTGAAACCGGTGAACATGCCGAGGACCAGCAGCAGGAAACCGAAGACCCAGTTGACCTCACGCGGCTTGCGGAACGCGCCGGTGAAGAACACGCGCATCATGTGCACGAGCATGGCGGCGACGAAGATCAGGGCCGCCCAGTGGTGGATCTGCCGGATGAGCAGACCACCGCGGACGTCGAAGCTGATGTCCAGGGTCGAGGCGAACGCCTCGGACATCGTGACGCCCTGCATCGGCACGTACGAGCCGTGGTACACGACCTCGTTCATGCTCGGGTGGAAGAACAGCGTCAGGTACACACCCGTGAGGATGATGATGATGAAGCTGTAGAGGCAGATCTCGCCGAGCATGAAGGACCAGTGGTCCGGGAAGATCTTGCGCATGTTCGACTTCGCGAGCGAGTAGATGCCCAGGCGGCCGTCCGCCCAGTCAGCTACGCGTTCGCCGGCCGGCGCTTTGCGTGCCTTGGTGTCAGTGGCAGTGCTCATCCGCGCTCCCAGAATGCAGGACCGACGGGCTCTTCGAAGTCGCCGAGCGCCTCGAGGAAACCTTCGTCATTGACGCCGATCCGCAGCTGCGGAAGCGCGTGACCAGCCGGGCCGAAGATGACTCGGGCGCCGTCGGAGAGGTCGAAGGTGGACTGGTGGCACGGGCAGAGCACGTGGTGCGTCTGCTGCTCGTACAGGCTGATCGGGCAGCCGACGTGGGTACAGATCTTGGAGTAGGCCACGATCCCGTCGTGGGACCACTCCAGTTCCTTCTTGTCCTTGATGTTCTCCGGCTGGATACGGACGATCATCAGGGCGGCCTTGGCGATCTGGACCTGGAAGTCGTGCTGCTCCTCCTCCAGGCCTTCCGGCATGGCGAAGGTCAGCGAACCGACGGCCACGTCCTCGGGACGCAGCGGCTCCATCGTGTTCTGGTTGATGAGCAGCTTGCCCTTGGCCCAGACCGTCTTGCGGAGCTTGACCTCGGGCAGCGGGCCCAGGTCGCGCAGGATCACGACGGCGGACAGCGGCAGCATGGCCAGCGCGCCGAGCATCGTGTTGCGGATCAGCGGGCGACGGCCGATGCCGGACTCGTTCGCACCGTCGGCGAAGTCCTGGAGGACCTTCGCCTTGACCTCCGCCGGCGCCGCGATCGCGTGGCGCTCGTCGGCGACCTCCACGTCGGACATCAGGGTGCGGGCCCAGTGGACCGCGCCCGCGCCGATGCAGAAGAGGGCCGTGCCCAGGGTCATGCCCAGGGCGAAGTTGAGCGCGCTCACCTTCCCGATGGGGAAGATGAAAACGATCTTGTCGACCGGGAGGGTCACGTAGGAGGCGATGAAGCCGATCGTGGCGAGCATCGACAGCGTGAACAGCATGGCCACGGTGCGCTCGGAGCGCTTCGCGGCCCGCTCGTCGATGTCCTGGATGCGCGGCTTGTGGACCGGCAGGCCCGGGTCGGCGAACGGGTCGTCCGCCACCGCGACACCACCGTGGTGCGCGTCGCCCTGCTCGCTCGGCAGGTGCTTCTCTTCGGGAATGTCTTGGCTACTCATGACTTCTTGGCCTTAGCGGTGTGGGCCGCGACCCAGACGGCGACAGCGATCAGCGCACCCAGACCGAAGATCCAGCCGAACAGACCCTCGGAGACGGGGCCGAGGCCACCGAGCTTCAGGCCACCGGGGCTGGTCGACTTCTCGCCGTTCACGTTCTGGAGGTACGCGATGATGTCCTTCTTCTGCTTCTCCGGCATGGTGCTGTCCGGGAAGGAGGGCATGTTCTGCGGGCCGGTGAGCATGGCCTCGTAGATGTGCTTCGGCGAGACGTCCTCAAGGTTGGGGGCGTACTTGCCGTTCGTCAGTGCGCCGCCCTCGCCGGTGAAGTTGTGGCACTGCGCGCAGTTGTTGCGGAACAGCTCACCACCCTTGGCGATGTCGGCACCCGCCGGGTCGTACTGCTTCTCGGTCGGCGTGCTGGGGCCGGCGCCGAGGGAGGCGATGTAGGCGGCCAGCTGGTCCGTCTGGGCCTGGGTGTAGATGACGGGCTTCTTCGGCACCTGGGCGCCGGGCTGCTGGGCGGGCATGCGGCCCGTGCTCACCTGGAAGTCGACGGCCGCAGCGCCGACGCCGACCAGGCTCGGGCCGTCAGAGGAACCCTGACCGCCGGTTCCGTGGCAGCTTGCGCAACCCACGGCGTAGAGCTTCTTGCCCTCCTCGATGGCGAGGGACTGGGCGGTTTCGTCGGCCTGCGCATTGCCCGCGGGCGCGAAGGCGGCGTACAGCCCCCCAGTGACCGCCAGCGCGAAGAGTAGAACGACGACCGCCGCCAGCGGATGGCGTCGTCGTGCGGAGAGCTTTTTCACGGATTACCCCGGTGTCAGGATCTTCTGCGTCGGTGTTTCTGGATGGAGTACCGGGCCGGGCCCGGTGACGTATTCGCTACTTGATCAGGTAGATCGTGGCGAAGAGGCCGATCCAGACGACATCGACGAAGTGCCAGTAGTAGGACACGACGATGGCCGACGTGGCCTGTTCGTGGGTGAACCTCTTGGCCGCGTACGTCCGGCCGAGGACCAGCAGGAAGGCGATGAGACCGCCCGTCACGTGCAGACCGTGGAAGCCGGTGGTCAGGTAGAACACCGAGCCGTACGGACCGGACGAGAGGCTCATGCCCTCGTGCTTGACCAGCTCGGTGTACTCGAACACCTGGCCGCCAATGAAGATCGCACCCATGACGAACGTGATGATGAACCACGTCCGGAGCTTCTTCACGTCACCGCGCTCGGCGGCGAACACGCCGAGCTGGCAGGTGAGCGAGGAGAGCACCAGGATCGTGGTGTTCGTCGCCGAGAAGGGCAGATTCAAGGCCGAGGCCTGCTCTGTCCAGTACTCGGCGCCCGTCACGGATCGCAGGGTGAAGTACATCGCGAAGAGGGCCGCGAAGAACATCAGCTCGGAACTCAACCAGATGATGGTTCCGACGCTGACGAGGTTCGGCCGGTTGACCGTCGGGTGCGCGTGCCCGGTATCTACTGTCGTTGCTGTCGCCACGACCGACATTATGTCGGTCGCTTATCCCGCCCTCACCCCGGGGGGTGCCGTTCGGAGTGTCCAGGGCGTGTGCAAGGCCCGAACGGCCCATCAGATCGTCGATCGCGAGGCTGTCCGAACCGATGTTGACACCGGGTCGGACGGAGTAGCATCCCGCGCAACATCAACGTGGTTCACGTGACGTGTGGAGGACGAAATGCGGGCGACTGC
The DNA here is from genome assembly GCF_026339935.1 of Streptomyces sp. NBC_01551. Lineage (NCBI taxonomy): Bacteria > Bacillati > Actinomycetota > Actinomycetes > Kitasatosporales > Streptomycetaceae > Streptomyces > Streptomyces sp. NBC_01551. The sequence goes on from NZ_JAPEPX010000001.1 coordinate 1,626,842, forward strand.
GCGGGTTCTGGTCTACAGCGACGACGCGGGTACCCGGGAGCAGGTGCGGATGGCGGCCGGGCGCAGGCCGGCGGCGGACCTGCCGCCCGTGGAGTTCGTGGAGTGCGCGACGCTTCCGGCGGTCCTGAGCGAACTGGACGCGGGCGGTGTCGACGTCTGCGTGTTGGACGGCGAGGCGGTCCCGGCCGGGGGCATGGGCGTGTGCCGCCAGATCAAGGACGAGATCTTCCGCTGCCCGCCGGTGCTGCTGCTCATGGGGCGCCCGCAGGACGCCTGGCTGGCCACGTGGAGCCGCGCGGACGCCGCGGTGACCCTTCCGGTGGACCCCGTGGAGTTCGCGGACGCCCTGGCGGGGCTGTTGCGGGCGCGGCTGTCCTCCAACGCGGCCTGAGGCGGGCGCGACCGGCGCGCGGGGGCCGTGAGGCTCCGCGCGCACCGGTGGTGGACGTACCGCCCCGCGAGGCCCGCAAGGGCCCTGGCCAGGCCTTATGGGGCCTGCGGGGTCCAGGAGGGGCTTGCGGGGCGCCGACCGGGGCGCCGGCGCGCGGGGGTCAGACCTGCGGGCGCAGGCGCGCCTGGTCGAGCGCGCTGCGGCCTTCCTCGGTGCCCTTGAGCAGCACGCTGCCCTCGCGCCAGTCCTTCCAGTCCAGGTTCCAGTCGCCGTAGCCGTTGCCGAAGTTGTCCATGTCGTCGCCGATGCTGTTGATCACCTTGACGATGTCGCCCTCGGTGATGTTCTCGTAGAACCAGGCGGCGTTCCCGGTGCTCATGCCGGTGCAGCCGTGGCTGACGTTCTCGTAGCCCTGGGAGCCGACGGACCACGGCGCGGCGTGCACGTATTCACCGCTCCATGTCACCCGGGTGGCGTAGTACACCGGCAGGTTGTAGTACTCGCTGCCGCCGATGCCGACGGTGTCGCCGCGCATCTGGACGAAGTACTGCTTGCCGAGGACCACCTTGACCCCGTTGCGGGTGGAGAAGCCGGGCTTGCCGGTGGTCACCGGAATGGTGTTGATCACTTCTCCGTTGCGCTTGAACTCCAGGTAGTGCGAGGAGGCGTCGGTGGTGACCTCGACGCGGTCGCCGATCTCCAGCGTCACCGGCTTGGCCGCGGCGCCGTAGAGCTCGTCGGTGACCTTGATGCCCTCCAGATTGCTCCGTACGGAGACAGTGCTGTGCGCGGGCCAGTAGTCCTTCGGGCGATAGTGCAGCGTCTTGTCGTCCACCCAGTACCAGTTGCCGACGACTCCGGGCGGCGCGTCGACGATCAGGCCGCGTTCCACGATCGCGCGGGCGGCCTTGTCCTTGACGGGCTCGTTGAGTTCGGCGGTGAGCGGCTGTCCGACGCCGTATTTGCCCTCCTCCGGGCCGAATTCGACCTTGAGGACCCCCTTGGCCGGGGTGGTGTCGAACGTGAGCGTGCGCTGCCCTGGAGCGCCGCGTTCGTCCTCCGTGCCCACGATGACGGTGTAGCGGACACCGGCGGCCATCGGGACGGTGCTGTGCCAGCGGTCCCCGGTGGCGGACAGCTCGCCCGCCAGGCGGCGGCCGTGGGTGTCCACGGCGGTGACGTCGGTGATCCGGCCGCCACCGCTCTTGGCGGTGACCTCCAGGGGCCGGCTGTGGTCCACGGGGCGGGTGCCGGCGACCTGGTTGAAGGCGATCTTGTCGCCCGCGTCGTACGGGCGGGCGGACAGCGGGTTGTCGGCGGACGACCCGCATGCGGTGGCGCCGGCCCCGAGGGACGCGACCAGCAGGGAGCAGCTGAGTACCGTCCAAAGACGCGGTGAGTGCTTCATGGAGCCAACGCTATGAAGATATGAGAAATCCGGCGCGCGGGATGACTGCAAACGAGGGGCCCGGGTACCTCTGTTCGAGGTACCCGGGCCCCACGTGGTGGTGCTGCCTACGTGCCGCAGGTGCTACTGGTTCTGGTTCTCACCGCGGTAGTACTCGTACACCCAGCCCCACAGACCGACCAGGATGACCGGGGCCGAGAAGTACATGAGCCACCAGCCGAAGACGACGCCCATGAAGGCGAGTGCGCCACCGATGGCCAGCGAGAGCGGCTGCCAGCTGTGCGGGGAGAAGAACCCCAGCTCGCCCGCCTCGTCCGCGACGTCGGCCTCCAGGTTGTCCTGGGCCATCTCGTCCACGCGCTTGGCCGTGAAGGCCAGGTAGTAGCCGATCATGACGCTCAGGCCGAAGGCCAGGAAGAGCGCGGTGGTGCCTACGGGCTCCTTCGACCACACGCCGTACACGACGGCCATGATCAGGATGAAGAAGGAGAGCCAGAGGAACATCTTGCCCTGGATCTTCACTTGCCGGCCTCCTTGCCACCGGTGACTGCCTTGGTGGGCACGCTGTGGTCCTCGAGGTGATCGAGGGCCGCGATCTCCGGGTGGTGCAGGTCGAACGCCGGGGATTCGGAACGGATCCGCGGCAGGGTGAGGAAGTTGTGCCGCGGCGGCGGGCAGGACGTCGCCCACTCCAGCGAACGGCCGTAGCCCCACGGGTCGTCGACCTCGATCTTCTTGCCGTACTTGGCCGTCTTCCAGACGTTGTACATGAACGGCAGCATCGACAGGCCCAGCAGGAACGAGCTGATCGTCGAGATCGTGTTCAGCGTGGTGAAGCCGTCGGCGGCGAGGTAGTCCGCGTAACGACGCGGCATGCCCTCGGCACCCAGCCAGTGCTGCACCAGGAACGTGCCGTGGAAGCCGATGAACAGCGTCCAGAAGGTGATCTTGCCGAGGCGCTCGTCCAGCATCTTGCCCGTGAACTTCGGCCACCAGAAGTGGAAGCCGGCGAACATCGCGAAGACCACGGTGCCGAAGACGACGTAGTGGAAGTGCGCGACGACGAAGTACGAGTCGGAGACGTGGAAGTCCATCGGGGGCGAGGCCAGGATGACGCCGGTCAGACCACCGAAGGTGAAGGTGACCAGGAAGCCGATCGTCCAGAGCATCGGGGTCTCGAAGGACAGCGAGCCCTTCCACATGGTGCCGATCCAGTTGAAGAACTTCACACCGGTCGGGACCGCGATCAGGAAGGTCATGAAGGAGAAGAACGGCAGGAGCACACCGCCGGTGACGTACATGTGGTGGGCCCACACGGTCACGGAGAGGCCGGCGATCGCGATCGTCGCACCGATCAGACCGATGTAACCGAACATCGGCTTGCGGGAGAAGACCGGGATGATCTCGGAAACGATTCCGAAGAACGGCAGCGCGATGATGTACACCTCTGGGTGTCCGAAGAACCAGAAGAGGTGTTGCCAGAGCAATGCCCCGCCGTTCGAGGCGTCGAACACGTGCGCACCGAACTTGCGGTCGGCCTCCAGCGCGAAGAGCGCGGCGGCGAGCACCGGGAAGGCGAGCAGGACCAGGACACCGGTCAGCAGGACGTTCCAGGTGAAGATCGGCATGCGGAACATCGTCATGCCGGGGGCGCGCATGCAGATGATCGTGGTGATGAAGTTGACCGAGCCGAGGATCGTGCCGAAGCCGGAGAAGGCCAGACCCATGATCCACATGTCGGCGCCGATGCCCGGCGAGCGGACGGCGTCCGACAGCGGGGAGTAGGCGAACCAGCCGAAGTCGGCGGCGCCGTTCGGCGTGACGAAGCCGGCCACCGCGATGGTCGAGCCGAAGAGGTACAGCCAGTACGCGAACATGTTCAGCCGCGGGAACGCCACGTCGGGCGCGCCGATCTGCAGCGGCATGATCCAGTTCGCGAAGCCCGCGAAGAGCGGGGTGGCGAACATCAGCAGCATGATCGTGCCATGCATGGTGAACGCCTGGTTGAACTGCTCGTTCGACATGATCTGCGTGCCCGGACGGGCCAGCTCGGCGCGCATGAAGAGCGCCAGGAGACCGCCGATGAGGAAGAACACGAACGACGTGACCAGGTACATCGTGCCGATGGTCTTGTGGTCGGTCGTGGTCAGCCACTTCACGATCACGTTGCCCGGCTGCTTGCGCCGCACCGGCAGCTCGTTCTCATACGAGTCGGCGGCGGCACCCTGGGATTCGTTGAGGATGCTCACAGTTTGTTCACTTCCGCATTCCGGGCCGGGTCGGTCTGCTTGATGCCGGCGGGGAGGAAGCCGGTCTGGCCCTTCTCCGCCAGTTCCTTCAGGTGCGCCCGGTACTCCTCCGGCGAGACGACCTTCACGTTGAAGAGCATCCGGGAGTGGTCGACACCGCACAGCTCGGCGCACTTGCCGACGAAGGTGCCTTCCTGGCTGGGCGTGACCTCGAAGACGTTGGTGTGGCCCGGGATGACGTCCTGCTTGAACAGGAAGGGCACCACCCAGAAGGAGTGGATGACGTCGTTCGACGACAGGATGAAGCGGACCTTCTCACCCTTGGGCAGGTAGAGGGTCGGGCCCGGGTTGTTGGTGTCCGGGTTGCGCTCGCCGGGGACGCCCTGGGTGTAGACACCCTCGGCGCCCGCCGGGAAGTCCTTGGTGAAGCGGTCCGGGATGGAGGCGAGCTCCTTGGGAACCTCGCCCGCCTTCGGGGTCGCGGCGTCACCGTCGACGTTCTCGATGTAGTTGAAGCCCCAGCTCCACTGGTAGCCGATCACGTTGATCGTGTGCGCCGGCTTGGGGGTGAGGGCGAGGAGCTTCGACTCGTCACGCGCGGTGAAGTAGAAGAGCACCGAGACGATGATGAGCGGGACCACGGTGTACAGCGCCTCGATGGGCATGTTGTACCGGGTCTGCGGAGGGACCTCCACCTTCGTCCGGCTGCGCCGGTGGAAGATGACGCTCCAGATGATCAGGCCCCAGACCAGGATGCCCGTGATGAGGGCAGCTGCCCACGACCCCTGCCACAGGGACAGGATGCGAGGCGCCTCCTCCGTGACCGGATAGGGCATTCCGAGGCGGGGGAAGTCTTGCCAGTTGTACGAGCAACCAGTGGCGGTCGCCAGGACCGCGCCCGCAGTCAGCGCCTGGAGCAGCTTCCGCCGCATCGGGCGCCGCGGCGAGCGGTCGGAGCCGTAGGGACTCACGTAGCGCCTTCCCGAGAGTCTCGGCCCGCGCGGCCGGGCGCGGCCGTATTCGGGTCGGTCGCCGGCCCTGACGCAGGCAGGGGTTTGGATGTTTATGCGGACCAAACCCTACTGGACGCTATTTGGGGTCGCGCGGGGAGGGTGCCCAACGCGCCGCTACTGCCCCCGAAGGGATGGATCCGCCGTCCGGGGGACGGTCCATCCGGCCCTGAATGGTGGGCTCCGGACGACATCTGACGGCCCCTGACCTCGGTCGCTCCCGGCCTCCGGTTAGCGTGGCGGGATGCCCTACTTCGACACCGCGTCCGCCGCCCCGATGCATCCCGTGGCCCGTCAGGCGCTGCTGGCCGCCCTGGACGAGGGGTGGTCGGACCCGGCCCGGCTCTACCGGGAGGGGCGGCGGGCCAGACTGCTGCTGGACGCCGCGCGGGAGGCGGCCGCCGAGGCGGTGGGCGCTCGCCCCGACGAGCTCGTGTTCACTCCTTCGGGGACGCACGCGGTTCACTCGGGCATCGCGGGGGCGCTCGCGGGGCGGCGCCGCGTCGGCGGGCATCTCGTCGTATCGGCGGTCGAGCACAGTTCCGTACTGCACGCGGCCGAGACCCACGCGGCGGCCGGCGGCACGGTCACGGAGGTCCCGGTCGGCCGGACCGGCGCGGTCGCGGCCGACGGGTACGCGGCCGCGCTGACGGCGACGACGGCGCTGGCGTGCCTGCAGTCCGCCAACCACGAGGTGGGCACGGTGCAGCCGGTGGCCGAGGTGGCGGAGGTCTGCGGGGCGGCCGGGGTGCCGCTGCTCGTGGACGCGGCGCAGTCGCTGGGGTGGGGGCCGGTGGCAGGGGCCTGGTCGATCCTGACGGGCAGCGCGCACAAGTGGGGCGGCCCGCCCGGGGTCGGCCTGCTGGTGGTGCGCAAGGGGGTGCGCTTCTCGCCCCAAGGCCCGGCGGACGAGCGGGAGTCGGGGCGCTCCCCCGGCTTCGCGAACCTCCCGGCGATCGTCGCGGCGGCGGCGTCGCTGCGGGCCGTACGGGCGGAGGCGGACGCGGAGGCGGCCCGGCTGCGGGTGCTGGTGGACCGGATCCGGCGGCGGGTGGCGCGGCTGGTGCCGGACGTGGAGGTGGTGGGCGACGCGGAGCGGCGGCTGCCGCACCTGGTCACCTTCTCCTGCCTGTACGTGGACGGCGAGACCCTGTTGCACGAGCTGGACCGGGCGGGGTACTCGGTGTCCTCGGGGTCCTCGTGCACCAGCTCGACCCTGACCCCGAGTCATGTGCTGCGGGCGATGGGGGTGCTGTCGGAGGGGAACGTCCGGGTCTCGCTGCCGGCCGGGACCACGGCGGAGGAGGTCAACGGCTTCCTGGAGGTGCTGCCGGGGGTGGTGGCGGGGGTGCGGGCGGAGCTGGGGGTGGCGGAGCCGGAGCCGGCGGCGCCGGTGGCGGAGTCCGTGGAGCTGGACGCGCTGGGGCTGCGGTGCCCCCAGCCGGTGATCGAGCTGGCCCGGGCCATCGGCACGGTCCCGGTGGGCGGGACCGTGACCGTCCTGTCGGACGACGAGGTCGCGCGGCTGGACATCCCGGCGTGGTGCGCGATGCGGGGCCACGCGTACCTGGGGGAATCCCCCCGCCCCGAGGGCGTGGCGTACGCCGTCCGCCGCCTGCTGTGACGGCCGGGCCCGCCCGGACCCGGCCCTCGAACGCCGACCGATCCGACCTCGCCGGCGTTCGAGGCGCTGGGGGTCCGGGGCGGAGCCCCAAGGGTTACGACAGGTGGGCGCGGACCTCGGAGGCGGCGGGCTCGCCGTAGGCCTTGGTGAAGCGCTCCATGAAGTGGGCGCGGGCCAGGGTGTACTCCTGGGTGCCCAGGGTCTCGATGACCAGCGTCGCCAGCATGCAGCCCAGCTGCGCCGCCCGCTCCAGGCCGACGCCCCAGCCCAGCCCCGTCAGGAACCCGGCGCGGAACGCGTCGCCGACACCCGTCGGGTCGACCTTCGCGGTCTCCTCCGGGCAGCCGACCACGATCGGCTCTTCGCCGACCCGCTCGATCCGCACGCCCCGCGAGCCCAGCGTGGTCACGCGGGTGCCGACCTTCGCCAGGATCTGCTCGTCGCTCCAGCCGGACTTCGACTCGATGAGCCCCTTCTCGTACTCGTTCGAGAAGAGGTACGTCGCGCCCTCCATCAGGGTGCGGATGTTGTCGCCGTCCATCCGCGCGATCTGCTGCGAGAAGTCGGCCGCGAAGGGGATCCCCCGGGTCCGGCACTCCTCGGTGTGGCGCAGCATCGCCTCGGGGTCGTCCGCGCCGATCAGGACGAGGTCCAGCCCGCCCACCCGGTCGGCGACGGCCTTCAGCTCGATCAGCCGGGCCTCGCTCATCGCGCCCGTGTAGAAGGAGCCGATCTGGTTGTGGTCGGAGTCCGTGGTGCACACGAAGCGCGCGGTGTGCAGAACCTCGGAGATCCGCACCGACTCGGTGTCGACGCCGTGCCGGTCCAGCCAGGCCCGGTACTCGTCGAAGTCGTAGCCCGCGGCACCGACGAGGATCGGGCGGCTGCCGAGCTGTCCCATGCCGAAGCAGATGTTCGGGCCCACACCGCCCCTGCGGACGTCGAGGTTGTCGACAAGGAAGGAGAGGGAGACCGTGTGCAGCTGGTCCGCGACCAGCTGGTCGGCGAAACGGCCGGGGAAGGTCATGAGGTGGTCGGTGGCGATGGAGCCGGTGACTGCGATACGCACGGCGTGGACGCTCCTGCGAAGGAAGGCAAGCTGACAGTCAAAACTACCTGGTACCAGCAAGGGAAGCCGACCATACGAAACTACCCCGTAGTAGCTCTTTCTTCGTCGCCCGCGGGGTGCCTACGGTGCCCCCATGACCTACACGGATGACTTCGGTTACACCGAGTACACCGAGTACGTGCCCGACGGGCGCCCCGGCTTCGCGCGGCTGCTGGGCGACTGCGCCCGGATGGCCCCGCACTGGGCGGTCCCGGCCGGGCCCCGGCCGGACCCGGTGGCGCCCTCGCAGATCCACGGGATCAGCGTCCCGCCCGCCTCGGCCCGCCTGATCGCCGCGACGGCGGCGTACGGGGACGTCTAGCGGCGGGCAGGGAACCAGGAGCGCTCCCGTTCCGTCACACCCGCATCAAGCCCGAAGCGAACCAGCGGGACAGGCGAAGGAGCGATGCGGTGACCAGCGAAGAACCCGACACATCACGCGGCGCACGACGGCGGCCGGCCTGGGCCATCGGCTCGATCGCCGCCGCCGTCCTGATCGCGGGCGGCGGTACGGCGTACTGGGCGTCCACGGCCTACGGGGACGGCGGGGGCGGTGGCCGTACGGGGGACAGCTCGGCCTCCGCGCCCCGTGTCGCGCCGAGCCCCTCAGGCCCCGGCATCGCCCCCGGCGAGCCGGACCCGAACGGGGCCGGGGTGACGTACCGGGCGGAGGTCAAGCTGCCGGAGGCGCCGGACACCGCGCCCGCCTTCGCCGCGTCCGGCGAGGTCACCTCGCAGGAGGTGGCCCGGCTGGCGGCGGCCCTCGGCATCGAGGGCGCCCCGCGGCTGGCGGGCGAGACGTGGCAGGCCGGGGAGAGCGGCGACGGCTCGGGCCCCCGGCTGACGGTGAACCTCAAGGCTCCGGGCACCTGGAACTTCAGCCGCTACCAGCCGGGCAACGGCGCCGGGGACGACTGCGTGCGCGGCAAGGACACCTGCGGCCCCGGCACGCTCCCACTGGAGGCGGGACCCGGCAAGGCGGCGCAGGGCAGTCCGGCGCAGGGCGAGACGGCGCAGGGCAAACCGGTCAGCGAGGAGGCCGCGAAGGCCGCCGCGGCCCCGGTGCTCGCGGCCGCCGGCCAGGACGGAGCCAGGCTGGACGCCCGCCTCACGGAGGGCTCGGCCCGGTCCGTCACCGCGGACCCGGTGATCGGCGGCCTGCCCACGCAGGGCTGGGCCACGAAGATCAGCGTCGGCCCCGGCTCCGAGGTGCTGGCGGGCAGCGGCGAGCTGAAGGCCCCCGTGCGCGCCGGCGAGCAGAAGCTGGTCGGGGCCGTCGAGGCGCTGGCCCGGCTGAACGAGAAGGGGAAGGGCCCGGACGGCACCGGCCCCGGCCCGAGCGGCTGCGCGACCTCGGTCCCGCTGGAGCCGGACACCCCGGTCGGGCCCGGTGACCCGCTGCCCTGCAACCCGGAGCCCCGGCCGATGAAGCCGCCGCGGACCGAGACCGTCAAGGCGGCCGTGCTCGGACTGGCGCCCGGGACGGTCGACGGCGCGCGGGGTCTGGTGCCGGCCTGGCTGTTCGAGGTGGCCGGCAAGGACGGCGCCCCGAGCCACACGGTGGTCCAGCCGGCGGCGGCCGACGACGCCACCGCGGCCCCCGGGAACGGACGTACCGTGCCCGGATACTCGTACGCGCAGGCCGACCGGAAGCTGACGGTGAACTTCTGGGGCAGCGTGTGCAGCACGTACGCCCTGGAGGCGCGGGAGCAGCCCGAGTCGGTCCTGGTCAAGATCATCGACACCCCGAACCAGCCGGGGAAGGCCTGCATCATGCTCGCGCAGGAGATGACCGTCACGGCCACGCTCCGGGAGCCGCTGGGTGACCGGAAGGTCGTCGACGCGACCTCGGGCAAGCCGCTCCCCCGCCAGTAGGCACCCGGTACGCGCGGGAACGCGAGAGGGCCCGGCCACCAGACGGTGGCCGGGCCCTCTCGTTCGCCCGGGCTCGGCGCGCAACGCTCCGCCCGGACGGGTGTGGTTAGCTGAACGAGTCGCCGCAGGCGCAGGAGCCGGTGGCGTTCGGGTTGTCGATCGTGAAGCCCTGCTTCTCGATGGTGTCGACGAAGTCGATCGAGGCACCGTGCAGGTACGGGGAGCTCATCCGGTCCGTGACGACCTTCACGCCGTCGAAGTCCTTCACGACGTCGCCGTCGAGGGAGCGCTCGTCGAAGAAGAGCTGGTACCGCAGGCCGGAGCAGCCGCCGGGCTGGACGGCGACGCGCAGCGCCAGGTCCTCACGGCCTTCCTGCTCCAGCAGGGTCCTGACCTTCTCGGCGGCGGCGTCGGACAGGAGGATGCCGTCGCTCACGGTGGTCTTGTCGTCCTGTACGGACATCTGCATTCACTCCCGAAGTGGGCGGCTCCCCGCCGGAAGCAGGGAAACGTCGGACTCTTGCCGTCGATGGCAACGAGCGGGGCCGCGGATTCATTCCTGACCCGACGCTTGTTTCAGATATTCATGCTCGCACACCGGCGCGGACGAGTGGACCCGATGGACGGGCGGCTGTCGACGCGCCCGAATTCGTCACATGGACACTATGGCCATCGTCAAAGTGACGTGAAGCGGTTATGATAGATAGCGTCAAATAGACGAGAAGTCGAAGCGAACTTCAGAAGTCCCTAGTCGCAGAACAGAAAGGGTGCGTGTCGTGACCACCGCCCAGCCCTTGGACGTCCAGCCGACGCCCCTTGCCCTGCTGCTGCTCGGCCGCGAGGCCGACCCGAAGAGCGAGCGCGGGGTGGAATGCCCCGGCGACCTGCCCTCGCCGTCGGACCCGGACCTGGTGGCGCGGGCCCGCGCCGCCAAGGAGAAGCTCGGCGACAAGGTCTTCATCCTCGGCCACCACTACCAGCGTGACGAGGTCATCGAGTTCGCGGACGTCACCGGCGACTCCTTCAAGCTGGCCAAGGACGCGGCCGCGAAGCCGGAGGCCGAGTACATCGTCTTCTGCGGCGTGCACTTCATGGCCGAGTCCGCGGACATCCTGACCTCGGACGACCAGAAGGTGGTCCTGCCCGACCTGGCCGCCGGCTGCTCGATGGCCGACATGGCCACCGCCGAGCAGGTCGCGGAGTGCTGGGACGTGCTGGCCGAGGCCGGCATCACCGACGTGACGGTGCCCGTCTCGTACATGAACTCCTCCGCCGACATCAAGGCGTTCACCGGCAAGCACGGCGGCACGATCTGTACGTCGTCCAACGCGAAGAAGGCCCTGGAGTGGGCCTTCGAGCAGGGCGAGAAGGTGCTCTTCCTCCCGGACCAGCACCTGGGCCGCAACACCGCTGTGCGGGACATGGGCATGTCGCTGGACGACTGTGTGCTCTACAACCCGCACAAACCGAACGGCGGCCTGACGGTCGAGCAGCTGCGCGACGCCAAGATAATCCTGTGGCGCGGCCACTGCTCGGTCCACGGCCGCTTCTCGGTGGACTCGGTCAACGACGTGCGCGCCCGCATCCCCGGCGTGAACGTCCTGGTCCACCCCGAGTGCAAGCACGAGGTCGTGGCCGCCGCGGACCACGTCGGCTCGACGGAGTACATCATCAAGGCGCTGGAGGCGGCCCCGGCCGGCTCCAAGTGGGCCATCGGCACCGAGCTGAACCTCGTCCGCCGCCTGGCGAACCGGTTCGCCGCCGAGGACAAGGAAGTCGTCTTCCTCGACAAGACGGTCTGCTTCTGCTCGACGATGAACCGCATCGACCTCCCGCACCTGGTGTGGACCCTGGAGTCCCTGGCCGAGGGCAACCTCGTCAACCAGATCCGGGTGGACAAGGAAACGGAGAGCTTCGCGAAGCTCGCCCTGGAGCGCATGCTCGCGCTGCCGTAGGACCCGTGGCGACCACCGGGTCGCCGGACACGGCCGAAGGGCCGCCCCTCGACGTGAGGGGCGGCCCTTCGGTGCGTACGGGACGGGGTCAGGCCTTGGCCGGGACCTCGTCTTCCTTGGCCGCGGGGGCCGGGACGACCGTGAGGCGGGACGTCTTCTTCGCGCGGCGGCGTTCCTTGCGGAGTTCGACCATCGTGTAGAGGGTCGGCACCAGGAGGAGCGTCAGCAGGGTCGAGCTGATCAGGCCGCCGATGACCACGACCGCGAGCGGCTGCGAGATGAAGCCGCCCTCGCCGGTGACGCCCAGGGCCATCGGAAGCAGGGCGAAGATCGTCGCCAGGGCCGTCATCAGGATCGGGCGGAGCCGGTGACGGCCGCCCTCGACGACCGCCTCGACGACGCCGAGGCCCTGTCGGCGGTACTGGTTGACCAGGTCGATCAGGACGATCGCGTTGGTCACCACGATGCCGATGAGCATCAGCATGCCGATCATCGCGGGGACGCCCATCGGGGTGCCGGTCACGATGAGCAGGCCGAGCGCGCCGGTGGCCGCGAAGGGGATCGAGACCAGCAGGATCAGCGGCTGGACCAGCGAGCGGAACGTCGCGACCAGCAGCATGAACACGATCGCGATGGCCGCGAACATGGCCAGGAACAGCGAGGCGAAGGCCTCGTCCTGGTCCTCGGAGACACCGCCGATGGTGGCCGTGGCCCCGTCGGGCAGGTCCAGCGCCTTGAGCTTCGTCTGGAGCGTGGCGCTGACGGCTCCGGTGTTGTCGCCGGTCGGCCGGGCGGTGATGGTGGCGGCGCGGGCGCCGTCGATCCGGGTCATCGCGACCGGGCCGGGGACCTCCTTGACCTCGGCGATGTCGCCGAGCTTGACCGGCCCGACGGGCAGCGCCCGGAGTTCGGCCAGGGTGGTGGCCGGCTGGGCGGAGCGGATGACGATGTCCCGCTCGGTGTCGTCCAGTACGGCCTTGCCCGCCGGGTTGCCCCGTACGGCCTGCGCGACGATCGCGCCGAGCGCGGCCTGGTTCAGGCCCGCCTCGGCGGCCTTGGGCGTGGCGGTCACCGAGATCCGGGGCACGGACTGCGACAGGTCGCTCTGCACGTCGGCGACGTCCTTGAGCTTGGCGACCTCCGTGCGGACCTCCTCGGCGGCCTCGGCGAGCACCTTGGCGTCACCGGCCTTGACGACCACGCTGAGGTTCTGGTTGCCGAAGCCGTCGCCGGCCACGATGCGGGTCTCGCCGATGCCGTCGAGGCCGGCCAGCTTGCCCTCGATCTCCTTCTTGACGGCGTCCGCCTTGCCGGCGTCCGCCAGGGTGACCTGGTACGAGGCCTGGTTGGAGCCCGTACCGCCGCCGAAGGCCGCGAGGAAGCCGGAGGAACCGACGGTGACCTGGTAGTCCTTGACGCCCTTGACCGAGCCCAGCACCTTCTCGATCTTGCGGCTCGCCTCGTCGCTGGCGGCGAGGGAGGTGCCGGGGGCCAGCTCCTGCTTGACCGTCAGGACTTCCTGCTCGCCCTGGTCGAAGAAGTTCGTCTTCAGCAGCGGGGTCATCCCGAAGGTGCCGAACAGGACGACGACGGCGATGGCCACACTGGTGAGCCGGCGCCGGGTCGCGAAGCGCAGGACCCGGACGTAGAAGCGCTGGAGGCGGCTGCGCGCCTCCTTCTCCTCCGCCTCGCGGCGCGCCTTGGCGGCGCTCTCGGCATCGCCGGCCGTCACGCCCTTGGGGGCGCTCAGGAACCAGTACGACAGCACCGGTACGACGGTCAGCGACACGAGCAGCGAGGCCAGCAGGGCCGCGGTGACCGTGAGCGAGAAGGAGCCGAACAGCTCGCCGATCATGCCGCCGGTCAGGCCGATCGGCAGGAAGACGGCGACGGTGGTCAGCGTGGAGGAGGTGACCGCGCCGGCGACCTCCTTGACCGCGGTGATGATCGCGGCTTCGCGCTCCTCGCCGTAGCCGAGGTGGCGCTTGATGTTCTCCAGGACCACGATCGAGTCGTCGACGACGCGGCCGATGGCGATGGTGAGCGCGCCCAGCGTCAGCATGTTCAGCGACAGGTCGCGGGTCCACAGCACGATCAGCGCGAGGACGACGGACAGCGGGATGGAGACCGCCGTGACCAGCGTCGAGCGCAACGAGGCCAGGAACACCAGGATCACGATCACCGCGAAGAGCAGGCCGAGCATGCCCTCGGTGGTGAGGCTGGAGATGGACTTGGCGACGGCCGGGCCCTGGTCGCTGACGACGGTCAGGGCGGCGCCGGAGCCGAGCGTGGAACGCAGCTCGGGGAGCTTGTCCTTGACGGCGTCGGAGATGGCGACCGCGCTGCCGTCCTTGTCCATGGTGAGGACGAGGGCGAGGCTGGGCTTGCCGTTGGTACGGGTGATGGAGACGGCCTTGGCGGTCTCCTGCTTCACCGTGGCGACGTCGCCGAGGCGGACGGCCTGCTTCCCCGGGCCGGGGCTCAGGCGGAGGTCCTCCAGCTGGGAGAGGGAGGTGAAGCCCCCGCCGACGCGGACGGTCCGGTTCTTGCCGCCCTCGTCGAAGGCGCCGGCGGGGACGGTCGCGCCGCCCGCCTGGATGCCCTGGGCGAGCGAGGCGCCGTCGAGGCCGGCGGCCGCGAGCTTGGCGTCGTCCGGGGTGATGGTGACCTGGAGGTCCTGGACGCCGTCGACGCTGACCTGCGCGACGCCGTCGACGTCCTCCAGGACGGGGACGACGGAGCTCTCCAGCTGGTCGGCGAGCGCCTGCTGGTCCTTGTCGGAGGTGACGGCGAGGATCACGGTCGGGATGTCGTCCGTGGAGCCGGCGACCACCTGGGGGTCGACGTCGGCGGGCAGCCGCACGCGGGCCCGGTTGACGGCCTGCTGGACGTCGGCGACGAGCTGCTTGGTGCCGCTGTCGCCGTAGTCGAAGCTGGCCATGATGAGGGCGTTGCCCTCGCTGGCGGTCGAGGTGATGCCGGTGAGGCCGTCAACACCCTTGAGGGTGGCCTCGATCGGCTCGATGACCTGCTTCTCGACCACGTCGGGCGAGGCGCCCTGGTACGGGGCGAGCACGGACACCATCGGGAGTTCGATGGACGGCAGCAGCTGCTGTTTGAGCTGCGGGATGGCTATGGCGCCGAAGACGAGCGCGACGATCGACACGAGGCCGATCAACGCCCGCTGGGCAAGGCTGAAGCGGGACAGCCAGGACATGGTCGGGGATCTCTCTGCAGTGACGAACGCGAGGGCCTTCAGCCTCGCTCACGCCGGGACGCCACGGCGTCGCTCCCAGGTCCTGTCCTTATCTGGCGCATACCGCGTCCGCAGTACGCGCGCTACTCCGCCCGAGGCCTGACAAGTCCCGATTCGTACGCGATGACCACCAATTGGGCCCGGTCGCGGGCGCCGAGCTTGGCCATCGCCCGGTTCACGTGCGTCTTGACGGTGAGCGGGCTGACCTCCAGCCGGCCGGCGATCCCGTCGTTGGAGAGACCGGCGGCGACGTGCACGAGGACCTCGCGCTCGCGCACGGTCAGCGCGGCGAGCCGTTCGGCGTGGGCGCCGGTGGCGGTGGTGGCGTCGTCGCGGCCGCCCTGGGCCAGGAAGGTGGCGATCAGGCCCTTGGTGGCGGCCGGGGAGAGCAGCGCCTCGCCGGCGGCGGCGACGCGGATGGCGTTGAGCAGCTCGTCGGGCTCGGCGCCCTTGCCGAGGAAGCCGGAGGCGCCGGCGCGCAGCGACTGGACCACGTACTCGTCGACCTCGAAGGTCGTCAGCATCACGACGCGGACGTCGGCGAGTTCGGGGTCGGCGCTGATCATGCGGGTGGCGGCGAGCCCGTCGGTGCCGGGCATCCGGATGTCCATGAGCACGACGTCGGCGCGGCGTTCGCGGGCGAGCGCGTAGGCCTGCGCCCCGTCGGAGGCCTCCCCCACGACCTCCATGTCGGGCTCGGAGTCGACGAGCACCTTGAAGGCGCTGCGCAGCAGGGCCTGGTCGTCGGCGAGCAGCACCCTGATGGTCGTCGGCGTCTCTTCCACGGGGCCGACCCTACCTGCCGCCCCCGGCGGCCCCGGGCGGATCCGCTCAGCCGAGGGCGAGGACGACCAGCGCCGTCGTCGCCGCGACCTCGGCGAGGGCGCCGAACACGTCGCCCGTGACGCCGTCGAAGCGGCGGACGCAGCGGCGCAGCAGGAGCTCCGCCGCCCCGAGCGCGGCGAGGACGGCGGCCGGGTACTGGACGACGGCGGGCAGGCCGAGCGGGAGGGCGGCGGCCGCGGCGGCCACCAGCGTCAGCGCGGCGACGACGGCGGCCGACCGGCGCGGCACCACGCCCGCGACCGCCGCGCCCAGGCCCTCGGGGCGGGCCGCCGGAACTCCGTCGCGGGAGGCCAGCGTCATGACGAGCCGGGCGGTGACGGCGGCCAGGACGGCGGCGAGGGCGCCGCGGACCCAGCTGTCGCCGTACGCGTCGGCCAGGGCGGCGACCTGGATGAGCAGCACGAGCAGCAGCGTCACCACCCCGAAGGGGCCGATGTCGGACTGCTTCATGATCCGCAGCGCCTCGTCGGCGGGCTTCGCGCTGCCCAGTCCGTCGGCGGTGTCGGCCAGACCGTCCAGGTGCAGCCCGCGGGTCAGAGCGGCCGGCACGGCCACGGTCACCGCCGCCGCGAGCAGCGGGCCGCCGCCGCCCGCCAGCAGCAGCGCGCCCGGCACGGCCGCGAGCAGCCCGACGGCCAGTCCGGCGACGGGGGCGCAGGCCATGCCGGTCCGGGCGGCGGGGCGGTCCCAGCGGGTGATGCGGGCCGGGAGCACGGTGAGGGTGCCGAACGCGAAGCGGAGCCCGTCGGCCAGCGAGGCGCGTTCCGAGGGCGGGACCTGCGGCGGATCTTCGAACGAATCTGTCATCGGCGAGAACGGTACCCGTTGGCCCCGGACGGTAAATTACCCATTACGTACCAAAGGGGAGCCGCCACAGCAGGGGAGCCGGCGCATGGGTCACTGGTGGTATCGGAACATCGTCGAACCGGAGAAGCTGCCGCTCCTGCTGGCCCTGCTCTCGTTCGTGACGTCGTTCCTGGTCACCCGTGTCATCACCCGGCTGATCCGGGCCGGCCGGGGCCCCTTCAAGAACATCACCCCGGGCGGGATGCACGTCCACCACGTGGTGCCGGGCGTGATCCTCGTGATCATCGGCGGCTTCGGCGCCATCGGCAGCGGCCGGCACAGCTTCGGCGGACTGCTCTCCGCCGTGATCTTCGGGCTCGGCGCGGGCCTGGTACTGGACGAGTTCGCGCTGATCCTGCACCTCGACGACGTCTACTGGAGCGAGCAGGGCCGCAAGAGCGTGGAGATCGTGGTGCTGACCGCCGCCCTGGTGGCGCTGGTGCTCGGCGGCTTCCTGCCCTTCGGGGTCAACGACCTCACCACCGAGGAACGCCAGAGCCGCGGGCTCGTCGTCATGAACATGGCCACGAACTTCTTCCTGGCCCTGATCGCCCTGTGGAAAGGGAAGGCCCGCACCGCGTTCTTCGGGACGGTCATCCCGTTCGTCGCGCTGATCGGCGCGATCCGGCTGGCCCGGCCCGGCTCCCCGTACGCGAAGCGCTTCTACGCCAACCGCCCCCGGGCCCGCGCCAAGGCCGGGTTGCGCGCGTTCCACCACGACCGGCGCTGGGCGGCCCCGCGCCGCAAGTTCGAGAACTTCATCGGCGGGACGCCCGATCCGGCCGTCGCCCCGGACCCGCCCGCCGTCGAGAAGAGTCCCACCGAGAAGAAGCCGGGGCCGTGAGCCCGCGCGACGGGCCCGCCCCCGGGAAGGGGCGGGCCCGTCGCACTGTCACGCGTTGGTGTCCTGTTCGTCCCGCCGCAGGGCTCAGCCCGGGATCAGCCCGTCGTCGCTGAGCAGCTCCTTGACCTCGTCGAGGCTCGCGTCCTGCGCGGGGAGGATCAGCTCCGACGGCTCCAGGGCGGCGTCCGGGAGCGGCGTGCCGAGCCGCCGCACGGCGTCGAGCAGCGCGCCCAGCGTCCGCCGGAAGCCTTCCTCGTCACCGGACTCCATCTCCGCGAGGAGTTCGTCGTCCAGCGTGTTGAGCTCGGCGAGGTGGCCGTCGGCCACCTTCAGCTGCCCTTCCCCCATGATGCGGACAATCATGACGGGCCCCGTCCTACTGCTTGTCGAACCGGTGCTGGGTCTGCGACGGCTGGGCGGCGCCCGGGGCGCCACCCTCGATGGCCTGCTGCTGGGCGGACGGGCCACCCGCCAGCTCGGCCTTCATGCGCTGGAGCTCCAGCTCCACGTCCGTCCCGCCGGAGAGGCGGTCCAGCTCGGCCTGGATGTCGTCCTTGGAACCGAGCCCGCTCTGGTCGTCGAGCGCGCCGGAGGCCAGCAGCTCGTCGATCGCGCCGGCGCGGGCCTGCAGCTGGGCGGTCTTGTCCTCGGCCCGCTGGATGGCCAGGCCGACGTCGCTCATCTCCTCGGAGATGCCGGAGAAGGACTCCGCGATCCGCGTCTGCGCCTGGGCGGCCGTGTACGTGGCCTTGATGGTCTCCTTCTTGGTGCGGAAGGCGTCGACCTTGGCCTGGAGCCGCTGGGAGGCGAGGGTCAGCTTCTCCTCCTCGCCCTGCAGGGTCTGGTGCTGCACCTCAAGGTCGCTGACCTGCTGCTGGAGCGAGGCGCGGCGGGAGAGGGCCTCGCGGGCCAGGTCCTCGCGGCCCAGGGCGAGGGCCTTGCGGCCCTGGTCCTCCAGCTTGGCGGACTGCCCCTGGAGCTGGTTCAGCTGGAGCTCCAGACGCTTGCGGGAGGTCGCCACGTCGGCGACGCCGCGGCGCACCTTCTGAAGCAGCTCCAGCTGCTTCTGGTACGAGTAGTCGAGGGTCTCGCGCGGGTCCTCGGCCCGGTCAAGGGCCTTGTTCGCCTTCGCGCGGAAGATCATCCCCATACGCTTCATGACACCGCTCATGGGCTTCGCGCGCCCCCTTCTAGACGGACTGTGCTCCAGGTCACCAACAGAACCCACAGTACGGGCCCTGCTTCCATTACCGCACTGTTCGAGTACGGATGCGCTCCTCCTCCAGGACGACTGATCCTGCGCCGTGTCAGGCGTAAGGAGTAGGTGGCCCCCCGACCCGGTCCGGGTGCGCACCGGGGTGGGCGGCCTCGCGCGAGAACCTCGCGGCCCTCACGAGAACCTCACGGCCCTCACAAAGGGAAGACGCCCGCCGTTGCCGGATCGTTCCCCACCGGGGTGGGGCCCGTGCCCGCAACCACGTAGGCTTGGGTTTTGTGTTTGGTAGCCGCTCCTCCAAGGAAGAGAAGGCCGCCGCCACCGACAAGGTGAGCGCCGACCTCTCGCAGCCCCGTGACCCGCAGGCCCCGAAGGGCCGCCCTACGCCGAAGCGTGCTGTGGCCCAGTCGCAGCGCAAGGCCGTGGTGGCCTCGACCGGCAACCGCAAGGAGGATGCCAAGCGAGCCCGTGAGCGCCGTCGCGTAGAGATGGCCAAGCAGCGCGAGGCGCTGGCCAGCGGCGACGAGCGCTACCTGCCCGCCCGTGACAAGGGGCCGGTGCGCAAGTACGTCCGCGACTTCGTGGACTCCCGCTTCTCCGTCGCCGAGATGTTCCTGCCGCTCGCGGTGATCATCCTGGTGCTCAGCATGGTGCGGGTGCCGTCGATCCAGAACATCGCGCTGATCCTGTGGCTCGCCGTGATCGCGCTGATCATCGTCGACTCCATCGGCCTGCTGTTCCGTCTGCGCAAGGCCCTGGCCGCGCGCTTCCCGGACGAGCCGAGGCGCGGCGCCGTCGCGTACGGCCTGATGCGCACCCTCCAAATGCGCCGGCTTCGCCTGCCGAAGCCGCAGGTCAAGCGCGGGGAACGGCCCTGAGCGGAGGGACGCCCGGAGCGTCGGGGGGCAATTCCAAAGGCTGGGCCTCGGGGGGCGCCAGGCTGTGGCTCGAGGGTCTGGGCGGACTGCGCAACGCCGTCCGCCAGGAACTCGTGGGCCGGCAGGTCGACGAGCAGATCGCGCAGCGCTTCCCGGTCGGGCAGCGGCTGCGCGTCCTCGACGTCGGCATGGGCCAGGGCACCCAGGCACTGCGCCTCGCACGCGCCGGGCACAAGGTCACCGGCCTGGAGAAGGATCCGGCCATGCTGGACGTCGCCCGTGAGGCGCTGGCCGGCGAGCCCGCCGGGATCCAGGACCGCGTCGAGCTGATCGAGGGCGACGGCCGCGAGACCGGCGCGCACTTCCTGCCGGGCAGCTTCGACGTCGTGCTCTGCCACGGCGTGCTGATGTACGTACCGGAGCCGGACGCGATGCTCGCCGGGCTGGCCCGGATGCTGGCGCCGGGCGGTCTGCTGTCCCTGCTGGTGCGCAACGGCGACGCGCTCGCCATGCGGCCCGGGCTGGACGGCGACTGGGCGGGCGCGCTGGCCGCGTTCGACACCACCGACTACACGAACCGGCTCGGCCTGGACGTGCGCGCCGACCGGCTGGCCGGGCTGACCGCCACGCTGTCCGGGATCGGGGCGCCGCTCCAGTCCTGGTACGGCGTACGCGTGTTCACCGACGGCACCGAGGCCGGGGAGAAGCTCCCGCCGGAGGACGAGCTGGAGCGGCTGCTGACCGCCGAGGAGCGCGCCGGGCGGATCGATCCGTACCGCGGCGTCGCCGCGCTGCTGCACCTGTGCGGTGTCCGGGGCGGCTAGCCCGCCGACTGGAACGGGGCCTCCGGGCCCCGGCCTCGCGGCCCCGCCCGAGCGGGACCGCGAGGCCGGTGGGGCCGCAACGGGGCGGGCCCCGTTCGTCGTCGGCCAGAGGACGGGCCAAACCCGTTCACCCGCGGCCAGGGGCCGAGCCGGCCCCTTTCACCCCCGGGCGGGGATCAGGCGTCCAGCGCCTCGCGCAGGCTCATCGTGTAGAGCTCCGCGCCGTTGTCGTCGGACAGCTTCACCTTCTCGGTGCCGCCCTCCAGCAGGTCCTTCCAGTACTCGCCGATCCAGGACTCCGCGTCCCCCTGCGTGGTGAACTCCTCGGGAACCACCGACGGGGTCGTCTCGCTGCCGTCGGCCTTCTCGAACCGCCACGTCCACGCCATGTCCGCCTCCGTTGCTCGTCCGCTGCTCGCGCGATGGTCGTCCGTCGCTCGCCATGAGTCTGCCCCGCAGAGTAGCCGGGCGAGCACCAGTCGCGGCGACGCGGGAGGATCATCCCGTGGAACTCACTCTGCTCGGTACCGGAACACCCGAAGGACTGCCCCGCCCCGGCTGTCCCTGCGCGGCCTGCGCGGTCTCCGTGGGCCCCCGGGCCCGGGCCGCGACCGCCGTCCTGGTCGACGGGGCGCTGCTGCTCGACCTGACCCCCGGCGCGGTGCTGGCGGGCGCCCGGGCCGGGCATTCGCTGGCCGGCGTACGGCAGGTCCTGCTGACGCACCCGCACGACGGGCCGGCCGTGGAACTGCCGCCCGGGCTGCCGGCGGCGGGCCGGGTGCCGGACGGTCGGGAGCTCGCGGTGATCAGCGGGCACCGGGTCCGGGCGGTGGCGATGGACGCCCCGGGAACGGGGTACGAGGTGACCGGGCCGGACGGCGCCCGGCTGCTGTACCTGCCGCCGGGCGGGGCGCCCGCGGGGACGAACGGGACGCTCGCGCAGCGCCCGTACGACATGGTCCTCGCGGACGTACTCGGACGGCCGGAGGCGGTGGCCCGGCTGCGCGCGAGCGGCGCGGTGGGCCCGGCCACGGACGTGATCGCCGTGCACCTGGACCACGACACCCCGCCGGGCCGGGAGCTGGAGCGCCGGTGCGCGGCCGCAGGGGCCCGGGCGGTGCCGGACGGCACCACGGTGGTGGTCGGCGAGTACCACGCGGCGGCGGACCCGCCGCGCCGCACGCTGGTGCTGGGCGGGGCGCGCTCGGGCAAGTCGTACGAGGCGGAGCGCCGGATGGCCGGGTTCCCGGAGGTCGTGTACGTGGCCACCGGCGGCTCCCGCGACGGTGACGCGGAGTGGGCGGCGCGAGTGGGGCTGCACCGGGAGCGGCGGCCGGCGTCCTGGCGGACCGTGGAGACCTGCGAGCTGGCCCCGCTGCTGGCGGAGGGAGGGCCGCCGCTGCTGATCGACTGTCTGGCGCTGTGGCTGACGGACGCCATGGACCGGGCCGGGGCCTGGGACGACGCCGTCTGGGCGGCGACGGGCCGCAAGGACTTGGCCGAGCGGGTCGCGGAGCTGGTGGCGGCGGTCCGCGCGACGCGGCGGACGGTGGTGGCGGTGAGCAACGAGGTGGGCTCCGGGGTCGTCCCCGCGACGGCCTCGGGCCGCCGCTTCCGCGACGAGCTGGGCCGCCTGAACAACGCGGTGGCCGCCGAGTGCGAGCACGTGCTGCTGGTGGTGGCGGGGCAGTCGCTGGTCTTGAAGGACTGACCGGCCGCCGGCTCCCGCGGGGGCTGGTGCGGCGCCCCGCGGGAGCCGGCCCCGACCCCCCGCGCCGCGAACGCCGGGAGGGCCGGGCGCAGGCCGCCGGCGGGGCTTGGGGAGGGCCTCACCGGCTGTACGCTCTGGCAGATGACCACGCTGAATCTCGACGACTTCTCCGATCTGATCGAGCGCCCCGACGGGGGCGTTCGGCGTGACGCCGAGGACCGGCGTGAGCGGCTGGCCGTGCCGCCCGGGGCACTCGGGCGGCTGGACGAGCTCGCCGAGTGGCTCGCCGCCGCGCAGGGGCAGGTCCCCGTCAAGCCGATCGAGCGGCCGCGCGTCGTGCTGTTCGCCGCCGACCACGGCATCGCCGCCGAGGGCGTGTCCGGGCGGGCCGCCGGCACCGCCCACGAGCTGGTGCGCTCCGTACTGGACGGGCTGAGCCCCGTCTCGATCCTGGCCGGGCGGCTCGGCGCGACCGTACGGATCGTCGACGCGGGCCTGGACTGCGACCCGGAGCTGCTCCCCGCCGACGTCGTCCGCGACCGGGTGCGGCGCGGCAGCGGCCGCATCGACGTCGAGGACGCGCTGACGGCCGAGGAGGCCGAGGCGGCGCTGCGGCTCGGGATGCGGATCGCCGACGAGGAGGCCGACTCCGGCACCGACCTGGTGGTCCTCGGCGACCTGAGCGTCGGCGGCACCACCGTCGCGGCGACGCTGGTCGCCGCGCTCTGCGGAACCGATGCCTCGGTCGTCACCGGCCGCGGCGGGACGCCCATCGACGACCTCGCCTGGATGCGCAAGTGCGCCGCGATCCGCGACGCGCTGCGCCGGGCCCGTCCCGTGCTCGGGGACCAGGTCGCGCTGCTGGCGGCCGTCGGCGGCGCGGACGTCGCCGCGATCACCGGGTTCCTGCTCCAGTGCGCGGTGCGCCGTACGCCCGTCATCCTCGACGGCGTCGTCTCCGCGGCCTGTGGCCTGGTGGCCCAGCGGGCCGCGTTCCGGGCGCCGGACTGGTGGCTGGCCGGCCAGGCCAGCGGCGAGCCGGGGCAGGCGAAGGCGCTGGACCGGATGGCACTCAACCCTGTGCTCGACCACGGCGTCACTGTGGGAGAAGGAACCGGGGCCTTGCTGGCACTCCCCCTGGTCCAGGCGGCTGCCGCGCTCGCGGCGGAACTCCCGGAGCGGGCCGTGGAGCAGCCGACGGAATGAGGCGAACGGGCGCCGCGGACCCGACCAGTCCGCGGCGCTTGGGCCGCCCGCGGACGGTGATGCCCCATATCATCGCTTTTCATGGGAGAGGTCCGCTTGACCAGCGCAGACACCGACCGGGGAGCCGTACCGGCACCCGGGAGGAACAGGATCGAGACCGGCGGGGAAGCGGCCGGCAAGCAGGGGGGCGGCCGGGAGACCGGCAGGGGAAGCACCCGGTCGCGGCGCGCCGCCGCGTTCGCGGTCTGGTACCTGCGCGCCGTCACGTTCGTCAACTTCCTCAGCGCGGTGTGGGTTTCGTTCGGGCAGGATCTGCGCCGGCACAACACCGCCGACTTCTACACCCCTTACCTGCTGACGGCCGGCTTCGCCTCCGCGCTGTTCTCGCTGCTGCTCGCGGTCACCATGGGCCGCCGCAAGCGGGCCGCCTGGATCCTGAACCTGGTGGTGGGCGGGCTGCTGCTGCTGGCCTTCGCCGTGTCGGCGTTCACCGGCTACTACCCCGAGTTCCGTGAGCACGCCCAGAACTGGGTCTCGCTGGCCCTGACCGCGGCCTTCGTCGGCGCGCTGGTGCTGGGCCGCCACGAGTTCTACGCCAAGGGCGACCGTTCCAACCCCAAGCTGGCCGTGGCCGTCGCCGCCGTCGGCCTGCTGGTCACCTCGCTGGTCGCGGCGCTGCTCGTGGGCGCCGCCAACACCGACCCGGACGCCTCCGAGGCCTCGTTCCTGGCCCGCTGGAAGTACGGCGTGCTGCGGCTGATCACGCTGGCCCCGAACGACGTGGACTTCAAGGCGATCACCACCCCCGGCTGGGTGGACGTCACCGTCAACGTCATGTCGATGGTGCTGCTGCTCGCCGTGCTGTTCGCGGCGTTCCGCTCGCGCCGCGCCGTCGACCCGCTCACCGAGGAGGACGAGGACAGGCTCCGCGCCCTGCTCGCCAAGCAGGGCGACCGCGACTCGCTCGGCTACTTCGCGCTGCGCCGCGAGAAGTCCGTCATCTGGTCCCCCACCGGCAAGGCCGCCGTGACCTACCGCGTGGTCGGCGGGGTCTCGCTCGCCTCCGGCGACCCGATCGGCGACCCCGAGGCCTGGCCCGGCGCGATCGAGCCGTGGCTGGCCGAGGCCCGCGAGCACGGCTGGGTGCCCGCCGTGATGGGGGCGAGCGAGGAGGCTGGGCAGATCTACGCCCGGCACGGCCTGGACGCGCTGGAGCTGGGTGACGAGGCGATCGTCGAGACCGCCGAGTTCACCCTGGAGGGCCGCGCCATGCGGACCGTCCGGCAGGCGTTCAACCGGGTCAAGCGGGCCGGCTACACCGTCCGGATCCGCCGCCACGCGGACATCCCGGCCGAGGAGATGGACGAGCTGGTGCGCCGCGCCGACGACTGGCGCGACGGCGCGACCGAGCGCGGCTTCTCGATGGCACTGGGCCGGCTGGGGGACCCCGCCGACGGCCAGTGCGTGATGCTGGAGTGCACGGACGGCAACGGCGAGCTGCGCGCCGTGCTGTCCTTCGTGCCGTGGGGCCCCAAGGGCCTGTCGCTGGACCTGATGCGCCGTGACCGCGATTCCGAGAACGGCCTGATGGAGTTCATGGTCATCGAACTCCTGGAACGCTCCAAGGAGATCGGCGTCACACAGGTCTCGCTGAACTTCGCGATGTTCCGTTCCGTCTTCGAGCGCGGGTCGAAGCTCGGCGCGGGTCCGGTGCTGCGGATGTGGCGCTCGCTGCTGAGCTTCTTCTCGCGCTGGTGGCAGATCGAGTCCCTCTACCGGGCCAACGCCAAATACCGGCCGATCTGGGAACCGCGGTTCATGCTCTTCGAGAAGAGTTCGGACCTGCTGCGGATCGGTGTCGCGGCGGGACGGGCCGAGGGCTTCCTGGAAGCCCCCGGCCTGCCGAAGTGGCTGCACCGCAGACATCTGGAGACCCGTCGTTGACAGCGTGGACCGACTCCTCACCGCGGCGGTTCGCCCGCCGCGAGTGGGGGCCCCTGCTATGGACGGTCCGCGGCGCGCTCGTCCGTGACAGGTGGCGGGCGATCCCGATGACCATCGGCGCGGTCTGCCTGACCTCGGTCTTCCAGATCGTCCAGAACACGTCCTGGGGCTTCCAGCCGGTCCAGAACCTCGGCTCCGTCAAGGCCGTCGACCCGCTGTGGCTGGCGGTGCTGCGGACCCCGCTGTCCCTGTTCGTGCCCGCGCTCGACCTGCCGGTGTGGGGCGCGCTGGCGCAGATCCTGCTGGTCTTCGGGATCTCGGAGATCTGCGTCGGCTGGTGGCGCACCCTGGTCGTCGGCTACGTCGCCACCCTCGCCGGGACCACGTACGCGCGGATCGGGCTCGCGCTCGGCCCCGACCATCCCCTCGGCCTGCCGGTGTCCGACCGCATCGTCAACGACACCGGGCCCTCGGCGGCGGTGGTCGGGCTGGCGATCTACGTGTGCTGGCGCTACCGGGCGTACCTCACCGGGGCGCTGGTGGTCCTGGTGATGATCGGCGAGGTGCTCGTCAAGGACAACCTCGCGGGCAAGGAGCACCTGGCGGCCATCGCGGCCGTCATGGTGATGTGCCTCGTGCGGGCGAAATGGGGTCCGGAGCGCTCGCGGCGGGAGGGGCCGCCACGGCGCGGCCCCGGGCGCGGGGCAGGCCGTACCGTATCGGGGTGACGACTCACCTCGGGCAGCCCTTCGCCCCCACGCGGCAGTGGATGCGGGCCCATCCGCTCGCCACCGACGCCGTACTCGCGCTCGGGGCGCTGATCTGCATGGTCGTCGGGTCCTTCGCCGATCCCCACGGGCCGCACGGCCCGACCTTCGGCACCCGGACCCCCGAGGCGTTCTCGCTCCTGCTGATGCTGCTGGGCGCGGCGACGCTGGTGTGGCGGCGCCGCCGGCCCCGCGCGGTGCTGGCCGTGACCGCCGGGCTCTCGCTGCTGGAGCTGACCACCGGGGAGCCCCGGGCGCCCGTCGCCATGAGCGCGGTGATCGCCCTGTTCACGGTGGCCGCGGTCACCGACCGGCCCACGACCTGGCGGATCGGGCTGCTCACCATGACGGGGCTGACGGGCGTGGCCATGCTGGTCGGCCCGCTGCCCTGGTACGCGCAGGAGAACATCGGCATCTTCGCCTGGACCGGCATGGCCGCGGCCGCCGGGGACGCGGTGCGCAGCCGCCGGGCGTTCGTGGACGCGATCCGGGAGCGCGCCGAGCGGGCCGAGCGGACCCGCGAGGAGGAGGCCCGGCGGCGGGTCGCGGAGGAGCGGCTGCGGATCGCCCGGGACCTCCACGACGTGGTGGCGCATCACATCGCCCTGGTCAACGTGCAGGCGGGGGTGGCCGCGCACGTCATGGACAAGCGGCCCGACCAGGCCAAGGAGGCCCTCGCCCACGTGCGCGACGCCAGCCGCTCGGCGCTGAACGAGCTGCGGGCCACGGTCGGGCTGCTGCGGCAGACCGGAGACCCGGAGGCGCCGACCGAGCCCGCGCCGGGGCTGGCAGTACTGGACGACCTGACGGCCACGTTCCAGCACGCCGGGCTGCCGGTGCGGGTGATGGTCCAGCTGGGCCGGGACCGGGACCCGCTGCCGTCGGCCGTGGACCTGGCGGCGTACCGGGTGATCCAGGAGGCCCTGACCAACGTGCGCAAGCACGCGGGCCCGGGGGCCCGGGCCGAGGTCAGCGTGGTGCGGGTCGGGGCCTCGGTGGAGGTGACCGTACTGGACGACGGGGGCGCGGGCCCCGAGGCGCTGCCCGCGCAGGCCGCGCAGGCCGAGGAGGGCGGCGGGCACGGGCTGCTCGGCATGCGCGAGCGGGCCACCGCGCTGGGCGGCTCCTGCTTCGCCGGACCCCGCTACGGGGGCGGCTACCGAGTGCACGCCATCCTTCCCGTGGCCTAGCCGGCCGGGCTACGGGCGGGGGCAGGCCTTGCGCCAGGGGCCCAGTTCGAGCTTCTTCTCCAGCGAGCTGAGCTTCAGCTTGCGCGTCCCGGCGCAGAACCGGCTCGTGGGAAGCTCGTACTCGACGTGGAAGACGGCCTTGTCGGCCTCGATGAACGGGGTCAGCAGCTCGCACTCCTCGTACTGGGCGCACTGCTCGTTGACCGCGAAGTCGAAGTCGCCGACCAGCTGCGGGATCTGGTCCAGGTCGTTCTTGAGCCCGACCGACAGGCCCCGGTCGTGGGCCATCTTCGCGATCAGCCGGTTGAACCTCAGCTGGTCCTCGGCGGTGACCGGGAAGCCCGACTCGTTGCGGTAGGCGTCCATGTTGTCCGGCTCCACCGCGTCGAAGCCCTTGTCCCGGCACATGTCGAACCGCTTGCCCATCAGCCGCTCCAGCTCGTCGAGCCGCCGGATGTCGAGCCAGCGCTCGCCCTCCCAGCCGTTGCCCTTGCCGAGCATCGACTCCGGGAACGCGTCGGCGTCCGGCCGGAAGTCCTCCCAGGCGCCGGTGGAGATGTAGCAGATCGTCTTGCGGCCCGCCTTGCGGAGCCCGGCGACCTGCTCCTTGGTGGTGTGGAACCCGTCGACGTCGTACACCGGCACCTTCACCGAGGTGTCGAGTTTGCCGGTGAGCTGCCACTGCCAGGCCGTCCCGGGCCTGGGCAGCCAGCGCTCCCCCGGCGCCGGGTCCGGGCCCGGGTCCTCGTCCTCGGCGGGCACGGCGGTACAGGCCGCGAGCCCGCCGAGGACGACGAGCAGCGCCCCGGCGAGCAGGACGGAGAAACGCTTCATCCGGTGGCCTCCAGGGCGTACGGGAGGGTCCCCCACGGGTGCGCGCCGGACCCGGGGACCGCACAGTGCACCCCCGCGCCCCGTTCCGTCGCCAGCTGCTCGGCCAGCTCGGCGGCCGACGCGCCCGGCGGCACGGCGTACACGAGGTGGCAGAACCGCCGGGCGGGGTGCTCGGCGGTCCACGGCGGTACGGCGGCCGCGTCCCGGTACGCGTCCCAGGGGCCCTCGAAGGTGACGAGCAGATCGGCGAGTTCGGCGTAGCCAGGGTGCGGGTGCACCCCGTGGTTGAGGACGAGGGTACGGGCGCCCGCCGCCCGGGCGGCGACGGTGAGCCGGCCGTAGTGCGGCAGCAGTTCGGGGCCGGAGGCGGCCTGGTCGAGGAAGGTGCCGTCGGTCGCGTACCAGTCGCGGTGGCGCAGCAGGTCCTGGACGACGGCGGCGTGCGGGCGGCGCCCGTAGTCGGTGTCGACGTACCCCAGGACGGGCACCCCGGCGTCCCGGAGCCGCCCGGCGACGGCGGCGAACCGCTCGTCGGGGGCGTCCCCGGGCCCGCTGGCGGGGTTGAGCACGACCGAGTGGAGCCGGCCCGCCGAGCGGATCAGCAGCTCCCAGGCCTCGGGCCGGTCGGCGGGGTGCTCGTAGAGGGGCACCAGCAGCATGTGGTCCTTCTTCTCCATGAGGTACGTGAACGCGTCAGCGGTGTGCCGTCGCGCGGCCCAGCAGCAGGCAGACCAGCGTGGCCAGCGCCGCGGCGGCCGTGCCCGCGACCAGCAGCTGGACCACCCGCGGCTGCCCCAGCCCGGTCAGCAGCGCCAGGCTCTGGGCGAGGGCCGCCGAGGCGCAGACGGCGGCGGCCGGCCGGACCGCCCCGAAGGACTGGAGCAGCAGCCCGGTCCACATCACCGAGCCGAGCAGCAGCAGGGTCGCGGCCCGGACCCCGGTGAGGCCGGGGGCGCCCGGCCAGAGCAGGGTGCCGACCAGGCCGAGGGCCAGCAGCACCGCCAGGTACACGGCGACGCACCGGGTCAGCGCGGCGAGCATCCGGCGCCGGAACGCCCGGGGCGAGCGGGCCGCCCGGAGCCCGGCGAGGCTGCCGCTGCGGAAGCGGTGCAGCAGCCATTCGGCGGGCCCCATGCTGAGGGTGAGGGCGACCGCCGACGGGGCGGCGACCGCTTCGGCGGGACCGCCGGCGAGCACCTCCCCGAGGGCGGCGTACAGCACGAGCAGACCGGTGCCGAGGCCGAACACCCCGTACGGGACGGAGTCCCCGATCCGGGGCCCGCGCGGGGTGAACTCCTCCTCGGCGCCGCGCAGCATCCGCCAGCGCACCGGGCCCTCGCCGGGCCGGCGCCGCGACCAGCCGCGGATCCGGCGGGCGGCGGCGCGTACCCCTTCGGCGAGCGGCAGTTCCCGTACCGCGAGGGAGCAGGCGGCCAGCAGGGACAGCACCAGCAGGGTCACCCGTACCGGCACGGGCAGGTCCACGAACAGCGTCAGCACCGCGCCCGCGGCCATCGGGGCGAGCGCGGCCAGGAGCTTGCGCTCCCGCCCGAGGACCAGCAGGACGGTCGCGGCGCCGACGTAGAAGGCCTGCCCGGCGGCGAAGGCGTACGAGAACGGCGGCCCGCCGGGTACCGCCGACGCGGCGACGGTACCCAGCAGGGCCCCCGCGGGGGCTCCGACGAGCAGGGTCCGCCCGGCGGCGGCCCGGTCGCCGAGGCCGAGCCAGGAGTAGGCGCGGTGGGACAGGGTCTGGTCCCAGACCCAGCCGATGAGCGCCCCGGCGAGCAGGGTCAGGGTCCCGGCGGGCAGTCCGAGCCGGTCCGGCGGGCCCTCCAGCAGGGGCGCGCCGAGCAGGTAGGCCAGGCCCGGCAGCGCGAAGATGACCCCGCGCAGCAGGCAGGCGGTGAGGGAGACCTTCCAGGGGTCGGGGGCGCCTTCCGGCTCCGGGAAGGAGCGGGGCACCCGGGCGTAGAGCTCCTCGGCGAGTCCGAAGGAGTCGTGGCGGCCGTAGGTGAGCCGGATGTACTCGTCGGTCATCCCGTCGGATTCGAGGATGGCGGCGATCTCGTCCGGGTGGACGGCGGCGGCGATGAACACGTCGAGGCGCTCGGCGAGTTCGTCCATCGGGTCGGCGGCGGTACCCGTGGCCGCGGCCGGGCCGGTGCGGCGGGGGCGCGGGACGGCGGGCAGCGTGTTGCCGCCCGGCACCTTCAGCCAGAGGGATCCGCTCACCACAGGCTCCCGTCGGCCGCGAGCTCGCGGTACCAGGGGTCGGCGAGCCGCTGGGTCCACTCGTCGCCGGCGTGGACGGACAGGACGGGCTGGCCGGCCAGCTCCCGGTAGATGTGCCGGAAGCCGTCGACGGACCGGTGGAGGGTGAACTTCTCCACGACCCGCCTGCGGGCGGCCCGGCCGAGTTCGGCGCGGCGTTCGTCGTCGCGGAGCAGGGCGAGGGTGGCGCGGGCCATGGTCTCGGGCTCGCGGGGCGGGACGACGAGGCCGGTGTCCCCGACGGCCTCGCGGACCCCGCCGACGTCGGTGGAGACGGTGGTGCGGCCGCAGGACATGGCCTCGATGATGCTGAAGGGGAAGCCCTCGCTGATGGAGGAGAGCATCACGACGCTGCCGGCGGCGTAGGCCCCGGCGACGTCCTCGACGCGGCCCTCGTAGGTGATGCCGTCGGTGACGCCGAGTTCGGCGGCGAGCTTCTCCAGGTCGAGCCGGTAGTCCTCGCAGCCCGCCGGGACCGGCCCGAACAGCCGCAGCCGCAGGGCGGGCAGCTCCACGCGCATGAACGCGTAGGCCCGGATGAGGGTTTCGAGGTCCTTGATGGGGTCGATGCGGCCGCACCAGCTGAGGGTGGGCACCTCGGGTTCCGGTCCGGCCTCGGGGAAGGCGTGCGTGTCGACGCCGTTGTAGACGGTGCGGATCCGCTCGGAGTCGGCGCCTCCGCGCTCCTCCCAGCGGCGGTTGTACTGGTTGCAGGGGGTGATCAGGTCGGCCTGCCGGTAGCCCTCGGAGTTGAGCTCGCGGTAGAAGCCGAGCAGCAGCGCCTTGACGGGCCAGCGCTGTTCGGCGGTGCGGTAGCCGAGGTAGCGCTCGCGCAGGTAGATGCCGTGTTCGGTGAGGAGGAACGGCACCCCGTCGAGGTACTTGGCGGCGAGGGCCGGGAGGGTGGCGAGACCGCTGCTGACGGCGTGCGCGACGCAGTCGGGCGGGATCCGCACCGAGAGCGGGCGCAGGGCGTGTTCCAGCAGGTCGGTGGCGGTCAGCGCGTCGTGGATGGTCGGCGCGGCGGCGGCGGTGGCCAGGCCCGGGCGGGTCCACACGTCCATCAGGAGGCGCAGGACCGACTCGGAGCGCAGGGCCGGGGCGAGTTTGCCCGCCCGGGCCAGGACGGCCAGTTCGCGCAGGGCCTCGGAGAAGCCCCCTCGGCCGGGTTCGAGCAGGGAGAGCAGGAAGCCCTCGTAGGTCTCGGTGAAGCGGCGGTGGGCCCTGCCGCGCAGGGCCTTGCGGCGGCTGCGGCCCGGCGGCGGGCCCCAGAGCGGCACGGCGGTGTGCCGGTACACGTTGCGCGGCAGGTCCCAGGTGACCGGCTCGCGTCCGGAGCCGGTCAGGGCTATGACGTTGAAGTCGACCTCCGGCATACCGCGTACCAGTTGGTCGCACCAGGTGCTGACGCCCCCGTGGACGTGTGGATAGGTGCCTTCGGTGAGCATGGTGACATGACGCCCATGGCTCATGCGGTGAGTCCCCCCAGGACGGAAAAGGGGCCGGCGCCCATGGGTTGCGTGGAGCGCCGGCTCTGGGTGTCGCGTGTGGCGGCTTGACTGGCTGGGTGGAGCGGGGATCAGCTGGGCAGCCTCAGGGTGACCGCGGACTGCAGCAGGTCGGGCGAGGTCCAGGCGGAGCGGTTGCCGGCGTACGCGGTGCCGAAGTCCGCGGTGCCGAGCAGGAGCTGCTTCTTGGTTCCGTTGGGGGCGGTGACCGGGGCCACCACGCCGGAGGGCGCCTTGACGGTGACGGTGGTGCCGACGCGGTAGGCGGTGACCTGGTTGGCGCTCACGGCCTTGTCCCAGGCGGCGCGGCGGCTGAGTTCGACGCCGGTGTCCTTCATGCTCTGGTTCACGATCGGCGCGCTGGGCGCGTAGAGCGTGCGGTACGTGTCGAGGACCTGGTTGAGCACCGGGTAGAGGGTGCGGTCCTCGGCGAGGTTGGACTGGTGGACGTAGTGCGGCTTCGGGTCGTTGGCGAGCACGTGCCGCAGGGCGATGCGGGCCTCGGCCGGGACGATGTAGTCCAGGTAGCCGGTGTTGACGTCGATCGGGTCCGGCAGGCAGGTGGAGGTCGCCGGGTTGTCCTCGCAGACACCGCTGCCGCCGTCGGCGCGGCTGGTGTAGATCCAGTTGTACTCGTCGGCCATCTCCGCGTTGGTGCCCGTGTTGTAGTACACGTTCATCGGGTAGCGCGGGACGGTCAGGGCGGCGCCGACCGCCCGCTGCACGGGCTCACGGGAGTTGTCGCTGCCCGCCCACTTGACGCCGTTGTCGGCGAGCGCGCCGGCCAGGTTGGGGTTGTCCTGGGGCTGCTGCGGGAGGGTCTTGAGGCCCGAGTGCTCGCCGGTGACGAGCTCGGTGCGGTCGGTGGCGATGCCCTTGGAGGCCGCCCAGTTGTTGTTGTCGCGGATCTGCGCGGAGATCTCCGCGCGGCTCATGTAGTTGACGGCGCCGTTGGTGTTCTTCGTGCAGGTCCACGGCGTGGTGCTGGTGTCCTGGACGCAGCCGAGGAAGGGGTGCGTGTACGTGTGGTTCATCCAGCGGAACTTGGCCCGGTCCGCGATCAGTTGCGCGGTGAGGGCGTCGGTGCCGCCGTTCTCGGTCTTCCACTCCTCCCCGGCGCCCGCGTTGAAGAGCATGTCGAGCTTGAAGCCCTTGTTCTGCTGCCACTGCACCGCGTACTGCGCGTCCGCGGCGGTCATCCGGATGGTGCTCTCCTTGCCCTCGCCGCCCGCGCAGGCGTAGTCGCCGGGCGTGCAGTTGAGCTCCTTGCTCCAGCGGGCGTCCGGGGCGAAGACGTCGTCGACGTGGACCGCGAAGTAGTTGCGGCTCTGGCCGAGGTGGACCCCCTGGGTGAGCCAGTCGACGATGCCTCGGGCCAGCAGCCGGAACTGCTGCTGGTACTGGTTGTAGCCGAAGGTGACGACCAGTTCGCTGCGGCCGTCGTGGGCGTACTCGCCGACCAGCGAGGCCCGGCCGCCGCCGGCCGGGGCGTCGACGTAACTGGTGTAGCCCGGGCGCGGCTTGCCCATGAACCCGTAGCTCTCGGGGATGAGGGCGGAGTTGTCCTCGAAGGTGACCTGGCCGCCGAGGTACCCGAAGGGCCCCGCCTTGCCGGCCGCGGTGACGGCCGCCTGGGTGCCGTCGAGCTGACCGCTGTACCCCCCGTTGTCGGTGTACTCCAGACCCACGCCCGGGTGGGCCCAGGTGTAGGCGTCGACCTGGCGGATCCCGTACGTCGTCTCGTACGCGGCGAGCGCGGCCATCTCGGCCGAGCCCTCGCCGAACGGGTTCTCGTTCGGCAGGACCACGCCCTGGAACTTGGCGCGCGGCCGGCCGTCGACGGTGTCGCTGAGGAATCCGGCGTTGATCACCGGGCGGCTGCCGCTGCCCAGGACGACGCGGGTGAACGGGACTCCGGTGTCCCGGAGCTCCGCGGTGATGGCCTCGACCGAGCTGCCGCCGTCGTCGACGACGAGCACCTTCAGGTCGATGCGCGGTGTCACGGCCGCCGCCTCGGCGGCCGCGGCGGGTACTGCTACGGACATCAAGGCGGCCGCGGCCATGGCGGCGGCGACCCTGTTCATCCGGTTCTTGTTGACCATTTCGGCCTTTCCCCCCGCAGGCGCCCCCCGGCGGTGGCCACTGGCGGTGCGGCCGGGCCGGGGAGGCTCTGTGGAAATCATGCAAAGGGACCCCGCGTCCCCTTGCGAGAGTGGCTCGAGTCTCTAGGACTGCGTCAGGTCTACGGGGCAAACCTGGAACACAGGCCACAGATGGGTGAACCTGATGCCCGGAAGATCGAACAACTTGCCAAACCTTCGAGTGACGTACGGATGAGCGGCGGCGCGTAGGCTCGTTTCCGGCGGCCGCCGGGCCCGAATTACGATCGCTGCGGAGCGGCCGGCGACCCCGACGCGACCGAAGCGACCACAAACACAAACGGAAGCGAGACTTCACCACCGTGACTGCTCTGACTCTCAGCACTGCCGGCGCCGCGACGCTGCGCGCCGACGCCCTCGTCGTCGGCGTCTCGAAGGGCCCCAAGGGCCCCGTCGTCGCCGCCGGAGCCGAGGCCGTGGACAAGGCGTACGACGGAAAGCTCGCCGCCGTGCTCGAAGCGCTCGGTGCCTCGGGCGCCGAAGGCGAGACGACCAAGCTGCCGGCCCCGGCCGGCCTGAAGGTCCCGGTCGT
This sequence comes from Streptomyces sp. NBC_01551, assembly GCF_026339935.1. Classification (NCBI taxonomy): domain Bacteria; kingdom Bacillati; phylum Actinomycetota; class Actinomycetes; order Kitasatosporales; family Streptomycetaceae; genus Streptomyces; species Streptomyces sp. NBC_01551. The sequence goes on from NZ_JAPEPX010000001.1 coordinate 1,661,297, forward strand.
GCTGGCGGTCGGGCTGGGCTCCGTACCGGAGAAGGACGAGTCCTACGACGAGGAGGCGCTGCGCCGCGCCGCCGGCGCCGCCGCCCGCGCGCTGCACGGCACCAAGAAGGCCGCCTTCGCCCTCCCCCTGGACGACGCCTCCGCCGTCACCGCCGTCGCCGAGGGCGCGCTGCTCGGCGCGTACGCCTTCACCGCCTACCAGGGCGGCGAGACGACGAACGCCAAGAACGCCAAGAACGCGGACAAGAACGGCGGCCCGAAGCAGCCGCTCGCCGAGGTGGCCCTGCTCGGCGCCAAGCCGCGCGACAAGGAGCACAAGGCCGCGATCGAGCGCGCCACGGTCGTCGCGACCGAGGTCAACATCGCCCGCGACCTGGTCAACACCCCGCCGAACGACCTCACCCCCGAGGCCTTCGCAGCCGTCGCGTCCGCGACCGCGAAGGAGAACGGCGTCAAGGTCCAGGTCCTGGACGAGAAGGCCCTGGTCAAGGGCGGCTTCGGCGGCATCATGGGCGTCGGCAAGGGTTCCGAGAACCCGCCGCGCCTGGTGAAGCTGTCCTACACGCACCCCAAGGCGGAGAAGACCCTCGCCTTCGTCGGCAAGGGCATCACGTACGACTCGGGCGGCATCTCCCTGAAGCCGGCCGGCCACAACGAGACGATGAAGTGCGACATGGCCGGCGCCGCCGCCGTCTTCGCCTCCGTCATCGCCGCCGCCAAGCTGGGCCTCCAGGTCAACGTGACCGGCTGGCTCGCCCTCGCCGAGAACATGCCGTCCGGCTCCGCCACCCGTCCCGGTGACGTGCTGCGCATGTACAGCGGCAAGACCGTCGAGGTCCTCAACACGGACGCCGAGGGCCGCCTGGTCCTCGGTGACGCGCTGACCAAGGCCTCCGAGGAGAACCCGGACGCGATCGTCGACGTCGCCACCCTGACCGGCGCCATGGTGCTGGCCCTGGGCGACCGGACCTTCGGCGTCATGTCGAACGACGACGCGTTCCGCACCTCGGTCCACGAGATCGCCGAGGAGGTCGGCGAGGCCTCCTGGCCGATGCCGCTCCCCCAGGACCTGCGCAAGACGATGGACTCCCCCACCGCCGACATCGCCAACATGGGTGTCCGGATGGGCGGCGGCCTGGTGGCCGGCCTCTTCCTCCAGGAGTTCGTCGGCGAGGGCATCACCTGGGCCCACCTCGACATCGCGGGTCCGGCCTTCCACGAGGGCGCCCCGTACGGCTACACCCCCAAGGGCGGCACCGGCTCGGCCGTCCGCACCCTGGTCCGGCTGGCCGAGCGCACGGCCACGGGCGACCTGGGCTGACACCCTCGAATGTGACGTGCCGCACCCCGGGAACCCGACCGAGTTCCCGGGGTGCGTTCAGCTCACAACGAAATACCGGGATCCCGTACGTTTCTACGCGGCGGTAACCGTTTCTTCGGGCAGAACGACCTGTCACAGTCCGGGCCCGGCGTCCCGCGTTCCCCCGACAAATGCGAAGATGGGTTCTCGGCAGGACAGGGCCCCCACCACAGGGCCGAAGAAACAAGCGGCCGATTACCAGCCGCCGCCCGGTCACAGAGGACCGGTGCCCGGCGCACATGCATGGAGGACGTGACGTGGCGAACGACGCCAGCACCGTTTTCGACCTAGTGATCCTCGGCGGTGGCAGTGGCGGTTACGCCGCGGCTCTGCGCGCATCCCAGCTGGGTCTGGACGTTGCCCTGATCGAGAAGAACAAGCTCGGCGGCACCTGCCTGCACAACGGCTGCATCCCCACGAAGGCACTGCTGCACGCCGGCGAGATCGCGGACCAGGCTCGCGAAGCCGCCCAGTTCGGTGTCAAGACCTCGTTCGAGGGCATCGACATCGCGGGTGTCCACAAGTACAAGGACGAGGTCATCTCGGGCCTGTACAAGGGTCTGCAGGGCCTGGTCGCCTCCCGCAAGGTGACCTACATCGAGGGTGAGGGCCGCCTTTCCTCGCCGACCTCCGTCGACGTGAACGGCCAGCGCGTCCAGGGCCGCCACATCCTGCTGGCGACCGGCTCCGTGCCGAAGTCCCTGCCGGGTCTGGAGATCGACGGCAACCGCATCATCTCCTCGGACCACGCCCTGGTCCTGGACCGCGTCCCCGAGTCCGCCATCGTCCTGGGCGGCGGCGTCATCGGCGTCGAGTTCGCCTCGGCGTGGAAGTCCTTCGGCTCCGACATCACCGTGATCGAGGGCCTCAAGCACCTCGTCCCGGTCGAGGACGAGAACAGCTCCAAGCTGCTGGAGCGCGCGTTCCGCAAGCGCGGCATCAAGTTCAACCTCGGCACCTTCTTCGACAAGGCCGAGTACACCGAGACCGGCGTGCGCGTCACGCTGGCCGACGGCAAGACCTTCGAGGCCGAGGTGCTGCTGGTCGCCGTCGGCCGCGGCCCGGTCTCGCAGGGCCTCGGTTACGAGGAGCAGGGCGTCGCGATGGACCGCGGCTACGTCCTGGTCGACGAGTACATGCAGACCAACGTGCCGACCATCTCGGCCGTCGGTGACCTCGTCCCGACCCTGCAGCTCGCGCACGTCGGCTTCGCCGAGGGCATCCTGGTCGCGGAGCGTCTGGCCGGTCTGAAGACCGTCCCGATCGACTACGACGGCGTTCCGCGCGTCACGTACTGCCACCCCGAGGTCGCCTCCGTCGGCATCACCGAGGCCAAGGCCAAGGAGATCTACGGCGCGGACAAGGTCGTGGCCCTGAAGTACAACCTGGCTGGCAACGGCAAGAGCAAGATCCTGAAGACCGCGGGCGAGATCAAGCTCGTCCAGGTCAAGGACGGTGCCGTGGTCGGCGTCCACATGGTCGGTGACCGGATGGGCGAGCAGGTCGGCGAGGCCCAGCTGATCTACAACTGGGAGGCTCTGCCGGCCGAGGTCGCGCAGCTCATCCACGCGCACCCGACCCAGAACGAAGCGATGGGCGAGGCCCACCTGGCCCTGGCCGGCAAGCCGCTTCACTCCCACGACTAATTCGTCACGGGCGCGACGACCACTTCCGCACTTTCGTTAGGAGCAACTGAAACCATGTCGGTTTCCGTAACCCTTCCGGCGCTCGGTGAGAGCGTCACCGAGGGCACTGTCACCCGCTGGCTGAAGGCCGAGGGCGAGCGCGTCGAGGCCGACGAGCCGCTGCTCGAGGTCTCGACCGACAAGGTCGACACCGAGATCCCGTCCCCCGTGTCGGGCATCCTGGCCTCCATCAAGGTCGCCGAGGACGAGACCGTCGAGGTCGGCGCCGAGCTGGCCGTCATCGACGACGGCTCGGGCGCGCCGGCCGAGGCCGCGGCTCCGGCCGCCGCCGAGGCTCCGGCCGCCGAGGCCCCGGCCGCCGAGGCCCCCGCGGCCCCGGCCCCGGTCGCCGAGGCTCCCGCCGCCGCTGCCGCCCCCGCCGCCTCCGGCACGGACGTCGTTCTCCCCGCCCTGGGCGAGAGCGTCACCGAGGGCACCGTCACCCGCTGGCTGAAGCAGGTCGGCGAGAGCGTCGAGGCCGACGAGCCGCTGCTCGAGGTCTCCACGGACAAGGTCGACACCGAGATCCCGGCGCCGGTCTCCGGCACGCTGCTGGAGATCCTGGTCAACGAGGACGAGGCGGCCGAGGTCGGCGCCCGTCTGGCCGTCATCGGTGTCGCCGGTGCCGCCCCCGCGGCCGCCCCGGCCGCCCCGGCCGCCGCCCCGGCTCCCGTGGCCGCTCCGGCTGCCCCGGCTCCGGTCGCCGCCCCGGCCCCGGTCGCTGCCGCCCCGGCCCCGGTCGCTGCCGCCCCGGCCCCGGTCGCTGCCGCTCCGGCCCCCGTGGCCGCTCCGGCCCCGGTCGCCCCCGCGGCTCCCGTCGCCCCCGCCGCCCCGGTCTCGGCCGGTGACGAGGGCGCGTACGTGACCCCGCTGGTGCGCAAGCTCGCCTCGGAGTCCGGCGTCAACCTGTCCGAGGTCTCGGGCACCGGCGTCGGTGGCCGTATCCGCAAGCAGGACGTCCTGGCCGCCGCCGAGGCCGCCAAGGCCGCCGCTGCCGCCCCGGCTCCGGCTGCCGCCGCCCCGGCCGCGAAGGCCCCGGCCGCCGCGGTCTCGGAGCTGCGCGGTCAGACCGTCAAGATGACCCGCATGCGCAAGGTCATCGGCGACAACATGATGAAGGCCCTGCACTCGCAGGCTCAGCTCAGCTCCGTGGTCGAGGTGGACATCACCAAGATCATGAAGCTGCGCGAGAAGGCCAAGGCCTCCTTCCTGGCCCGCGAGGGCGTCAAGCTCTCGCCGATGCCGTTCTTCGTCAAGGCCGCTGCCCAGGCGCTGAAGGCCCACGCGGTCGTCAACGCCCGGATCAACGAGGACGAGGGCACCATCACCTACTTCGACTCGGAGAACATCGGCATCGCCGTGGACTCCGAGAAGGGCCTGATGACCCCGGTCATCAAGGGTGCGGGCGACCTCAACCTGGCGGGCATCTCCAAGGCGACCGCCGACCTGGCCGCCAAGGTCCGCGGCAACAAGATCACGCCGGACGAGCTGTCGGGCGCGACCTTCACCATCAGCAACACCGGCTCGCGCGGTGCGCTGTTCGACACGGTCATCGTGCCCCCGAACCAGGTCGCCATCCTGGGCATCGGTGCCACGGTGAAGCGCCCGGTGGTCATCGAGACCGCCGAGGGCACGAACATCGGCATCCGCGACATGACGTACCTGACCCTGTCCTACGACCACCGCCTGGTGGACGGCGCGGACGCGGCCCGGTACCTCACGGCCGTCAAGGCGATCCTCGAGGCCGGCGAGTTCGAGGTCGAGCTCGGCCTGTAAGGCTCACGCCCCCGCGGCAGCCGCCTCGTCACGGCCCCCTCGTCCGGAACCACTCCGGACGAGGGGGCCGTCGTCATGGTCCGGGCGCCCCTGGTTCCGGTTCGCAGAAAAGCCCCGCCTGTAACCAGCCTCACCCCGGCGGCGCCTGTCAGGAACACTTCGCTCGGGCCTACTCCGCCGTATTGTCTACGCATCACCCCCCTGCGTGCCCACAGGAGATGAACCGCCGATGATCACCCCACCCGTCGTGCACTCGCTGCGCGAGCAGATCCGCGAGCACATCGTGGAGGGGATCGTCAGCGGGCGCTGGAAGCCCGGCGAGCGCATCGTCGAGCGGCGGATCGCCGTGGAGCTGGAGGTCAGCCAGACGCCGGTGCGCGAGGCGCTGCGGGAGCTGGAGACGCTCCGGCTGATCGAGTCGGCGCCGAACAAGGGCGTGCGCGTACGGAACCTGTCGGCGGCCGACCTGGAGGAGATCTACCCCGTCCGGGCGGGTCTGGAGCAGATCGCCGCCGAGCTGGCCGCGCCGCGCCTGGCGGCGGACTGTTCGGCGCTGGAGCCGCACGTCGCGGCGCTGTGGGAGGCGGACCGGACCGAGGACGGCACCGCGCAGGTGCGGCACACGGTCGGGTTCCACCGGGAGCTGGTGCGCGCGGCCGGGAACAGCGTGCTGCTGCACACGTGGGAGAGCCTGGGCATCGAGGTCTTCACGGCCCTGTCCATCCGCTGGCTCGGGACCGTGCAGAAGTCGTACGCGGAGGAGCACGCGGCCCTCGTCGAGGCGTTCCGCAGCCAGGATCCGGAGATCGGGCTGCTCGTGAAGCGGCACGTCCTGGGGTGCGCTCCCCGCGCCTGAACGTCGCCGGCCCGCCCGTCTTGCCCTGATTTACCCGGCACCGGGTGCCTGTTTCCCTGGCACCCGGTGCCGACTTTCGTCAGATGGACGTTTATTCGTCACATTTATTTGATCGATCATCGATCAGCGATTTACAGTCGTCGGCGGGCCCCAATCGGGCCCACCGACCCTGTCCTGCCCGTCAGGGATTTTTTCACCACCTCTCCTTTGTCCGGAAGGCGGCGCACACCGATGTCCGACCCCGTAGGAAAGCTTCCGAGCGAGCTCGACCAGCTCCCGGACCGCGACACGGAGGAGACCGCCGAATGGGCGGCCTCCCTCGATGCCGTCGCCAAGGCCGCCGGTACGCGCCGCGCCGAATACCTGCTCCGCCGCACGCTCCAGCACGCCGAGGCCGCCGGCCTCGCGCTGCCGAAGCTGCTGGAGACGGACTACGTCAACACCATCCCCACCTCCGCCGAGCCCGAGTTCCCGGGCGACGAGGAGATGGAAGCCAAGATCACCGCCTGGAACCGCTGGAACGCGGCCGCCATGGTGACCCGCGGCTCCAAGTACGGCGTCGGCGGCCACATCGCCACCTTCGCGTCGGCGGCCTGGCTCTACGAGACCGGCTTCCAGCACTTCTTCCGCGGGAAGGAGGCCGACGGATCGGGCGACCAGCTCTACATCCAGGGCCACGCCTCCCCCGGCATCTACGCCCGCGCCTTCCTCGACGGGCGCATCTCCGAGCAGCAGCTCGACAACTTCCGCCAGGAGTCCGGCGGCAACGGCCTGCCGTCCTACCCGCACCCGCGGCGCCTGCCGTGGCTGTGGGAGTTCCCGACGGTGTCCATGGGCCTCGGCCCGCTGTCCGCGATCTACCAGGCGCGCTTCAACCGCTACCTGCAGAACCGCAGCATCAAGGACACCGCCAACTCGCACGTCTGGGCCTTCCTGGGCGACGGCGAGATGGACGAGCCCGAGTCGACCGCCGCCCTGGCCCTCGCCTCCCGCGAGCAGCTCGACAACCTGACCTTCGTCATCAACTGCAACCTGCAGCGCCTCGACGGTCCGGTTCGCGCCAACTTCCGCGTGGTCCAGGAGCTGGAGGCCCAGTTCCGCGGCGCCGGCTGGAACGTCATCAAGTCGCTGTGGGGCTCCGCCTGGGACGAGCTGTTCCAGCTCGACACCACGGGCGCCCTGGTGCGCCGCCTGCGCGAGGTACCGGACGCTCAGTTCCAGACGTACGCGACCCGCGACGTGGCCTACATCCGCCAGCACTTCTTCGGCGCCAACGCCGAGCTCGTGCGGCTGGCCGGCGTGCTCTCCGACGCGAAGATCGCCGAGTGCTTCCACAGCTCCCGCGGCGGCCACGAGCCCCGCAAGGTCTACGCCGCGTACAAGGCCGCCCTGGAGCACAAGGGCGCGCCGACGGTCATCCTCGCGCAGACCGTCAAGGGCTACACGCTGGGCGCCGGGTTCGAGTCGAAGAACGCGAACCACCAGATGAAGAAGCTGACGACCGACGAGTTCAAGGACATGCGCGACCTCCTTGGCCTCCCGATCCCGGACAGCGCCTTCGTCGACGGCAAGGTCCCGTACGGCCACCCGGGCGCGAACAGCCCCGAGGTGCAGTACCTGAACGAGCGCCGCGCGGCCCTCGGCGGCCCGGCCCCGGCCCGCAAGGTCCACCACGTGGCCCTGCCCGCCCCGGCCGAGCGCTCCTTCGCCCCGCTGCTCAAGGGCTCCGGCAAGCAGGAGATGGCCACGACCATGGCCTTCGTCCGGCTCGTCAAGGACCTGATGCGGGACAAGGAGACCGGCAAGCGCTGGGTGCCGATCGTCCCCGACGAGGCCCGGACCTTCGGTATGGAGTCCCTCTTCCCGTCGGCCGGCATCTACTCGCCGCTGGGCCAGACGTACGAGCCGGTCGACCGCGACCAGCTCATGTACTACAAGGAAGCCAAGGACGGCCAGATCCTCAACGAGGGGATCACCGAGGCCGGCGCCATGGCCGACTTCATCGCCGCCTGCACGTCGTACGCGACGCACGGCGAGCCGATGATCCCGTTCTACATCTTCTACTCGATGTTCGGCTGGCAGCGCACCGCCGACCAGATGTGGCAGCTCGCCGACCAGCTCGGCAAGGGCTTCATCGTCGGCGCCACCGCCGGCCGCACCACGCTGACCGGTGAGGGCCTGCAGCACGCGGACGGCCACTCGCACCTGATCGCGTCCACGAACCCGGCGTCGCTCAACTACGACCCGGCCTTCGCGTACGAGATCGCGGTGATCGTCAAGGACGGCCTGCGCCGGATGTACGGCGAGAAGCCCGAGGACGTCTTCTACTACCTGACGGTCTACAACGAGCCGAAGCCGCAGCCCGCGATGCCCGAGGGCGTCGAGGAGGGCATCCTCAAGGGTCTCTACCGCTTCAACACGGCGGCGGACCTGGCGGAGGCGGCCCCGGCCGCCGACGCCCCGAAGATCCAGCTGATGGCCTCCGGCACGGCGATCCACTGGATCCTGGAGGCGCAGAAGCTCCTCGCCGCCGAATGGAACGTGGCCGCCGACGTCTGGTCCGCCACCTCCTGGGGCGAGCTGCGGCGCGACGCGCTGGAGTGCGACGAGGCGCTGCTGCGCGGCGAGCTGCGCACCCCGTACGTCACCCGCGCGCTGGAGGGCGTCACGAGCCCGGTGCTGGCCGTCTCCGACTGGATGCGTCAGGTCCCGGACCAGATCAGCCAGTGGGTCGAGCAGGACTACACCTCGCTGGGCACGGACGGCTTCGGTCTGTCCGACACCCGTGAGGGCGCCCGCCGCCACTTCGGTGTCGACGCCCAGTCGATCGTCGTGGCCGCGCTGGCCCAGCTCGCCCGCCGCGGCGAGGTCCCCGCGTCCTCCGTCAAGGAGGCCCGGGAGCGCTACGGCCTGTAAGGCCCCGCGCCCGCGCACAGCACACCGGAGGCCGGTGTCCGCCCCGTAACGGGGGTCGGACACCGGCCTTTGGCCGTATGCGCGGTGGCGGCGCGGGGGTGGACCCGTGATGCTGGAGCGGTGATGGACGAGACGGAGTTCTGGGAGATCGTCGACCGTACCCGCGAGGCCGCCGAGGGCGACCCCGAGGAGCATGCCGAGCTGCTCGTGGAGCGGCTGGCGCAGCTCGATCCCGACTCCGTACTGGACTTCGCCCGGCACTTCGAGTCCCGGTACAACCGGGCGTACACCTGGGACCTGTGGGGTGCGGCGTGGGTGCTGCTCGACGGGGCGAGCGACGACGCGTTCGACTACTTCCGGTGCTGGCTGATCGGCCAGGGGCGGGAGGTCTTCGAGGGCGGGGTGCACGACCCGGACCAGCTGGCCGAGCTCCTGGGCGAGTTCGACGAGGAGATCGACGGGGACGGCGAGGAGCTGGGGTACGCGGCGGACGAGGCGTACGAGCAGCTGACGGGGGCCGTGGCGCCGGATCTGGGGGTCGCGCTCCAGCCGGCGGAGCCGGAGGGCGCCCCGCTGGACTTCGAGAACGAAGCCGTGCTCGCGGAGCGCTTCCCCCGGCTGTGGGACCGCTTCAGAGGCTGAGCGCGACGCCGCCTAGCAGTGCGTGCCGCCGTCGATGCGGATCTCCGTACCGGTGATGAAGGCGCCGTCCTCGGAGCCCAGCATCGCGACGACGCCGGCGACCGTCTCCGGGCCGGCGAAGCCCTGGCCGAGGGCGGGGGCGAGCTTGGCGAACAGGCTCCAGTCGGTGTCCTCGGGCAGGCCGGGGCCGTTGCCGGTGGTCATGCCTGACTCGATGGAGCCGGGCGCGACGGCGACGAAGCGCAGGCCCTGCTTGCTGTACTCGGCGGCGAGCGCGTGGGTCATGGACTGGATGCCGCCCTTGCTGGCCGCGTAGGCGGACATGTAGGGGTGGGCGAAGCTCGCCGAGGTGGAGCTGAAGTTCACGACGACCGGCTGGTCGCCCTCCAGCAGCGCCGGGAGCGACTCGCGGATGACCAGGAAGGTGCCGGTCAGGTTGACCGAGATGACCTGGTTCCAGAGGTCGAGGGTGGTCTGGTGGGTGTGCGCGGAGCGCAGGATGCCCGCCGCGTTGACCAGCACGTCCAGCCCGCCGAGCGTCTGGACGGCGGCGGCGACTGCGCCCCGCACGGCCGCCTCGTCGGATATGTCGAGCACGGCGGTGGTCAGGCGGCCGGCGTGACCGTCGGCGAGCGCCTTGTCGGCGGTCCCCTTCAGGCCGGCCTCGCTGATGTCCACGGCGTGGACGCGGCCGCCCTCGGAGAGGATGCGGTGGACGGTGGCCCGGCCGATGCCGGAGCCGCCGCCGGTGATGAGGACGCGTCGTCCTTCGTAACGGTTCATGGGGCGAGCGTACCGAGCAGGTGGCACGTTTTGCCAGAGTGTCAAAGCATGCAATCGCTCACGCCCCGGGCGGTACGCTTCACTCGTGAGATCCCCTCGTCCGTACTCCCCCCAGGCCGGCCCCGGAGCCCCGTCGCTGACCGAGCGCCGCAAGGCCGCCACCCAGCTCGACATCGCCCGCGCAGCCTGCGAACTCTTCGCCGAACACGGCCCCGACGGCACGACCGCCGAGGACATCGCCCAGCGCGCGGGCGTGGCACTGCGCACGTTCTACCGCTACTTCCGCAACAAACAGGAGGCCGTCGCCCCGCTGCTCGCGGGCGGCGGCGACGCGTGGCGCGCCCTGCTCGCCGAGGAGGACCCCGGCACCCCGCTCGCCGAGGCGCTGGAACGCGCGGTCACCCGCTCCCTCAGCGACCTCCAGGCGATCGAGGAGGGCTTGGAGGTGACCCGCGGCCTGCTGCGCGCGGCAGCCTCCGACGAGGCGCTGCGCGCCGTCTGGTACCGGGTGAACCAGGACTCCGAGGAGCGCCTGGTCCCGGTGATCGCCCGGCTGGCGGGCGAGGACGCCGACCCGATGGACATCCGGCTGCTCGCGGCGGCGGCCACGGACGCGATCCGCATCGCCCTGGAACTCTGGTCGACCACGGACGCCCCGGTCTCGGGCCCGGGTTCCCCGCCCGAACTGGCGGTCCGGTGCCTCCACGCCCTGACGGGCTCGATGCCACTGCTGAAGCCGTCCGCCTGAGGTCACAGGAACCGCCGGGACTTCTCCTCCAGGTGCTCGGCGAAGAAGGCGGGGGCGTCGGGCCGCATCCGGGCCAGGGCCACCATGGCCGTGACGATGACGTCGGCGACCTCCGCCTCCACGTCGCCCCAGGTGTGCGAGTTCCCCTTCCGGGGATTGGTGCCCTTGGCCCCGATCACGGCCTGCGCGGCCTCGCCGAACTCCTCGCCGATCTTCAGGATCTGCAGCGTGACGCTCTCCTCGTGCGCGACCCCCCGCTCCCGGTCGTGCGCGTCGAACCGCGCCACGAGCGCCCCGATGGTCTTCCACGGATCATCCATGCCCCGAAGCTAGCCCGCCCGGCCGGGCGTCATGCGGGAAACGACGAAGCCCCGCCCCTCCGTGGTGAGAGGGGCGGGGCTTCGGTGGATCACCGGGCCGCTACGGCTTAGATGTCGAAGTACATCTCGAACTCGTGCGGGTGCGGGCGCAGGGCGATCGGGGCGATCTCGTGCGTGCGCTTGTAGTCGATCCAGGTCTCGATCAGGTCCGGGGTGAAGACACCGCCGGCCAGGAGGTACTCGTGGTCCTCCTCCAGGGCCTTGAGGACGTCCTCCAGGCTGGTCGGGACCTGCGGGACGCTCGCGTGCTCGTCGGGCGAGAGCTCGTAGAGGTCCTTGTCGATCGGCTCCATCGGCTCGATCTTGTTCTTGACGCCGTCGAGGCCGGCCAGCAGGAGGGCCGCGAACGCCAGGTACGGGTTCGAGGACGGGTCCGGGGCGCGGAACTCGACGCGCTTCGCCTTCGGGTTCGAGCCCGTGATCGGGATGCGCATGGCGGCGGAGCGGTTGCGCTGCGAGTACACCATGTTGACCGGCGCCTCGAAGCCCGGGACCAGGCGGTGGTACGAGTTCACCGTCGGGTTGGTGAAGGCGAGCAGCGACGGGGCGTGCTTGAGGATGCCGCCGATGTAGTAGCGGGCGGTGTCAGACAGGCCCGCGTAGCCGGCCTCGTCGTAGAACAGCGGCTCGCCGCCGGCCCACAGGGACTGGTGGACGTGCATGCCCGAGCCGTTGTCACCGAAGATCGGCTTCGGCATGAAGGTCGCGGTCTTGCCGTTGCGCCAGGCGACGTTCTTCACGATGTACTTGAAGAGCATCAGGTCGTCGGCCGCGGCCAGCAGCGTGTTGAACTTGTAGTTGATCTCGGCCTGGCCGCCGGTGCCGACCTCGTGGTGCTGGCGCTCGACCTGGAGGCCCTGGGCGTCCAGTTCGAGGGAGATCTCGGCGCGCAGGTCGGCGAAGTGGTCGACCGGGGCTACGGGGAAGTAACCACCCTTGTAGCGGACCTTGTAGCCGCGGTTGTTCTCCTCGGAACCGGTGTTCCAGGCGCCGGCCTCGGAGTCGATGTGGTAGAAGCCCTCGTTCGCGGAGGTCGCGAAGCGCACGCTGTCGAACACGTAGAACTCGGCCTCGGGGCCGAAGTACGCGGTGTCGGCGATGCCGGTGGAGGCGAGGTACGCCTCGGCCTTCTTCGCGATGTTGCGCGGGTCGCGGCTGTAGGCCTCGCCCGTGATCGGGTCGTGGATGAAGAAGTTGACGTTGAGCGTCTTGTCCTTGCGGAACGGGTCCAGGCGCGCGGTGGTGATGTCGGCACGCAGCGCCATGTCGGACTCGTGGATCGCCTGGAAGCCGCGGATCGAGGAGCCGTCGAAGGCGAGCTCCTCCGCCGGGTCGAATGCCCGAGCCGGGATGGTGAAGTGCTGCATCACACCAGGCAGGTCGCAGAAGCGGACGTCGACGAACTTGACGTCGTTCTCCTCGATGTACTGCTTCACTTCGTCGGCGTTCTGGAACATCCAACTCCTCCTACTCCCGACCCCGGGGCAGGGCGGGCTTTATAGCTCGTGGTGCGTCAGTGCGGTGCCGCACGCTGACCCGACCATAAGCACACGGGATTTCTCAAGCATGACCCATTTGTTTCGCACAAGTTAACCAGGGTCCCGCCGGAGCGCCGGGAGGCAGCACCGGTACCGTGTTCGGGTGGACAACAGGCAAGCAATCGGATCCTGGCTCTCCGGCCCCCGCGCGACCGCGGAGGAGATGGGCGCCGACTTCGGATACCCGGGCCAGCGGCTGGGTCTGCCCCAGCAGGGCCCCGGCTCGGTGGCCCGCTTCGGGCGCCGCCTGGGCGGGGTGGCGATCGACTGGATCGGCTGCCAGCTCATCGCGTACGGGCTGATCACAGGCGGAAACCTGGAAGCGGCCGGCAACTGGACGCTGGCGCTCTTCGTGGCCCTCAGCATCCTGACGGTCACCACCGTGGGCTCCACGCCCGGCAAGCGCATCGTGGGCCTGCGGGTGGTCGCGCAGGACGGCGGCCGCCTCGGGTTCTTCCGCGTGGTGGTCCGCACCCTGCTGCTGGCCCTGGTCGTCCCGGCGCTGATCTGGGACCGCGACGGCCGCGGCCTGCACGACCGGCTGGCCCGCGCCGTACAGGTGCGGATCTAGGCGGCAGCGCCGGACACGCGACACCGGCAGACACAGGGGCGCCCCCGAGCCTGATGGCTTCGGGGGCGCCCCTGTGTCTGGTAAGCGTCGTATACGAAAAGCGGGTAACCCGTCAGACGGGGGTCAGCGCATCTTCCCGCCGCGCGGCATCCGCATGCCCTTGGGCATCGGGCCCTTCGGCAGCGGCATGTTGCTCATGAGGTCACCCATGGCGCGCAGCTTGTCGTTGACCTGGGTGATCTGCGGGCCGGACAGCACGCGCGGCAGCTTGAGCAGCGTCGTGCGGACCTTCTTGAGCGGAACCTCGCCCTCGCCCGTGCCGACGATGAAGTCGTGCACCGGGACGTCCGGCATGATCCGGGCCAGCTTCTTCTTCTCGGCCGCGAGCAGGGTCTTCACCCGGTTGGGGTTGCCCTCCGCGATCAGCACCACGCCCGCCTTGCCGACGGCGCGGTGGACGATGTCCTGGTTCCGGTTCATCGCGACGGCGGGGGTGGTCGTCCAGCCCCGGCCCACGTTGTCCAGTACCGCCGCGGCGGCGCCCGGCTGTCCCTCCATCTGCCCGAAGGCAGCCCGCTCGGCCCGTCGCCCGAAGACGACCGCCATCGCGAGGAAAGCCACCAGGAAGCCCAGGATGCCCAGGTAGACCGGGTGGTCGATCAGGAAGCCGATCGCAAGAAAGACACCGAAGGTGACGATTCCCACGCCCGCGACGATCAGAGCGACCTTCGGGTCGGCCTTGCGCGTCATCTTGTACGTGAGGGCGATCTGCTTCAGTCGCCCGGGGTTCGCAGCAGTCTCTGCGTTTGACTTCCTCGCCATAAGGCGAAGTTTACGTGGCCTGCGGGGTACGGGTCGCCGCGGCCTCGAGTACGTGCTCGGTTTCGACCCGGTCCTTGGCTCTGCGGCGGTCTTCGAGGACCGCGGTCCAGGCATTGCGCCGGGCACCGCTCATGAGCAGGGATTCGATGCCGCGGAAGGCGTCGGTGAAGGACGGGATGGCGATGGCGCGAACGGGCGCGGCCTGCATAAGTCGATCCCTCTCTCGGTGCTCGCGTCGGCGAAGTGTGTGCGCTGCGTGGACCCAGCGTCACTGACTGGTGTTACCAGGGCATGACCGGCCGGTCAAACGTGATGAAATATTGACGCGGCCCGCCGGGCTCCTCTTCCCTCGAAGAGCCTAGGGGCCGCGTCGATGCGGTGTTACCCACTGGTAAGACTTTGTGCGTGACTTCACGGACTCCACTGTGTAGTCCGCGTCACACGCCGCGTCACACGTCGCGCCGCACTCCGCTTCACACGGTCGCGCGCTTCTCCATCGCCTGCTGGTAGAGGCGCCCGGCGCGGTACGAGGAACGGACCAGCGGGCCCGACATCACACCGGAGAAGCCGATCTCCTCGGCCTCCTTCGCCAGCTCGACGAACTCGGCCGGCTTCACCCAGCGCTCGACGGGGTGGTGCCGCGGCGAGGGCCGCAGGTACTGGGTGATGGTGATGAGCTCGCAGCCGGCCTCGTGCAGCTCCTTGAGGGCCTGCGAGACCTCCTCGCGCTCCTCGCCCATGCCCAGGATCAGGTTCGACTTGGTGACCAGGCCGTAGGCGCGGGCCTGCCGGATCACGTCGAGCGAGCGCTCGTAGCGGAAGCCGGGGCGGATCCGCTTGAAGATGCGGGGCACGGTCTCGACGTTGTGCGCGAAGACCTCGGGGCGGGAGGCGAAGACCTCCTCCAGCAGCTCCGGGACCGCGTTGAAGTCGGGGGCCAGCAGCTCGACCTTGGTGTGGCCGGCCTCGCGGCCCGCCGTCTGCTGGTGGATCTGGCGGACGGTCTCCGCGTACAGCCAGGCACCGCCGTCGGCCAGGTCGTCGCGCGCGACGCCTGTGATGGTGGCGTAGTTCAGGTCCATCGTGACCACGGACTCGCCGACACGGCGCGGCTCGTCCCGGTCCAGGGCCTCGGGCTTGCCCGTGTCGATCTGGCAGAAGTCACAGCGCCGGGTGCACTGGTCGCCACCGATGAGGAAGGTGGCCTCGCGGTCCTCCCAGCACTCGTAGATGTTGGGACAGCCGGCCTCCTGGCACACCGTGTGCAGTCCTTCGCCCTTCACCAGGGCCTGCATCTTCGTGTACTCGGGACCCATCTTCGCGCGGGTCTTGATCCACTCGGGCTTGCGCTCGATGGGGGTCTGGCTGTTACGGACCTCCAGGCGCAGCATCTTGCGTCCGTCGGGTGCGACTGCGGACACGACCGGCTCCCTGTGACTTCGATTCTTCGGCGCCCACCAGGGTACGCCCGTAATTTCATACGCTCTTACGTCCGCCAACCTGGGGGCGGGCGGACGCATTCCCCCGGCTGTCAGCCGGCGGCCGACTCGATCACCCGGGGCCGCGGCTCGGCCTGCTCCAGTACGTCCTTCAGGTGCTTTTCGACGACCGGGACCACCTCGGCGATGGTGATCTCCCGGCCCAGTTCGTACGAGAGCGAGGTCACACCGGCGTCCCGGATCCCGCAGGGGATGATCCGGTCGAACCAGGTGCTGTCCGGGTTCACGTTGAGCGCGAAGCCGTGCATGGTGACGCCCTTGGCGACGCGGATGCCGATGGCGGCGAGCTTGCGGTCCTCGCGGCGCTGGCCGGCGTTGGAGGGGGCGTACTCGGGGCCGTTCAGGCGCGGGTCGAACTCCTCGTCCGTCAGCCGCGGGTCGAAGTCGAGGGCGAGGCCGCCGATCCTCGGGCGCTCCTCGACCGGGTCGCCGAGCACCCAGACCCCGGAGCGGCCCTCCACCCGGGTGGTCTCCAGGCCGAACTCGGCGGCGGTGCGGATCAGCGCCTCCTCCAGGCGGCGGACGTGCGCGACGACGTCCACCGGCCGGGGCAGCTTCATGATCGGGTAGCCGACCAGCTGGCCCGGGCCGTGCCAGGTGATCTTGCCGCCGCGATCCACGTCGATGACGGGCGTGCCGTCCAGCGGGCGCTCGGCGGGGTCGGTGCGGCGCCCCGCCGTGTACACGGGCGGGTGCTCCAGCAGCAGGCAGGTGTCGGCCGTCTCGTCGGCGAAGCGGGCGGCGTGCACGCGCCGCTGCTCGTCCCAGGCCTGGGTGTACTCGACGGATTCCGGCCCGAAGCCCAGATGGACAAACCGAAGCTCAGACACCGCGGCGCCTCCTCGTTGAACCTGCTGTGTGCACGTATCGCACCCAGCCAAGAGTACGGCGGCCCGCGCGAGCCCCCTCAGGCGCCCGGCGCGGACCCTGGCGGCGGGCCCGGCAGCGGCCCGGGACCGGGCTCCGGCGGGGGCCCCGGCAGCTGACGGGGGCGGCGCCTGCCCCTGGCGGGCCGGTCCGGGTCCTCGTCGGCCCTCGGCAGCCGGCGGTGGCCCTCCGAGTGGTCGTTCACCCAGCCGCACACCCCGCACGCGTACCGCCCGTCGAGCCCCGCGATGTACGTGCCGCACCGCCGGCACTCGGCTTCGGTCAGCTCGGGCGCGGTCAGCGGGGTGGTGGACTCGCGAGGGGGGTCCGGCCTGGTGGGCCATCGGGTCATGGCCCGCAGCGTACGCGGACGGAAGGGGTCGATCCGTAAAGAGCCCTACCGGTTCTGCACACGATCGGATGAATGTGGGGCAGAGCGGGCGGTATGAACGAAGTTCGCCGCTACATTCACGCCGTTCACAGGGCCGGGACTCCGGTCCGTCACGTCAGGAAACCGTGGAGCCGATGACGGAACGACCTGCCCAGCGCGTCCCCAACCGGCAGCTCGCGGCGCTGATCGCGGAAGCCGGGTTCTCCAACGCCGGGCTCGCCCGCCGCGTCGACCAGCTCGGCCTGGAACACGGTCTCGACCTGCGCTACGACAAGACATCCGTGACCCGCTGGCTGCGCGGGCAGCAGCCGCGCGGGACCACCCCCGCGCTGATCGCCGAGGTCTTCACCCGGCGCCTCGGGCGCCGACTGTCGGCGCAGGACCTGGGCCTGGACGCGTGCGCCCCCGTGTACGCGGGTCTGGAGTTCGCTGCCACCCCGGAGGAGGCCGTGGACATCGCGAGCGGGCTGTGGCGCAAGGACTCCGGCTCCCACGCCGAGCTGCGGAAGATCGCCTTCACCCCGGCCGGGCTGGTCGTGCCCAGCCGGGACTGGCTGATCGGGCGGGCCGACGAACGCGTCGGACGCGGCGCCGATCCGGCCGCCGCCCGGGTCCCGGTGCAGGGCCGCGCCTCCGTGCCCCGCCAGCGGCAGATCGACCGGGGCCCCGGCCAGCGGGTGACCGGCGGCGACATCGCAGCGCTGCGGTCGGTGAGCGAGCTGTTCCGGACCCTGGACCACGCGTACGGCGGCGGGCACGCGAGGCAGGCCCTGGTGCGGTACCTGGAGCACGAGGCGGAGCCGATGCTCCGCGGGACCTACGGGGAGACCACCGGGCGGCGGCTGTTCGCGGCCGCCGCCGACCTGACCCGGCTCGCGGGCTGGACCTCGTACGACATCGCCGCGCACGGGCTGGCCCAGCGGTACTTCGTCCAGGCGCTGCGCCTCGCCCAGGCCGCCGGGGACCGGCCGTACGGGTCGTACGTGCTGGTCACGATGAGCCGCCAGGCGGTCTACCTCGGCCACGGCCGGGAGGCGGTGCAGCTCGCCCGGGTGGCCCAGCAGGGCGTCGGCTCCGGCCCGCCGCCGGTCGTACAGGCGCTGCTGCACTCGGCGGAGGCCCGGGGGCACGCGGTGCTGGGCGAGGTACGGGCGGCCACGGCCTCGCTGGTGCGGGCCGAGCGGTCGCTGGGCGCGGCCCGGCCGGGGGACGACGTACCGCACTGGGCGAAGGCCTTCGACGAGGCGCAGCTGGCGGACGAGTTCGGGCACTGCCACCGGGACCTCCAGCAGTACCGGGCCGCGGCGCAGCACGCGGAGCGCTCGCTCCAGCTGCGGGCCCCGGGGTACGCGCGGTCGAGGCTGTTCTGCCGGGTGGTGCTGGCCACGGCCCGGCTGGGGCTGGGCGAGCTGGACCAGGCGTGCGCGCTGGGCGCGGAGGCGGCGCAGCAGGCGATGGAGATGCGGTCGGTGCGCGCGGTGGAGTACGTGCGGGACTTCGAGCGGCGGCTGGAGCCGTACCGGGACGCCTCGGCGGTACGGACCTACCGGGACCGGGTCTCGGCACTGTCGTGACGGCGTTGTCGTGACGGCGCCGTCACGACGAAGGCGCCGTCCTGAAGACGGCGCCGTCATGAAGAACGGGGTCCGGTTCCTCTCGGGACCGGACCCCGGACGTGGTGGTTCTCAGGCCGCCACCGGAAGGGCGGGCTCCGCGGTGACCGGGAGCGGGATGCCGAAGTCGCGCAGGGCGGCGGTGGCGGCGCGCCGGGCCGAGTGCAGTGCGCCCTGGACGGTGTTGCTGTCGCGGTGGTCGCCGCACACGTACAGCCCGGCCAGGACCCGTACGGGCCGCCGCAGGTCGTAGGGCGGGGGCATGGCCGGGACGGCCTCCGGGGTGTGGTGGACGGCCAGCGCCTCCCAGTCCCGGGTCGAGGTGTCGTAGAGCCGGGCCAGGCGCGAGGCGACGGTGCGCGCCGGGGGCGGCGGGCCGAGCACGGTGGTGGTGACCAGAGAGCGGCCGGCCGGGGCCCGCGTCGGGTCGACCGCGCTCATCACGGTGGTGTGGGCGACGGGCCACTTGGGGTCGCCGTCCAGCAGCAGCGAGCCGTCCCACGGAAGCGGGCCGGCGGTGGCGTGGTGCAGGACGGTGACCTCGTGGAAGCGGGGCACGCGCAGCCCGGGCAGCAGCTCGGCGGCGGCGCGGGCGCCGGTGGCCAGGAGCACGGAGCGGCAGCTGAAGTCACCGTGCTCCTCGGTGGTGACCAGGTTGGTCGCCACCGAGCGGACCCGGACCCCGGTGCGCACGGTGCCGGGCGGCAGGGCGGCGGCGAGGAGCCCGGGCAGGGTGGCCGCGCCGCCCTCGGGCACGGCCAGCCGGCCGCGGGCGAAGGTGCGCAGGGCCAGGTCGGCGACGCGGCTGGAGGTGGCGAGCTCCGGGTCGCAGAGCAGGGTGGCGAGCAGGGGGCGCAGGGTCGCGCCGAGACCGAGGCCGCGGGAGCGCAGGGCGGCCGCGGCGGTGCGTTCCGGGCGGGCCAGGACCCGCTCGACGGGCAGGGCGGCGAGCCGGCCGAGGACGGCGCTGAGCCGGGCCTGGTCGAAGGAGCCGCTGGCCAGGGCGCGGGCCGGCGTGCGGGCTCCGGCCCGGTGCTGTTTGCCGTCGCTGTGGACCAGAACGCCGGGCGCGAAGGTCCGCAGCGTGAGGGCCTCCAGGCCGGGGGTGCGTTCGAGCTCCGTGTACGCGGTGTTGAGCGGTCGGCCGATCCGGTCCAGCCGGAACCCGTCGACCTGCTCGGTGGCCATCCGTCCGCCGGGGCCGTCGGCGGCCTCCAGGACGGTGACGGTGACCCCTGCGGCGATCAGGTGCTGTGCGGCCGCGAGTCCTGAGACTCCGGCTCCTACGATGACGACGTCCGCATGGTGCGCGGCATGGTGTGAGCTGGTGAGCACGTGCCCCTCCCCGAGGTCGGCGCGGCTGTGTGGGGATCCTCCTTCCCCCAACGGGCTCCACCAGAACCCGAGTTCGGTCAGCTATTACGGACAACTCCGGTCGCACGGCGGTCGCATACGGGTCACGAACGGTCGCACGGCGGTCGGGCGTGCGCTGTCAGTCGGACCCGGAGCGGGACCGGGCCCGGTCGGCGAGCGCGGCGCGGATGGCCTCGTCGATGCCGGGGTACGTGAACGCGAACCCGGACTCCAGCAGCCGGGCGGGCCGCGCGCGCTGACTGCCCAGCACGTCCTGCGAGAACTCGCCGAGTACGAGGCGCAGCGCGAACGCCGGTGCCGGGAACGGGGTCGGGCGGTGCAGTACGCGGCCCATCGCGGCGGTGATCTCGCGGTTGGTCAGGGGCTCGGGGGCGGTCAGGTTCACCGGACCGGAGAGTTCCGGGGTGTCGATCAGGTGCCGCAGGGCGGCGATGTGGTCGTGCAGGGCGATGTACGGCCAGTACTGGCGGCCGTCTCCGAGGCGGCCGCCGAGGCCGGCGCGGAAGAGGGGGAACATCTTTCCCCAGGCGCCGCCCTCGGGGGCGATGACCAGTCCGGTGCGGGCCAGCACGGTCCGCACGCCGGCCGCGGCGGCGGGGCGGGTGGCGGCCTCCCAGTCGACGCAGACGGAGGGCAGGAACCCCTGCCCGGCCGGGGCCCGCTCGTCGAGCGGGCGGTCCCCGGCGTCCCCGTAGTAGCCGACGGCGGAGCCGCTGACGAGCACGCCGGGCGGGGTGTCGAGCGCGGCGAGCGCGCGGGCGACGGCCGCGGTGCCGAGCACCCGGCTGTCGCGGATCTCCCGCTTGTAGGCGGCGGTCCACCGGTGGTCGCCGACCCCGGCCCCGGCCAGGTGCACGACGGCCGCGCAGCCGGCGAGCCCGGCGGGGTCGACGTACCCGCGCCGGGGGTCCCAGTACGCCTCGTCGCCGGCGGCGGGCTCCCGGCGCACGAACCGCACGACGTCGTGCCCGTCGGCGCGCAGGCTCCGCACGAGCGCCGACCCGATGAGGCCACTGGCCCCGGTGACCGCGATACGCATCCCCCCATCCTGCCGGGTCGCCGCGCGGCGGCACACGACCCCGCGCCGCAGCGCCGCCCCCCGGCCCCACCACGCACCGCCCGGACGGGGCAGCGGCCGGGGCAAGGTCAGGCCGTCCCCAGCCTCAGGCCGTCCCCAGCCAGGTGCCCACGCCGTACGTGACCGCCATCGCCAGGGTGCCGCCGCCGACATTGCGCAGGACGGCCGTGCGGCGGGCCGCGCCGCCCAGGCGGGCGCTGACGACGCCGCACACCGTCAGGGCCGCGACCACCGCCGCCACCGTCACCGGCACCCGCCAGGACGGCTCCGGCAGGACGACCGCCAGCAGCGGCAGCACCGCCCCCACCGTGAAGGCGACCAGGCTCGCGAACGCCGCGTGCCACGGGTTCGCCAGCTCGTCCGGGTTGATCCCCAGCTCCACCCGCGCGTGCGCCCGCAGCGCGTCCCGCTCCGTCAGCTGGACGGCCGCCTCCCGCGCCACCTCCCGGCTCAGCCCCCGCCCCTCCAGCAGCCCCGTCAGCTCCTCCAGCTCCGCGTCCGGATCCTCGGCGAGCTCCCGCCGCTCCACCTCCAGCGCCGCCCGCTCCGAGTCCCGCTGGGAGCTCACCGAGACGTACTCCCCCGCCGCCATCGACAGCGATCCCGCCAGCAGCCCCGCCACCCCGGCCGTCAGGATCGCCGCCCGCGAGGTCGTGGCCCCGGCCACGCCCACCACCAGGCCGGCGGTGGAGATGATCCCGTCGTTGGCGCCGAGCACCCCCGCGCGCAGCCAGTTCAGCCGGGTGCTGATCTCGGCGCTCTGGGCGCCCCGCGGCGCGTCGTCCGTCACGCCCCCACTGTCGTGCCCTACGGCGTACGGGGCCACCCGGCGTGCGCGCCCCGGATCCCGGCACCAGGGTGGAGGGGTGAGACGCGTACGCGAGGAGCCGGGCTGGCTGCGCGGTGAGCCGCCGCCGCGCTGGGCCCGGATCGCGCCCGCGGTGGCCATGGTGGTGCTGTGCCTCGCCCAGTGGCTCACCCCCGGCAACGTCGAGCTGGGCTACTTCCTGGCCGGGCTCCCGCCCGTCGCCGCGTTCTCGTACGGCGCCACCGGCACGGCCGTCTTCGCCACGCTGGTCCTGCTCCTGCTCGGCGTCCCCCAGCTCGGCGTCGCGCACGCCCGCGGCACCGACCTGGCGACGGTGGCGGTGGTCGGGCTGCTCAGCGTGGTCATCGCCTGGGTGCGCCACCGCCGGGACGCCCAGCTGGTCAGCGTCCGCACGGCGGCCGAGGCGGCGCAGCTGGCCGTCCTGCCGCCGGTACCGGAACAGGTGGGTCCGGTGCGCTGCGCCGGGCTCTACCGGGCGGCCCAGCAGGGCACCCTGGTCGGCGGCGACCTGTACGACGTACGGATAGGGCCCTACGGGGTACGGGCGGTGGTCGGGGACGTCCAGGGCCACGGCCTGGCGGCCGTCGGCACCGTGGCGGCGCTGCTCGGCGCGTTCCGCGAGGGGGTGCTGGACGACGCGGAGCTGGTGGCGGTGGCCACTCGGCTGGACCGGCGGCTGCTGGCGGACGCGGCAGACGGCCCGCTGGAGCATCCGGAGCTGTTCGCGACGGCGGTGCTGCTGGAGTTCCCGCCGGGGCGGGACGTCGTACGGATCGTGTCGTGCGGGCACCCGCCGGTGCTGCTGCTGCGCGGGCACTCCGTCGCGGAGGTGGCGGCGGAACCCGGACCCCCGCTCGGCCTGGGACTCGCCGGGCCGGCCCTGCCCGCGGCGACCGAGCTCCCGCTGCTCGCGGGCGACCGGCTGCTCGCGCACACAGACGGCGTCACCGAGGCCCGGGACGCGGCGGGCCACTTCTATCCGCTGTCCCTGCGGATCCCGTCCCTCACCACCGACCCGGCGGGGCTGACCACGGCGGTCTGGCGCGACCTGGTCGCCTTCTCCGACGGCGGCCCCCGCGACGACGTGGCCCTGCTGGTGCTCTCCCTCCCGGGCCCCACCCCGGGCCTCGACCCCGGACCCGGACCGGCCCCCTGACCGGCCGGCCGGGACCCTCGGGAAGCCGCGGCTGCGGCCTCCCGAGGGGTGATACCGCGCGGCGAGCCGAGGACTCAGCTCCCGTTGCCCTCGCGGATGAACGAACGCACCATCTTGCAGGTGAGGTTGGAGGGCCGGTGGATCCCCACTCGGACGGCCATCGTCCGGATCTTCCGGTTGGTGGCGCGCTTGGGGTCGTACGTCCCGGTGTCGAGCAGGGATATCGCCAACCGCATCGCCTTCAGACGGCGGTTGTGGCTCTCGTACCACTCCCGGGGCAGCCCCGGCGGCAGCGGCTTCTTCTTCGGCATCACAATGACAGCGGCAGCGGCCATCTACAGCCTCCCAAACGGTAGTTGGCTTCCTGTCGTTCTCCCTCGATTTTACCGGCGGCCACTGACAATCGCCCCTGGCCAGACCCACTTCGGGCCGTTCCCGCCAGCCCCGTCCGTCACGCCTTCTGGCTACCCTGGGCGCCATGGAGATCTGGATCAACCCCGCCTGTTCGAAGTGCCGCAGCGCGCTGACCCTGCTGGACGCGGAAGGCGCCGAGTACACCGTGCGCCGCTACCTGGAGGACGTCCCCTCCGAGGCCGAGATCCGCGAGGTGCTGGGCCGCCTGGGGCTGGAGCCGTGGGACATCACCCGCACCTCGGACCCGCTGGCCAAGGAGACCGGCGTACGGGGGCTGCCGCGCGAGGAGACCGAGGAGGCGCGGGGCCGCTGGATCGCCCACCTGGCCGCGCACCCGAAGCTGATCCAGCGCCCGATCATCACCGCCGAGGACGGCACGGCCGTGGTCGCCCGCTCCGAGGAGGCCGTCCGCGACGCCCTCTCCCGCAAGGGCTAGGCCGGGGCCTCCGCCCCCGGGCGGGGCGGTCTTGATCCGGCCCCCACCCGGCACCTCGTAGGGTGACTCCACCACCAAAGGGGATAAACCACCCGAAAAGGCCAGGACGGATCCACCGTGAACGACACTCCGCAGCCGCAGCCCACCCCGCCGCCCCTTCCGAGCGGACGCCCGTTCCCTCCGCCCCGGCGCGGCGCGGACTGGATGTTCGGCGGGGTGTACGGGACCGTGCTCGCCAGCGGCCTGCTGGCCGCGCTGGACCAGAAGGGCGGTGAGTACACCCCCTTCTACGACGCCAGCTGGGTCCTGGTGACGGCGGCCGCGGCCGCTGCCGCGCACGGCTACTCGCACCACATGACCAGCCATCAGGCGGGCTCCGCCGCGTACCGCTGGCACGTATTGGTACGGGCGCTGTGGAACGAGTGGCCGATGATCGTGGCCACCCTTCCCACCGTCCTGCTCCTGGTCGCCGCCGGGATCACCGACTGGGACTCGTACGGGGTGACGGCCGTCGGGCTCGGCCTGAACACCGCGCTGCTGTTCGCGTGGGGCTCCTTCGTGGCGCTCCGGGTCGGCTACCGGGTCGGCTCGTCCCTGCTGATCGGCCTCGCGGACGCCACGATCGGGCTCGCCATCATCGTGGCGAACGCCCTCATCAAATAGGCCGGCCGGCTCGGCCCCCGGCCGGCCGGCTCCACCCTCAGT
Source organism: Streptomyces sp. NBC_01551 (assembly GCF_026339935.1). Taxonomy (NCBI): domain Bacteria; kingdom Bacillati; phylum Actinomycetota; class Actinomycetes; order Kitasatosporales; family Streptomycetaceae; genus Streptomyces; species Streptomyces sp. NBC_01551. The sequence continues at coordinate 1,685,736 of NZ_JAPEPX010000001.1, forward strand.
CGGCCGGCTCCACCCTCAGTCGGCCGCCTCCGCCCTCAGTCGGCCGCCTCCGCCCTCAGTCGGCCAGCTGCCCCTCCGCCGCCGCCAGGATCTCCGTCAGCCGGGCCCCGAACTCCGCCCCGCGCGGATCCGGCACCCCGGTGCGGGCGGAGTCGAGCAGGGCGTCCAGGGCCCGCCCGTACGCCCCCGGTACGTCGCTCCAGCCGGGCAGCGAGAACACCCCGTCCGCCCCGCGCAGCTCCAGGCCCACCCCGGCGGCGGCGCTCGGAGCACCCAGGCTGAGCACGGCGGTGCTGGCGGCGCCGGAGCTGTGCCGCAGGGCCAGCTGCACCAGGTCGGAGGGGCCCCGGGTCGCACTGACCTCGGTGACGTCGCCGAGCACCGCGATCAGGACGGAGAGCGCGTGCGGGCCGACGTCCCACAGCCCGCCCTTGGCCTTGCGCCAGGGCGAGTCGGCGTACGCGCTGGGCGCCCCGTCGGGCGGGAAGACGGCGCCGAGCCACTGGGCCGAGGCCGTGAACCACCCGGTCCGGCCCGCCTGTTCCTCGACCCAGCCGGCGGTCGGCTCGGCGAAGCGGAGGGTGAGGAAGACGACGGACGCGACCCGGTGGCGGGCCACCGCGTCGGCGACGGCCCGGGCGTCCGCGACGGTCGTCGCGACGGGTTTGTCGAGCAGGACATGCCGGCCCGCGGCGGCCGCGCGCACGGCGAGGGGGGCCTGTACGTCGGGCGGCAGGGCGAAGGCCACGACGTCACAGTCCGCGAACAGCGCGTCGGGGTCTTCGTACACCTTCACGCCGTACGCCGCCGCCAGCTCGGCGGCGGCTTCGGGCCGTCGGCCCCAGACTCCGGCGAAGTCGGAGCCGGCGTGCGCGGCGAGGGCGGGGGCGTGCGCGCGCTGGGCCCAGGGACCGGTCCCCAGCAGCCCGACCCTGGGGCGGGCGGGCACGGCGGCCGGTTCACCGGCCGAACCATCGGAAGGGTTCAAATCATACGAAATGCTCACGGGTTCAGTCTGCCCCACCCGGACGGGCGCGCCGCCGTCGACCCGCACAACGGGCCCCACCTGCGGCGTAAACGTCGGTAACACGGGGTTCACACCCGGGCAACGGAAGGGAAATCGCGGGCGGGCACGCTGCGGTCATCACCGCAGCACGCAATCGCGGCACCGCAGCCGCAGCACCCGCAGAGTCTGCGCCGGAGCGACGCACCGAAGGATGGGGCCCGTGAGCTACAAGGCTGAGTACATCTGGATCGACGGCACCGAGCCGACGGCGAAGCTTCGCTCCAAGACGAAGATCCTCGGCGACGGCGACGCGCTGCCGATCTGGGGCTTCGACGGGTCCAGCACCAACCAGGCCGAGGGCCACGCCTCCGACCGCGTGCTGCAGCCGGTGTTCTCCTGCCCGGACCCGATCCGCGGCGGCGACAACGTCCTCGTACTGTGCGAGGTCCTGAACATCGACATGACCCCGCACGAGTCGAACACCCGCGCGCTGCTGCGTCCGGTCGCCGAGAAGTTCGCCGGCCAGGAGCCGATCTTCGGCATCGAGCAGGAGTACACCTTCTTCGACGGCGCCCGCCCGCTCGGCTTCCCGGTGAACGGCTTCCCGGCCGCGCAGGGCGGCTACTACTGCGGCGTCGGCTCGGACGAGATCTTCGGCCGCGACATCGTCGAGAAGCACCTGGACCACTGCCTCGCGGCGGGCCTGAGCATCTCCGGCATCAACGCCGAGGTCATGCCCGGCCAGTGGGAGTTCCAGGTCGGCCCCGTCAGCCCGCTGGAGGTCTCCGACCAGCTGTGGATCGCGCGCTGGCTGCTGTACCGCACGGCCGAGGACTTCAACGTCTCGGCGACGCTGAACCCGAAGCCGGTCAAGGGCGACTGGAACGGCGCGGGCGCGCACACCAACTTCTCCACGAAGGCGATGCGCGAGGACTACCGCGCGATCATCTCCGCGTGCGAGGCGCTGGGCGAGGGCAGCAAGCCGCTGGACCACGTCAAGAACTACGGCGCCGGCATCGACGAGCGCCTGACGGGCCTGCACGAGACGGCCCCGTGGAACGAGTTCAGCTACGGCGTCTCGGACCGCGGCGCGTCGGTCCGCATCCCCTGGCAGGTGGAGAAGGACGGCAAGGGCTACATCGAGGACCGCCGCCCGAACGCGAACGTCGACCCGTACGTGGTGACCCGCCTGATCGTGGACACCTGCTGCACCGGCCTGGAGAAGGACGGCCTGGTCTGAGCCCTCCCTCCGACACCCGACGGCGCCCGCCGAGCCCCCGTGGCCGGCGGGCGCCGTTGTCGGTGGGGGCGGCGGCCGGTGCGGGGGTGGGGCCGGTGCGGGGGTGGGACGGAAGTGCCCGGCATGCGATACGGGGGAGCGGCACGGGCCGACGGGAGCGGTTGAACGGCTGGGGAAATGCCGGGTTCGTCCTGGGCAAATAGCGGGCCACGAGCGGAATTTGAGATTCCGCTCCATAAAGTGAGACGCGCCCTGCCCAGGGTGACCGGCATCTGCTTCAATGGGCGCATGGCCAGCCACCCGCATCACACCTCGTCAGGTCGCAGCGACCTCGAGCCGTTCTGGCCGTCCCGGCAGCATCACGACTTCGACCGGGTGTGTTGCCGCGCGAAGAACGCGCCGGCCCTCTAAAGCCTTCCGGGACCTGCACCAGACCTGCCCCGGGGCCTTCGGTCTGCGCGGAACGACATCGACGACCTACGACGCCATGCGTACGTCTCCTGCCGACCTCTCCGCGTGAAAGAGCTGACCACTCATGACCACCCACACCCGCTCGCTCGCCTCCGCCGCCTCCGCCGCGACCACCCCCCTGCCCTTCCCCTCCGGTCATCCGCGCCACCGGCTGCGCGCCGTGGACCGGGACGAGGTGGCCCGGGTCGTGGACCTGCTCCCGCCCGGTGCCACCTGGCTCCCCGCGCCGCAGCACAGCCTGCCGACGCTGCCGGGGCAGCCGCCGATGGTCGGCTACCTGGTCCTCGTACCCGCCGACCAGCAGCCGCCGCTCCACCACCGCGCCCCGCAGGCCGTCGCCGCTCCCCCGGCTCCCGTCGAGGGCGCGGCCGCCGGCGACGCCCTCGTCCGGATCGACACCGCGCGCCGCACCGCCGAGGTCGACGGCGAGCTCCTCGACCTGACGTACCTGGAGTTCGAGCTCCTGGCCCACCTGGTGGCGCACCCGCACCGGGTGCACAGCCGGGACCAGCTGGTGACCACGGTGTGGGGCTACGGCCACGTCGGCGACGGCCGGACCGTGGACGTCCACATCGCCCGGCTGCGCCGCAAGCTGGGCGCGGCCCACCGCGACGCGATCCAGACCGTGCGCCGGGTGGGGTACAAGTACGCGCCGTGAGAAACGCCGGTGGGCCCGCACCCCGTGAACGGGAGTGCGGGCCCACCGTCCCGTTCTAGGCCCTGGCCGCGCGGCGTCCCGCCACGAAGCCCAGCAGCACGTCGACCGCCAGGAACGCGACCAGGCTGATCCCGAGCAGCGGTACGAACCACCCCACCAGCGCCGTCACGGCGGCGATCGGCAGCAGCAGGGTTGCCGGCGCCTTGCGCCAGGCCCCGCGCGGCTGCGGACGGCCGAAGGAGAGCGCGCGGTCCTTGGTGGGCCGGCGCAGCCACCACATCCGGTAGCCCCAGAAGACCAGGAACATCAACGCGACGGCGAGCGCGGCCAGCGCGAGCTGGTTGACGATCCCGAAGGTCTTGCCCATGTGCAGGTCGATGCCGTAGCGCGTCAGCTTGGCCAGGACGGGGTAGTCGGCGAAGCGCAGCTCGTCCATGACCTTGCCGTCGGCCGGGTCCACGGCGACGGCGTCCAGGTGCACCGGCACCTGCTTGTCCTGCTCCTTGACGACGTAGCCCTTGCCCTTGGCGGGCAGGGTCACGCGGAGGGTGTCGGTGACCCCGGCGGCCCGGGCGGCCTCGACGGCCCGGTCGATGCCGATGTCGGCGGTGGGCTGCGGCGGGGGCATCTCCATGCCCTCGGTCATCTGGTGCCCGGCGTGCTCGTCGGCCCCGCCGGAGCCCGCGCCGCCGGCGAGGGTGGCGGAGACGGCGGGGGTGGCCCCGCCGAGGCCGTCCTGGAGCTGCCCGATGTTCTCACCGGCGTACTTCGACCAGGTCAGGCCGGTCGCGGACAGCGCGACGAGGCCGGCGACGGCCCACAGGCCGACGGCCCCGTGCCAGGACAGGGTCTTGCGCCGGCCGGTGGCCGTGCGGTCGGGCAGGACCAGCTGCGCGCGGCGGGAGCGGCGCCGGCCGATCCACAGGGCGAGGCCGCCGAGGGCGACGACCCACAGCCAGCTGGCGGCGAGTTCGCTGTAGTTCCGGCCGAACTCGCCGAGCTGGAGGCTGGAGTGGAACTCGCTCAGCCAGGCCCGCAGCGGCAGCGCGTCGCCCGCGGTGGTGAGCTGCCCGCGCACGTCGGCCGTATACGGGTCGACGAAGACGGTGAGGGTCTCGCCTTCCGCGAGCCCCTTCTTCTCCATGATCACCCGGGTGGTGTCCTCGGCCTCGGGCGCGGGCCATACGCCGATCACCTTGCCGGTGGGGGCGGCTTCCTGGGCGGCCCGGACCTGCGTGCTGAGCGGCACGGCGCGGTCGCCGACGCGGGCGACGGTCAGTTCGTCGGAGTAGACGATGCTCTCGGCCTGCCAGGAGAGGGCGTAGAGCAGGCCGGTGGTGGCGGCGATGAACAGGAGCGGGGCTATGAGCAGCCCGGCGTAGAAGTGCATGCGCAGCACGAGCGGCCGCAGGGCGGCCCACCCGCCGCTGCGCTGGCCGCCGGTGCGCTGGCCGCTGGTACCAGGGGTGTCGGTGCGGGTGTCGGTGCGGGCGTCGGTGCGCGGGGCGTCGGTGTCGGGCCGGGGGGTGTCGGTGTCCGCGGTGCGGACGGCCTGACTCTCGTCAAGGGACATGCGGGTCCTCAGGGTTGGCGTAGACATGGGTGATGAGCCCCGGGTCTCGCCTCCCCCTCGCCGTGACGGGAGGTGCGCCGGTCAGGCGCGGGCGGGCAGCGGGCCGGGGGCCGTGGCTCGGGTGACACGGCACCCGGGCGGACCCCGTCGCACGACGGCATGGGCGTGCACGGCTCCGCGCAGCCGGCGCGGCCGTTCAAGTCGCCGGCGGAACACCGGCCGGGGAGGTACGGGGGCCGGCCGGGTCCGTACCAGCGCGAGCGCGCGGGCCAGCGGCCGGGCGGCGAGCAGCGCGGTCGCGCCGAGGGCCCGGGCCAGCCGGAAGACGGCGGACTCGCCCCAGGCGAGCCAGCCGGCGCAGAACAGGGCGGCGAGCAGGTGCGCGACGACCATCCCGAGGCCCCCGTGCCCGGCCATGGCGGCCATACCGTCCATCACGCCCGCGCCGTCGAAGCCGGGCAACCCGGCCAAGCCATCCACGCCGGGCACGTGTGGCATCCCCGCCGCGACGTCCATCCCCGACGCGGCATCCGTGCCGGGCATTGCCGCCGCGCCGCCCACGCCGTGCATCCCCGCCAAGCCGTCCACGCCGGGCACGTGTGGCATCCCCGCCACGGCGTCCGTCCCCGGCGCCTCCGCCGCGCCCGGCAGGCTCGGGACGTGGTGCATCCCGGCCATGTCATGCGCACCGGCCGTGCTCGACGCGTCCCGCGTCCCGGAAGGCTCCGCCGGGCCGTTCGTCCCGGCCAGGGGGCCCGGCGCGTGCTGGTGCCCGGCCGTCTGGCTTCCGGAGAAGACGAGGTGCAGGACTCCCTGGACGACCAGGAGCGAGGCCGTGATCCCGTACGGACCGCGGCGGCGGCCGGCGCCGAGCCAGGCGAGGACCCCGATCACCCCAAAGGCGTACACAAGCCCTGCGATCGGAATATCCGTGCCGGACATGTACGAATGCCCCGTCGCAGCCAAAGCGACACACACCGCCGCGAACATCGCGGCCCGCGTGGCGCGCATCGGCGCGAAGGTGTCAGGCATGGCCGGATCATGCTCCCACGGGGGCCCGGCGCCACCCACACGTGGGCCGTATCTCATCATGATCGGATGAATTCATTGCCATGGTCGCCCTGGGCGCCCCCGCTGGGCGCGGTGTACGCGGGCGGGGTCCAGTTCGGCGCGTTCGCCCTGGAGCGGCTCGGGCCGGCCGGGCGGGACCGGGTGCTGCGCGGCTGCTCGACCAACGTGGACAACCTCGCCGCCGGGCGCTGGGAGACCCTGCTGAGCAGTGCCTTCGTCGTCGAGGAGCCGATGCCGCTGCCGTACGCGCTGCTACTGGTCGCGGTCCTCGGCTACGCCGAGTACGCGTACGGGGCCTGGTGGACCGCGGCGGTGTTCCTCTTCGGCCACGCCGCCGCCTCGCTCCTCGTGTACGGCGCCCTGCGCGGGACGACCGACGCGCCGACCCGGCGGGCCCTGGACGTGGGCAGCAGCTACGGGTTCAACGCGGTCCTCGGCGCGCTGACCTCGGCGCTGCCGCGCGGGGCGGTGCGCACCACCGCGCGGGCCGGGCTGCTGGCGCTCGCGGCCGTCCCGGTTCTGCGGCGGGACCGGACCTTCACGGACGCGGGCCACCTGGTGGCGCTGGGGCTCGGGGTGGGCCTCTCGGTGGCCCTCGATTGCCTTTCCCGAGCGAAACATCCGAAAATCATATAGATGACACGCGTCACCCCGCACACCGCTGGAGCTGCCACGATGACCGCCACCCCCTCGACCACCGTCGCCAACTTCCGCGACCTCGGCGGCACCCCCCTCGCGGGCGGCCGCACCGTGCGCCCCGGTCTCGTCCTGCGTTCCGGCCAGCTCGACCGGCTCGACCTCGACGCCGACCCGGCGGTGGCCGCCCTGGGGATCCGTACCGTCATCGACTTCCGCACCGCCGTGGAGCGCGCCGACCACCCCGACCGGGTGCCGGCCGGCGCCCGCCTGCTGATCGCCGACGTCCTCGCCGACACGATGGGCTCGGGCAAGACGCCCGCCGCCGCGCAGCTCAAGGACCTGCTGTCCGACCCCGCGGTCGCCGAGGAGCACCTGGGCGGCGGCAAGGCGCAGGCGATGTTCGGCGACATCTACCGGTCCTTCGTGCGCTCCGGCTCCGCGCAGGCCGCGTACCGCACGCTGCTCACCGAGGCGGCCGACCCGCGGTCCGGCCCGCTGCTCTTCCACTGCACTGCCGGCAAGGACCGTACGGGCTGGGCCGCGACCGTCGTCCTGTCGCTGCTCGGCGCCGACGACGAGACCCTGATGGCCGAATACCTCTCGGTCAATCCGGCGGTCCGGCAGGCCTTCGCCCCGATGATCGAGGGCTTCACGGCGGCCGGCGGCGACCCGGAGCTCGCGCTGGCGCTGATCGGGGTGTTCCCCTCGTACCTGGAGGCGGCGCTCGACGAGGTCGCCGCGCGGTACGGCTCCGTGGAGAAGTACGTACGCGAGGGCCTGGGCGTGTCCGACGAGACGGTCGAGGCGCTGCGCACCCGCCTGGTGGTCTGAGCCCCCGGGGCGGGACTCCCCCGGACGCCCCCCCGCCTGGGACGGGTGACCATCCGACGATTCGCTCGTTCTGCTGAACGTGACTGCGCCGGATACCGCCACCCGCCCCTCCTCCCCCGTGCCGCCCGACGTCGAGCAGGCCGAGGCCGCCATTGTCGAGCACTACCCGCGGCTGGTGCGGCTCGCCTATCTGGTGCTGCCGCCCGCCCTCGGCCGCAACCGGCGGGTGCTCACCGCCCATTCGCTGACCCAGCGCGCCCTGCCGCGCGGGCGGCGGGCCGCCGGGCCCGCGCCCGTGCGGGGCGGGGTCCCGGCACAGCGCGGCGAGGCGGAGGAGTCCGGGTACGCGTACGTACGGCTGCGGGTGCTGCGCGCCGCCCTGGAGGCGGGGGTCCCGCTGACGTTCCGGGCGTTGCCGCTGCGCGGGCAGCTGCCGCCGCTGCTCCCCCAGGTGTGGGGGCTGCGGCTGTTCCCGCGCGCGGGCGGGGCCGAGGAGCTGGCGCTGGACCAGTGGCTGGCCACCCTCTCCGGACCCGGCCGGGCCGCCTGTGTGCTGCGCGCGCTGGAGCGGCTGCCGGAGCCGGAGGTGCTGCGGGTCCTGACGCGGGCCGGGGTCGCGGACCCCGCGGCGGCCGTCGCGGAGTCCGGGGACGCGGCGAACGACGCCCTGTTCGCCTCCCCCGAGTTCGACCCGTGCGTGCTCCAGGCCCGGCCCACCGATCTGCTGCGGCGGCGCCGCTTCGTACGGGCCGGGCTGGCGGCCGCGGCGGCGCTCGCCGTGTGCGGGGCGCTGCTCGCGCTGCCCGGCGGGGGCTGGGGGTCGGACGGGGCCGCGGCCCCGCCGTACGCGCTGAACGCCGCGGCCGAGGCGGCCCTGGACCCCGGGAAGCTGACGCGGGTCTCGCCCCGGCTCTGGCGCACCTCCTCCCGTACCGGCTTCTCCGCGTGGCCGGCCCGCGGCGACCGGGCCGAGGATGCCGAACTGCTGCGCCGGGCGCTGGCCGCGTGGGCCCGGCCCGGCGCGTCGGTGGTCGTCTCGGCCACCCCGGGCACCCCGTCGGGCCCGCCGATGGGACCGCCGCAGCTGCTGTTCGCGGGCGTCGTCGACCAGGCCGTCGTGGTCCTGCTGCACGACGGGCTGCGCGTGGTCAGGTACGCCGAACCGCTGACCGGGACCGGCCTCGTCGGCCTCGACTTCGCCCGGACCGACGGGGCGTCCGCGGACACCGCGACCGCGCTGGTGCTCAGCCGGGTCGACGGCAACGTGCGCTACCTGACGGCGCCCTGGGTGACGGGCGCGGCCCTGCGGGACCTGATCAAGCCCGGCGAGGCCCCTACGGCGCTGAAGCTGACGCCGGACGGGGTCACTCCGCCGGTGGTGAGCCCCGCCCCGGCGGGCAGCTGTACGGCCTGGAACGCGCTGGCCCTGACCGGCGACGGGGCGACCCGGCTGGTCACGGACCTCGGCGAACTGACCCCGGCGCGGCTGACGTCGGGGGCTCCGGGTGCGGAGCGCGACGTAACGGAGGCGGCGGAGCTCGGCGAGTGGTCGCGTACCGCGTGCCTGCTGCCGTCGGTGCGCTCGCACGGGGTCCGTTCGGTCAACGCCTGGACGTACGCGAAGCAGCCGCTGCCCGAGGGCGACGGCACCGCGACCTGGCTGTGCTCCCGGGCGGAGACCTGGCAGGGCACGGCGGACCGGGTGCAGGCGCAGTTCCTGGCGCCGGGCGCGCCGCTGGCGGCGCAGGCCGCGAAGGCGGAGGGCTCGCCGGCGTGCGGGCCGCGGGAGCCCCGGGTGCTGGCGGGTGTGCTGTGGAAGTCGCGGGCCGGCCAGTGGTACGTGCTCGCGGCGGGCAGCGCGCAGTTCGCCTCGCTGACGGTGTCGGGCGGCGGGGTCAGCGGGGCGGCGAACGGCAACCGGCTGGCGGTGAAGGCGCCGGAGGGCGCGCAGGTGGACCTGACGGGCAAGCTGACGGACGGCTCGAAGGCGGGGGTGCTGCGGTAGTTCCCCGGCGCGGGGGCGGTGTCGGTGTCGGCGCCGCCAGGAAGTGGGCGCCGAGGGGTTTTCCTTGCCCCTACCCATCAGTACATTGACGCCATGTCTAATACGCCGTCGGCGCCCGCTCCCTTGGCGTCGGAACACATGGACCTCAACGCCCGGAACGTGTCCTTCGACTGGGAAGACACCCCGCTCCACTGGCTGCCCTCCGATCCCTTCGCCGGGCACACCATCAACGTGCTGCACCTGCTGCTGCCCGCCGGCGAGCGCTGGTTCGTGCACGTCTACAAGCAGGTCCTCCCGTACATCACGGACGAGCGGCTGCGGGCGGACGTCATCGGGTTCATCGGCCAGGAGGCGATGCACGCCGCCGCGCACGACGACGTGCTCCCGCACCTGAAGCGGCTGGGCCTGGACCCGACCCCGTACACGGCGCAGGTGGACTGGCTGTTCGAGAAGCTGCTCGGCGACCGGACGCTGCCGCCGGGCAAGGCGCGCCGGTGGTGGCTGATGGAGCGGGTCGCGATGATCGCGGCCATCGAGCACTACACGGCGTTCCTGGGCGACTGGGTGCTGAACGCGGACGAGCTGGACCGGCGGGGCGCGGACCCGATGATGCTGGACCTGCTGCGCTGGCACGGCGCGGAGGAGGTGGAGCACCGCTCGGTGGCGTTCGACCTGTTCATGCACGTGGACGGCAACTACCGGCGCCGGGCGCGGACCTGGGCGACCGCGTTCGCGGCGCTGGTCTTCCTGTGGCAGCGCGGGGCGCGGTTCTTCATGGAGAACGACCCCGAACCGCCCGCCGCCAAGGCCTCGCTGGGCCAGTTCTTCCGGGCGGGGCAGCAGGGCGTGCTCCCCTCCGCGGGGGCGATGCTGCGCTCGATCCCGACGTACCTCTCCCGTACGTACCACCCCTCGCAGGAGGGCTCGACGGCCCAGGCGGTGGCCTACCTGGCCGCCTCGCCGGGCGCCAACGCGGGGGTGCGGCGATGAGGCGGGCGCTGACCGTGACGGCGGTGGCGGGCGCCGCGTTCCTGACCCGGCGCGCCCTGCGCGCGCGCATCGGGCGCTCGCCGCTGTGGCCGCTCCCGGCGCTGGAGAACCCGGTCTCCGGCCACTCCCCGCGGCGGCGGCTGCGGGCGCTGATCGTGTCCCGTACGCAGCCGGCCGAGGGGGTGCTGCGGCTGGTGCTGGAGGCGGCGGACCTGCCCGGGTGGTCCCCGGGCGCGCATGTGGACGTCGTTCTCCCGTCGGGGCTGGTACGGCAGTACTCGCTGTGCGGGGACCCGTCGGAGGCGGGCCGGTACACGATCGCGATCCGTCTGGTCGAGGACGGCCGCGGCGGCTCCCGCGAGGCGCACGCGCAGCTGGTGGAGGGCGCGGCACTCGAACTCCGTCCACCGCGCAACCGCTTCGCCCTGGTCCCGGCCGCGTCGTACGTCTTCGTGGCGGGCGGCATCGGCATCACCCCGCTCCTCCCGATGCTCCGGGCGGCCACGGCGGCGGGCGCGGACTGGTCCCTGCTGTACGGGGGCCGCAGCCGCGCCTCGATGCCGTTCCTCGACGAACTCGCTTGCTACGGCGACCGGGTCACCGTTCTCCCGCAGGACGAGACGGGCCTCCCGGACCTGACCCCGCTCGCCGCGGCCGCGCCGGGCACCCTGGTCTACTGCTGCGGCCCCGAACCGCTCATGGCGGCGGTGCTGGCGGCGGCCGCCGACCCGTCGGCGGTCCGCCTGGAACGCTTCGGCCCGACGGCGGCGGCCGGTCCCGCCCGCCCGTTCACGGTGACCCTGCACCGCTCGGGCCGCACCGTCGAGGTCGGCGCGGACGAATCGGCCCTGGCCGCCGTCCGCCGGGAGCTCCCGAACACCCCGTACAGCTGTGAACAGGGCTTCTGCGGAACCTGCCAACACCGCGTCCTGGCGGGCGAGGTGGACCACCGCGACGAACTCCTGACGGACGCGGAACGCGAGGACTCCATGCTGCTGTGCGTCTCCCGCGCCGCGTCGGACGGCCTGACCCTGGACCTGTAACGGCTCCGCCACCGACGGCTCCCGGCGGGCGGAGCCCTGGTCAGAGGTGGGGAGGGGCGAAGTAGGGTGTCCGCATGACAACCGGGGTGCGACGCAGGATGGGTGTCGAGGAGCGGCGGCAGCAGCTGATCGGGGTGGCCCTGGAGCTGTTCAGCCACCGGTCGCCCGACGATGTGTCCATCGACGAGATCGCGGCGGCGGCCGGGATATCCAGGCCGCTCGTCTACCACTACTTTCCGGGCAAGCTCAGCCTGTACGAGGCCGCGCTGCGCCGCGCCGCCGACGAGCTGGCGCAGCGGTTCGTCGAGCCCCACGAGGGGCCGCTCGGATCGCGGCTGTTGCGGGTCATGGGGCGGTTCTTCGCGTTCGTCGACGACCACGGCCCCGGCTTCTCGGCGCTGATGCGCGGCGGGCCGGCCGCCGGGAGCAGCCGGGCCAACGCGATGATCGACGAGGTCCGGCAGGCGGCGTACGAGCAGATCCTCAAGCACCTCGGCATCGAGCGGCCGCCCGCGCGGCTCGCGCTCGTCGTGAAGTCCTGGGTGTCGCTCGCCGAGTCCACCGCGCTGATCTGGCTCGACGGTCGGCAGATCCCGCGGGCCGAGCTGGAGTTGCAGCTCGTCCACGACTTCGCCGCGCTGGCCGCCGTGAGCGCCGCGTACGACGAGGAGATGGCCGGGATCCTGGTGCGGATCCTCGCCGACGAGCCCGCGGACGGGCCCTTCGGGGTGCTGGTCGGGCGGCTGGCGGTGCTCGTTCCCGGGCCCGCGTGACCATGCCCACGCGATAATGCCCGCGTGATCATTGACGACGGGATGTTGTTCCGGCAGGCCGTGGAGAAGGACGCCGGCACGCTGGTGAAGCTGTACGACCAGGCCGCCCGCTGGATGCGGGCGAACGGCATCGACCAGTGGAAGCCGGGCGGGAAGGACACCGCGCACTTCCGCGCGCGGATGCGCGACGGCGAGGTGTGGCTCGCGGAGGACGCCGACGGGCGGGTCGTGGGCGCGTACGAACTCTGGTGGTCCGACGAGGACGCCTGGGGCGTGCAGCCGCCCGTCGCGGGCTACGTGCACCGGCTGATGGTGGAGCGCGAGGCCGCGCCCGCCGGTGCGGGGCGGCGGATACTCGACCACGCCGAATGGCGGATCGCCCGCACCGGGCGGGAGCGGGCACGCCTGGACTGCGTCTCCTCCAACCCGCGGCTGCTCGCGTACTACCAGGGCGCGGGCTACCGGGTCGTCGGAGAATTTCCGTCCAAGAAGGGCCAGGACGGGAAGGTCTACGGCGTGATCCTGCTGGAGCGGCGTCTCGACGGCTGAACGTCCGCCGCACGCACAGATGCCGCAGCGCGCGCAACCACCCGGCGCACGCCATGTCGGGGCCCCTCTCGGCCGTGCCGCACCCAATCTGTTGCCCCGCGCTCCGGGGCGCCGGTACAGATGGGCGCGACCAGTCGGTACCAGGAGGGGAACAACGTGAAGAAGTCCATGAGCAAGGCAGCGGGCGCCGTCTTAGGGCTGGCGCTGGCGGGTGTGCTGGGGGCCACCGGAGTGGCGCAGGCCCAGGTTCAGCCGTCGGCGCCGGCCCCCGCCCCGGCGGGCGGCAAGACGATCGCGGGAGCCTCCGCGGTACAGGCGCCGGCCTCGGTGATCGCCGAGGTGGAGGCGGCGACGGCGAGGCAGCGCACGCTCGCGCCGAGCGCCCGCGTTGTCTGTTATTCCGCGCACGTGCAGGACATCGGCTGGCAGTCGGCGGTGTGCGACGGCCAGATCGCCGGAACGACCGGGCAGAGCCGGCGGATGGAGGCCGTCGTGATCGCGACGCGCGGCGTCGGCGGCATCTGCGCCAACGCCCACCTCGCCGACGTCGGCTGGCAGGGCTGGGCCTGCGCCGGCGAGGGCGCGGCCGTGACGGTCGGCACCACGGGCCAGTCGCGGCGGATGGAAGCCCTCGGCCTCCAGGTCGGCTCGGGCGCCGTGGCCGCGCAGGCGCACGTCGCGGACCACGGCTGGCTGATCTCGGCGGCCGGGAACCCGGTGTACGTCGGGACCACCGGCCAGTCGCGCCGGATGGAAGCCGTCCGTATCTGGGTCTGACCCGATGCCTGATGCCCCACCTGGCGAGGGCATGAGGCGATGGGACGACCCATGACGAAGCGGCGGCGGCGGACCAAGGCCGCCGCCGCTCCGCCCCTCACATCAGGACCGCTTGAACACCGCGACCGTCCGGGCCGGGGTCGTGAACTCCCCCGTCCTCGCGTCGTACGCGGACCGCTTCACCGCCGCGTCCGCGCCGGCGGCCTGGACCGGGTGCAGGGCGTAGGCCCGGCCCGCGAGGTCCGCCACGCGCTGGTGCCGGGTGTCGGGAGTGGAGTTGAAGACCACCACCAGGTCCCCCAGCGTCATGGTGATCACACCCGGGGTCTCCTCCTTGCCCGACAGCGGGAAGGCCAGGTTCGCCTGGACCGCCTGCGCCGTGGTGAGGCCGAAGGAGGGCTCCGTCGTACGGATCCGGAGCAGGTCCCGGTAGGCCGCCGAGGCGCCGGTGATGTCGGCGCAGGCGGGTGCCGGTCCGGTCAGCAGGGGCTTCGCGTACGGCCACTTGGCCCGGTTGTCGGCCGCCGGCGGCAGGCCCCGGCCGAAGCCGTTGCCGGCGCCGTCGCCGCAGTCCCAGTGGATGGCGTTGAACCAGTCCCCGCTGTCGAACGAGTTGCGGTCCAGCGACTTCGAGCGCAGCAGGTCGGTGCCCGCCTGGGACAGGGCCGGTCCCTGCGAGAGCGTGCCGACCGCCATCGCGAGCACCTGCATGCGGGCCTTGTCGGCCTCCGGCGTACCCTGCGGCAGCTTGTACGTCAGGGCGTCGTAGAGGGACTCGTTGTCGTGCGCGTCGGCGTAGGCGAGGGCGTCGCCGGGAGCCGCCGCGTATCCGGCCGGGGCGCCGTTGTAGTCCACCTCGGAACCCTTGGTCCGGCGGCCGGAGGTGTCCGTGAAGACGTACGAGGCGAGGTTCCCGGACAGCCCGACCTTGATCAGGTCCTGGGCGTGCAGCAGCCGGGCCCGCTGCTGCTCCGGCGTGCCGTTCGCGGGTGACGCGTTCGGGGCCGTGAACAGGCCGGAGGCGAAACCCTGGACGCGCGGGTCCTCGTCGAAGGGGCCGCCGCCGCGCACCGCGTCGCGGGCCCGGTCGGAGAAGGTGGCGATGCCGGTGCCCGCCATGTTCTTCTGCGTGGCCTGGACGAAGCGGGCGTCGTCGGCGACCTCGCCGAAGTTCCAGCCCTCCCCGTAGAGGACGATCTTCTTGCCGTCCACCCCGTCCTTCTGGAGGGTGAGGGCGTCCAGGGCCGCGCGCACGGCCAGGATGTTGTCCTTCGGGTGGTGTCCCATCAGGTCGAAGCGGAAGCCGTCGACCTTGTACTCCTTCGCCCAGGTGACGATCGAGTCCACGACGAGCCGGCCCATCATGGCGTTCTCGGGCGCGGTGTTGGAGCAGCAGGTGGAGGTGGCCACGCTGCCGTCGGCCAGCAGCCGCTGGTAGTAGCCGGGCACGATGCGGTCCAGGACCGACTTGTCCGACTGGCCCGAGGCCACGGTGTGGTTGTAGACCACGTCCATGACGGACCGCAGGCCCGCGCCGTTCAGCGACTGGACCATCTTGCGGAACTCGACGGTGCGGGCGGTGCCGTTCGGGTCGCTCGCGTACGAGCCCTCGGGAACGGTGTAGTGCAACGGGTCGTAGCCCCAGTTGTAAGCGTCCTTCGCCGCGGCGGCGGCCACGCAGGCCTGCTGCTCCTGCGAGTCCGGGGCGTACACCTTGAGGTCGCAGGCCGGTTCGGTGCGGTCCGAGGGCTTCTCCGGGATGGTGCCGATGTCGAAGGCCGGCAGGAGGTGGACGTAGGAGGTGCCGGAGGCGGCCAGCGCGCGCAGGTGCTTCATGCCCGCCGAGTCCGCGTCGGTGAAGGCCAGGTACTGGCCGGGGTGCCGGCTCGTGCGGTCCGCTACCGAGAAGTCGCGGATGTGCAGCTCCTGGATCTGCGCCGAGGCGAACGGGACGGCCGCGGGCTTGCGCAGGCCGCGCCAGCCGGGCGGGGCGAGCTTCGGGTCGGCCAGGTCCACGGCCAGGCTGTGGGTGGAGTCCGTGGTCAGGGCGGTGGAGTACGGGTCGGTGACCAGGTTGCGGACGATCTGCCCGGTGCTCGGGGCCCAGACGGTGACGGCGTAGCGGTAGGGCTTGCCGGTCCAGGAGCGTTCGCCGCGCACCGACCAGACGCCGGTGGCGTCGTCGCGGCGCATGGCGACGGTGCGGCCGTCGAGTTCGAGGGCGACCTGCTGGGCCGTGGGGGCCCAGACGGAGAGGGTGGGGCGGCCGTCGTCGAAGACCGGGCCGAGGCGGGCGTTCGTCGCGTACAGGTCGTCGAGGACGCCGGCGAGCTGGACGCCGGTGGCGGCGAGGACGGCGCCGTTCGCGGCGCGGGCGCTCGCGACGAGCTGGCCGCGCAGGGCCTCGCGGACGCGGCCGCGGTCGCGGGGGTCGACGGTGTAGGCGGTGTACGAGGCCAGGTGCGGGAACTTCCGCTTCTGCGCCTCGGTGAGCCCGGACTTGGCCAGGCGCAGCCACCGGGCGGTGTCGGCGCCGGTCAGGGCGCCGTTCGCGGCCTTGACCGAGCCCTCGCGGGAGGCGAGGAGCTGGACGGAGGCGGCGGCCGCGGGGGCGTTCCAGGCGAGGGTGTCGCGGTCGATCCAGACGGCCTGGGCCTTGGTGAGGTCCAGGGCGGCGGAGGAGCCGGCGGGCTGCGGGAGGAGGAGGTTCGCCTGGCCGCCCAGCATCCAGACCTCGTGGCCGGTGGCCAGCAGGTCGAGGGACTGGTCGGAGGGGAGGTCCTTCTCGTCGCCCTTGTGGAGGATGTAGCTGAGGCTGGTGGCTCCGGCGGCGAGGGGGACCTCGTAGACCGCGCCGTAGGAGTCGGTGCGGGTGGGCATCAGCGGCTTGGACCAGTCGGTGGGGTTCGCGGCGCCGGTCCAGACGTGCAGGCCCCAGCCGTCGTAGGCGCCGTCGGCGCGCCGGTGGTGCAGGACGGCCTTGGTCTGGTCCGCCGGAGGGGAGTCGGGGCGGTCGGTGCGGGCGGGTTCCTTGCCCTGCTCCAGCCAGATCTCGCCGGTCCGGGTGACGTCGATGGCGCGGTCGGCGGCGACGTCCTTGGTGCCGTCCTTGTCGATGACGAGGTAGCCGACGGAGGAGGCGCCGGGCTTGAGCTTGACGTAGGCGAAAGCGCCGTACGCGTCGCGGCCGGTGAAGGGGTGCCCCTCGGGCCAGGGCGTGGCTTCGCCGTCGGCGATGTCGCCCCAGGCGTGGAGCCGCCAGTCGCTGTAGTCGCCGTCGGGGCGGTTGTAGTGGACGACGGCGTAGTCGCGCTGGGTGGCGGTGGGGACGGGGGTGGGCGGGGTCTGGCCGGCGACGGACCCGGCGAGGGCGCTCGCGGTGCGGCCGGAGGCGTCGATGACGACGGCCTTGTAGCGCAGGGCGGTGCCGGCCGGGGCCGTGATGTGCTGGGTGACCTTGTACGGGGCGTGGTCGGCGGAACCGAGCACCTGCCAGGCGTCGTTGCCGGTCTGGGCGGCGAAGACCACCCGGCCCGGGCCGCCTCCGGTGACGTCGGCGGAGAGCTCGACCGTGCCGGTGGCGCCGGGGGCCGGGGCCTTCAGGGTCAGGGCGGGCTTGGTGGCGGGGGCGGCGAGCGGGGCGACGCCCTGGAGGACGACCGAGCCGAGGGCGGGGACGACGACGGTGAGCTTGCCGGCCGCGGAGGCGCGGATCAGGGCGGTGCCGCCGTACAGGGTGCGGTACTGGGCGCCGGCCGGGGCGTCGATCTCGACGGTCCGGGACTCGGCGGCGTTGTTGGCGGCGACGAGGTACTCGGTGCGGGAGCGTGCGTTCGCGCGGATGTCCGTCCGGGCGAAGGCGTAGACGGAACCGTCGGAGAAACGTTCGCTCTGGACGCCGTCGCGCAGGGCCGGGTGGTCCTTGGTCAGCTTCGAGAGAGCACTGATCTGCTTGTAGAGCGGGTGTCCCGGATCGTAGGCATCGCTCGCATGGGTGCGCGCCGTGCCCAGCTGGTCGTCGTCCAGGTAGTCGGCGACCCGGGAGGCGAACAGCGGTTGCCGGGCGTCCTTGTCGCCGCCCGCGCCGGTGAAGCCCTGCTCGTCACCGGAGTAGATCACCGGGTTGCCCCGGGAGAGGAACATCAGCTCGTTGGCGAGCCGGTAGCGGTCCAGCAGCTCCTGCTCCCCCGCCCCCGGACGGTCCTGCTTCAGGAAGGTGCCGAAGCGGCCCATGTCGTGGTTGCCGAGGAAGGTGACCTGCTCGTACGCGTTGGCCTTGTCGGTGGTGTACCGGTAGTCGTCGGCCAGCACCGAGCCCAGCCGGGAGGCCGCCGCGCCCTGGGAGGCGTACGCGCGGATCGCGTCCTGGAGCGGGAAGTCGAGGGTCGCGTCGAGGCGCCCGCGCGTCACGTACGGGGAGGTGACGGCGGTGTCGGCGGAGTAGACCTCGCCGAACATGAAGAAGTCCTCGCGGCCGCGCCGGGCGGCGTACTTGTCGAGGGCGGTCGCCCACTGCGTCCAGAACCCGGTGTTGACGTGCTTGACCGTGTCGATCCGGAAGCCGTCGATGTCGAAGTCCTCGACCCACTTCTCGTAGATCTTCTCCATCCCGCTCACGACCTCGGGACGCTCGGTCCACAGGTCGTCGAGCCCGACGAAGTCGCCCTGCTCGGAGGACTCACCCGCGAAGGTGGAATCACCCCGGTTGTGGTACATCGCCGGGTCGTTGAGCCAGGCCGGGGACTTCAGGTTCTTCTTCGCCTCGGGGACGAAGGGGGTGCGCGGGAAGGTGCCGGCGCCGGTCTTCGGGAACCCCCGCTTCCCGTCGGCGTAGTCGGAGTCCTCGAAGGGCACGCCGTCCTTCGTCAGATAGGGGAAGGCGCCCTTGGAGAGGTACGAGTAGGAGGCCTCGCGGTAGTCGACGACATCGGCGGTGTGGTTGGTGATGACGTCGAAGAAGACCTTCATCCCCTTCTTGTGCGCCTTGTCGATCAGCCGCTCCAGGTCGGCGTTGGTGCCGAAGTGCGGATCGACCTGCGTGAAGTCGGTGATCCAGTAACCGTGGTACCCGGCGGAGGCGTCGGCCCCCTTCCCCTGCACCGGCTGGTTCTTGAAGATCGGCGCCATCCAGATGGCGGTGGTGCCGAGCCCCTTGATGTAGTCGAGCCGGTCGGTCAGGCCCTTGAGGTCGCCGCCCTGGTAGAAGCCCTTGTCCGTCGGGTCCAGACCCGTCTCCAGCCGGGTGCCGGTCAGCCCGCCCCGGTCGTTGCGCGGGTCGCCGTTCGCGAACCGGTCCGGGAGGACGAAGTAGAACTGCTCCCGGGTCAGATCGTGCCGCGCCGGCTCGGCGGCCAGTTTCGCGTCCGAGGGCGGGGCCGGCGGCCGGGGTGCGGCGGCCGCGGCGGGGAGGGCGGGCAGGAGCGTCACGGCCAGGGCGGCGGCGAGCACTCCTGCGGCGGGGCGTATCAAGGCGGTTCTCCTTGGTTACGTGTCGCGTGGATGAGGGCCGCCCGGCGGTGGCGGGGTCGTGATGTGCCGGGCGGCCCTGGTCTGTGGGGCGGTCGGCCGCGGGTCAGCTCCGCCAGGTGTCGGACAGCAGGGCCGTGCCGCTCGCCGGGACGGTGGCGGCGCGGTTGGCGCCGCTCTCCCAGGTGACGTTCCCGGCGGCGTCCTTGCGGACGTACTTGTACGAGAAGGCGGTGCCCGGCGGGAGCGTCACGTCGAGCTTCCAGACGGGGTAGGCCGCCGGGTCGAGCTTGAGGGCGCCGGCGGTGTTCCAGTTGCCGAGGGCGCTCTGGTCACCGGTGACGTAGATGTTCTGCCCCGGGGCGGTGGTGGCGTTGACGGCGAAGGAGGCGCCGGCGCCGACCGGCGTACCACTGCCGCCGCCGCAGGTACGGGCGTTCACGTGCAGCGCGACGACGGTTCCGGCGCCGAGGGTGGCGGTGAACTGGCCGGAGGAGCCGACGGTGACGGTGCGACCGCTCTGGACGTCGCAGTAGTTCCCGGCCGGCAGGGAGGTCTGGAAGGTGCGGGTCAGGGCCGAGCCCTCGTGGTTGATGGCCACGTACGCCTTGGCACCGCGCCCGAAGGCGATCTGGTCGCCGCCGTTGTCCCACCAGTTGGTGACGCCCTCGCCGCGGGCCGCGTTGCGGAAGCCGACCATGGAGGAGATCTCCCGCCAGGCGTGCTGGCACTTCCAGCCGTCGGAGTAACAGGCGCTCACCGCGCCGCCGTTCGGCGGCCCGGCGTCCTTGTCGCTCCACTCGTACCCGGAGTGCACGTCCGGGGAGCCGTAGGGCCAGGCCAGCATGAACACGCTGGCGAGGGTGTAGGCCGAGCCGTCCTTGTAGTTCAGGGTGTCGCCGACCCGCTCGGTGTCGTGGTTGTCGACGAAGACGGCGGACCGGCCGCTCGCCATGTACCCCCACGCCTCACCGAAGTTCTTCAGGTAGGCGAGGTTCTCGCTCTGGAAGACCCGCTTCAGATCCCGGGCGTACCGGAACTCCTGCACGTCACCGCTGCCGAGGTACTCGGACGGCGAGACGGCCTCACCGGCCCCGGATATCGCCTCCTGCTTCCAGTAGACGGAAGGATTCGTCAGCCGCGACTTGATGTTGGCGAGGTCGGCGGCCGGCATGTGCTTGGCGGCGTCGATCCGGAACCCGTCGACGCCCAGCGACAGCAGGTCGTTCAGGTACCCGGCGATCCGGCCGCGCACGTACTCCTCACCGGTGTCCAGGTCGGCGAGCTGCACGAGCTCGCAGTTCTGCACGTTGGCGCGGTCCTGGTAGTTGGAAATGGTGACGCGGCAGTCGTCCATGTCGGCCCCGGAGTAGAGCCCGGGGTAGCCGTACTTCGTGTACGAAGACCCCCCGGTCCCCACCCCGTCACCCGCGGCCATGTGGTTGATGACGGAGTCGGCGACGACCTTCACCCCGGCGGCGTGGCAGGTGTCGACCATCGCCTTGAAGGCGGCCCGGTCACCGAGCCGCCCGGCGATCTTGTAGCTGACGGGCTGGTACGAAGTCCACCACTGGGGACCCTGGATGTGCTCCTGGGGCGGCGAAACCTGCACGTACCCGTACCCGGCGGGCCCGAGCGAATCCGTACAGGCCCGGGCGACGGACTCGAAGCGCCACTCGAACAGCACGGCGGTGACGTCCTTGCCCCCGGGCGCGGCGGCGACGGCGACGGGCGCCTGCGCGCCGAGGCCGGTGGCGGCAAGTGCGGTGACGGCGAAAAGAGTTGCAGCTCTGACGGCTCTGGCAGGCATGCGGGGGGCCTCCTGGCGGGAGAGGTGGGGATGGCTGCGACCGTAGGGGCCAGGTAAGAGCCCTGCAAGAGTTTGCGCAAGAGATTGCAGAATTGTTTCCGAGGCGTGTCCTGCCGTCCAGGTTGATCCGGTACCAGCCCGCAGGGTCAGGCACGATTGACCGCCGGGGGGTCTGACGGGAGTTCAGCTGGGGGCGAGAGAAGGGGAGGGGCGGGGAGGGGCGGGGTCGGCTTGTCCGGTATCCAGGTCGGGCGGAATGGGACAGGGTTGGGGACTTCCCGCCAGTCTCACTGTCCTTCCGGTTCGGTCCGGCCCGTCAAGGGCGCTCACTGCGTTCGCGTCGCTTCGCGATGGCCTTCGGCCACCCTTGACCGACCGGCCCGAACCGGAATGCCAAAGACTGTCGGGAACCCCCCAAAGAAACGGTCAGGGGGAACCTTTCCAACCCCTCGGGAGCGAGACGCCTGAACGGGGGCCCTGCCTCCCGGCAACGCCGCCCTCCGGGCGGAACCCCCTCCGAACCCACCCACAACCGCACCCAAATGACAAGGAAGGGCAGGGCGCGTCAGATCGCTACGCGCTCCTCGCCTCACGCGTCTGCGACCCGTCTGTGGCCGGACATAAGCCGCCCACGATCGCTACACAGCGCGGACCGGCCCGCGACCGCAGGTCGTCGTGGGCTGATGGGCTGAGATGGAGGCCTTCCGGAGCGAAAAGGCGAGGAAATCAACCTGCATTGCAGTCAGGACCAATTCCACCCCACAGACATCCCCCAAACCGTCCGAATACGGACACTTTCTGGCCTTCCGAAGACTCGACGCCCTCCAACCTGCACGAAAAGACGAAATCGAGCTCCTGGCACCCCACCACACCCCGCCGACAGCCCCATCGGCCACCAGCAGGCCATATCGAGCACCGTCAGGCCGCAGACGCCCACCGCGACCGCCCATTCACATCTCGGGCGGCCTATGTCCGGCCACAGACGGGCCGCACACGCGTGAGGCGAGGAGCACGTAGCGATCTGGGGCGGCTTATGAACAGCCACAGGCGGGCCGCAGACGCCAAGCCGAGCGGAGCGCGTAGCGATCCGACGCGCCTGGCCCCCCTTTGGTACTTGGATGCGGCTGGGGGCGGGTCCGGAGGGGGTTCCGCCCGGAGGGCGGCGTTGCCGGGAGGCAGGGCCCCCGTTCAGGCGTCTCGCTCCCGAGGGGTTGGAAAGGTTCCCCCTGACCGTTTCTTTGGGGGGTTCCCGACAGTCTTTGGCATTCCGGTTCGGGCCGGTCGGTCAAGGGTGGCCGAAGGCCATCGCGAAGCGACGCGAACGCAGTGAGCGCCCTTGACGGGCCGGACCGAACCGGAAGGACAGTGAGACTGGCGGGAAGTCCCCAACCCTGTCCCATTCCGCCCGACCTGGATACCGGACAGCAGACCCCGCCCAGGCGTCAGGAATCCGCCGGGGCCTGGGCGGTGGAGCCGCGGACTACCAGTTCCGGTTGGAAGATGTACTCCGTGCGTTGGACCGGGGTGCCGCCCACCGATTCGAGGAGGGCGCCCACCGCCGCCGTGGCCATGGCGCGGACCGGTTGGCGGACCGTGGTGAGCGGGGGGTCCGTGAAGGCGATCAGCGGGGAGTCGTCGAAGCCGACCACCGAGACGTCCTCGGGGACGCGCAGGCCGCGTTCGCGGGCCGCGCGGATGACGCCGAGGGCCATGGGGTCGCTGCCGCAGACAATGCCCGTGCAGCCGCGGTCCAGGAGGGCGCCGCCCGCCGCGTGGCCGCCTTCGACCGTGAACAGGGTGCGCTGGATGCGGCCCTCCGCCTCGGCCGACGGCAGCGCCGCCTTGAAGGCCGCCTCCTTGCGGGCCGAGGGGACGTACCGCGTCGGCCCGATGGCCAGGCCGATCCGCCGGTGGCCCAGGTCCGCCAGGTGACGTACCGCCATGTCCGCCGCCGCCCGGTCGTCCGGGGAGATGAACGGGGCGTTGACCTGCTCGTTGAAGCCGTTGATCAGGACGAAGGGGATGCCCCGGGAGGCGAGCCGCTGGTAGCGCGACGGGTCCGCCGCCGCGTCCGCGTGCAGGCCCGACAGGAACATGATCCCGGTGACGCCCCGCTCCACCAGCTGCTCCACCAGCTCGTCCTCGGTGGCCCCGCCCGGCGTCTGCGTGCACAGCACCGGCGTGTAGCCGTGGCCCGCCAGCGCCTGCTCTATGACCTGCGCGAACGCCGGGAAGATGGGGTTGGTGAGCTCCGGGATCAGCAGGCCCACCAGGCCGTTGCTGCGGCGGCGCAGCCGTACCGGCCGTTCGTAGCCCAGCACGTCGAGCGCGGCCAGCACCTTGTGCCGGGTGCCGGCCGCGACGCCCGATTTCCCGTTGAGCACGCGGCTGACGGTCGCCTCGCTGACCTGGGCCTGCGCGGCGATGTCCGTCAGCCGGAGAGGGGAAGTCACCCCTGCCACCACACCGCCGTGTCCGCCCCGAGGAGCCCGGGGTCGGCCGGGTCGGCCGGGTCGGCGCTGGTGAGGAGCACCGTGCCCGGCGGGGTCATGCGGACGGCCTCGCCCGTCGCGTTGACGGTGCAGACGAAGCCGCCGCGACGGAACGCAAGTACGCCCGCGGGCGCCTGAAGCCACTCCACCGCGTCGCCCGCGCCCAGGTCCGCCCGCTCGCGGCGGATCCGCAGCGCGGCCCGGTACAGCTCCAGGGTGGAGGCCGGGTCGCCCGTCTGGGCCTCGACGCTCAGCGATGCCCACTGCTCCGGCTGCGGCAGCCAGCTGCCGCCGTCGCCGAAGCCGTACGGGGCCTCGGTCCCGGACCAGGGCAGCGGCACGCGGCAGCCGTCGCGCAGTCCGTCCTGGCCGTTCTCCTTGAAGAAGGAGGGGTCCTGGCGCACCTCGTCGGGGAGGTCGGTGACCTCGGGCAGGCCGAGTTCCTCGCCCTGGTAGACGTACGCCGAACCGGGCAGCGCCAGCATCAGCAGCGCCGCCGCCCGCGCCCGGGCCAGGCCCTGCTCGCCACCCCCGTACCGGGTGACGTGACGTACCACGTCGTGGTTGGACAGCACCCACGTCGTCGGAGCACCGACGGGGCGCATCGCGTCCAGGGAGTCGTCGATCGCCGCGCGCAGCGCCTCGGCGTCCCAGCCGGTGCCCAGGTAGTGGAAGTTGAAGGCCTGGTGCAGCTCGTCGGGGCGCAGGTAGAGCGCGGTGCGGTCGGCGCTCGGCGTCCAGGCCTCGGCGACGCCGATGCGGTCGCCGGCGTACTCGTCGAGGACCTTGCGCCAGGAGCGGTAGATCTCGTGGACGCCGTCCTGGTCGAAGAAGGGCAGCACCTGGTTGCCGAGCAGCTTGAGCTGCTCGTCGCGGCCGAGGTCGGGCAGGCCGGGGGCCTTGACGAGGCCGTGGGCGACGTCGATGCGGAAGCCGTCGGTGCCGAGGTCGAGCCAGAAGCGCAGGATGGAGCGGAACTCGTCCTGGACGGCGGGGTGTTCCCAGTTGAAGTCGGGCTGCTCGGGCGCGAACAGGTGCAGGTACCACTCGCCGTCCGCGACGCGGGTCCAGGCGGGTCCGCCGAAGATGGACTCCCAGTCGTTGGGCGGCTCGGTGCCGTCGGCGCCCCGGCCCGGGCGGAAGTGGAAGCGTTCCCGCAGCGGGGTGCCGGGGCCTTCGCGCAGCGCCTGCTTGAACCATTCGTGCTGGTCGGAGCAGTGGTTGGGAACGAGGTCGACGATGATGCGCAGGCCCAGGGCGTGGGCTTCGCGGATCACGGCGTCGGCGTCGTGCAGGGTGCCGAACATGGGGTCGATGGCCCGGTAGTCGGCGACGTCGTAGCCGGCGTCGGCCTGCGGGGAGGCGTAGAAGGGGCTGAGCCAGACGGCGTCGACGCCCAGTTCCTTGAGGTAGGGCAGCCGGCGCCGGATCCCTTCGAGGTCCCCCATACCGTCCCCGTTGCTGTCGGCGAAGCTGCGCGGATAGACCTGGTAGATCACCGCTTCTCTCCACCAGCCGGGCCGGGTGCCGGTGGTGGTGGGAAGGCCACTGTCCGAAGTCAGTGCGTCGGCGAGGTGCTGGGTCATGTCGTCCTTGGAGAGATCGGGCCGGGGGTGAGAGGGGGCAGGCAGGGGGGTCAGCCCTGGATCGCGGAAGGGGGGTCAGCCCTTGGTCGCGCCTGCCGTCATCCCGGCGACGAGGTGACGCTGGGCGAAGAGGAAGAAGAACGCCGCGGGGATGGCGATGAGGACCGAGGCGGCCGTCATCGGGCCCCAGTTGGCGGTGTACTGGGTCACGAAGGTCTGCAGGCCGCCGGCCAGGGTGAGGTTCTCGTCGCCGACCATGAAGGCGGAGGCGTACGCGACCTCGCCCCAGGCGGTGATGAACGAGTAGAAGCCGGTGACCGCGAGGCCGGGCTTGGCCAGCGGCAGGATGAGGCGCCAGAAGGTGCCGAAGGGGTTGAGCCCGTCGACCCGCCCGGATTCGTCGATCTCGACCGGGATGGTGTCGAAGAACCCCTTCATCATCCAGGCGCAGAACGGCACGGCGATGGTGAGGTACGTGATGATCAGGCCGAGCGGCTGGTTGAGCAGCCCCATCTGTCCCATGAGGTTGTAGAGCGGGACGATGAGGATGGCCATGGGGAACATCTGCGTGATGAGCAGGGTCCACATCAGCGGCTTCATGCCGGGGAACTTGAACCGGCTGACGGCGTATCCGGTGGTGGCGGCGATGAAGACACCGAGGACGGTGGTGATGCCGGCGACCAGGACGGAGTTGCCGAACCAGGTGAAGAAGGAGGTCTCCTCCACCAGGTAGCGGTAGTTGTCGAAGGTGGGTTCCTTGACGAAGTCCGTGGTGATGGCGTGCTTCGCGGGCTTGAGCGAGGTCAGTACGACCCACAGCACCGGGAAGACGGCGATCACGGAGGCCACGATCAGGGTGGCGTGCAGGCCGACGGAGGCCAGCGGGGAGCGCTTGCCGCGCGCGGGGGCCGCCGTGCGGGAGGCCGCCGGACGGGCGGGCGTACGGGCCGACGTGGCCGCGGACGTATCGGAGGTCACGGTCACCACACCTCTCCCTGCTTGCGCAGCGAGCGCCGGTAGACCAGCGCGAAGATCATGAGCAGGGCGAGGATCAGCACGCCCCAGGTGGCGGAGCCGGCGAAGTCGCGCGGGCTCGACACGAAGGCCTCCTTGAAGGCCTGGGTCACCAGGATCTCGGTGGCGTCGCCCGGACCGCCCCGGGTGAGCAGGAAGATCACCGGGAACATGTTGAAGGTCCAGATGGTGGAGAGCAGGATCACCGTCATGCTGACCGAGCGCAGTCCGGGCAGCGTGATGTGCCGGAACCGCTGCCAGGCGGAGGCCCCGTCCATCTCGGCGGCCTCGTAGAGCTCGCCGGGGATCGACTGGAGGCCGCCGAGCAGGGCGACCATCATGAAGGGGATGCCGAGCCAGACGTTGA
Organism: Streptomyces sp. NBC_01551; assembly: GCF_026339935.1. Lineage (NCBI taxonomy): Bacteria > Bacillati > Actinomycetota > Actinomycetes > Kitasatosporales > Streptomycetaceae > Streptomyces > Streptomyces sp. NBC_01551. The sequence goes on from NZ_JAPEPX010000001.1 coordinate 1,712,097, forward strand.
CGCTGATGACGGCGACCTTGGCCCAGGTCGGGTCGTCGAGCCACGGGATGGCGGAGATGCCTCCGCCGTCGAGGAGCTTGTTGAGGATGCCGTTGTCGCGGTTGAAGAGGAACCGCCAGGCGAAGACGGAGACGAAGCCGGGGACGGCCCAGGGCAGGATGAGCGCCATCCGGTAGGCGGCGCGGCCGCGGAACTCCCGGTTGAGCATGTTGGCCAGGACCAGGCCGAGCGTGAAGGTGATCGACACGCACAGCACGGTCCAGGTGACGGTCCACACCAGCCGCTGCAGGAACACCGGGTCGGCGAGGACGGCGGCGTAGTTGTCGAGGCCGACGAACTCGTACGTGGCGTCGATGTGGTTGGCGCCGATCGTGCGGGCGACGTTGCGCTCGTTGGCGTCGGTCAGCGACAGGTAGACGCCGCGGACGAGCGGCCAGCCGATGATCACGCCGAGGACGAGCACGACCGGGGCGACCATGGCCCAGGCGTACCAGTGGGTGGCGAGGGCGCGCCTCAGTCCACCGCGGTTCCCGCCGGAGGCCCTGCTGTCAGTCCAGCGGCTCCGGCCGCGGGCGTCGTCGGTGTGCTCGACGTCGCCCGCGGCCTTCGCCACAGACTGGCTGGTGTGAGCAGCCATCTTCTCGTTACTTCCAGCCCTTGAGGATCTTGCGGAACTCGGTGCCGACCGCCTTGGCCGCGTCCTCCGGGCTCGACGCCCCGGTGACCGCCTTGGTCCACTCGATCTTCAGCGGCTCGAAGAGGGAGCCGTTCTCCGGGATCCAGGCGCGCTCGACGGCCTTGTCCACGGCCGGCTTGAAGAACTGGACCATCTCGCTGGACTTGACGTCCGGCTGCTCGTAGGCGGCGGTCCGGGTCGGGAGCAGGCTCAGCTCCTTGGCGGACTGCACCTGCACGTCCTGCGAGGTCATGTACTCGACGAAGGCGTGCGCGGCGGCGCGGTTCTTGGAACCGGCGTAGACGGCGAGGTCGTGGCCGCCCTGCGGGGAGCCCGCCTTGACGGAGCCGGCCGGGACGGCGGCGACGCCGAGGTTGGCCTTGTCCTTGAACTGGTCGCCGGCGTAGGTGTCGGCGACGGCCCAGGGGCCGTTGATCATCATGGCGACCTCGCCGGACTTGAAGGCCGTCTGCATGTTGTTCCAGCCGTCGGTGGCGTTGGTGATCGCCGCCCCGGAGGTGACCAGGTCGCGGGCGGCCTTGAAGGCCTTGACGCCCGCCTCGTTGTCGACGGTGACCGTCTTGGTCTTGGCGTCGACCAGGTCGCCGCCCTCGCCGTAGATGAACGGCAGCGACCAGTAGGAGTCGTCGCCCCGCAGGTAGTAGCCGGCCTTGCCGGTCTTCGCCTTGATCGCGGCGGAGGCGGTCTTCAGCTCCTCCAGGTTGGTGGGGGGCTTGACGCCGGCGTCCGCGAGCATCTTCTTGTTGTAGAAGAGGCCGAGGGCGTCGATAACCTGCGGGACCGCGTAGGTCTTGCCCTCGAACTTGCCGCTGGCCGCGGCCTGCGCCAGGAACTCGGCGTCGACCTTCTTCGCGGTGTCGGCCGGGACCTCGTCGAGGTAACCGAGCGAGGCGAAGTCGGCGACCCAGCCGACGTCGGCGCGGATCACGTCGGGGGCGTCGGAACCGCTGTTGAAGGCGTTCTTGGCCTTGTTCTGGGCGTCACCGTACGGAATGTTCACGTACTTGACGGTGACCTTCGGGTGCTTCGCGGTGAACGCCTCGGCGATCTTCTGGAAGCTGGCCTTCTCGGCGTCGCCCGAGGTGTCCCACCACGTGACCGTGCCGGAGAGCTCTCCGCCGGCCTTGGTCTCGCCGCTGTCGCCCTTGGTGTCACCGCCGCAAGCCGTCGCCGCGAGCGCCAGGGTCGCGACCAGCGCGGTGGCCGCTATGCCACGCCGCATATGAACTCCTTCGATGATCCCGGCCGCGCCCTCGCGGTCCCGAGTTGCCAGGAACGTAACAAGCCTGAAAGCCGACCGAAAGACCTTGCGGCAATTTTCTGCAAGCACCGCTGATCGTTACATCCGCGTGTCCGTACGGTTGCCGCAGCTTGCTGTTAGTTCGAATGCCCTTCGACCCGTCAGGCCCGCAACCAGGGGGCATGCATGCGCGTTGACCCCGATATGACCCATGAGCTGACCGCGTCCCGGCTTGCAAGCGCTTCCAGCAACGTGTCGGCGAGCGGCGGCTGGTGGCGTGATGCCGTCATCTATCAGGTGTACGTCCGCTCCTTCGCGGACAGCGACGGAGACGGCGTCGGCGACCTGCGCGGGGTGCGCGGCCGCCTGCCGCACCTGGCCCGGCTCGGGGTCGACGCCGTGTGGCTGACCCCCTTCTACGTCTCCCCGCAGGCCGACGGCGGCTACGACGTCGCCGACTACCGGGCCGTCGATCCCCTCTTCGGGGACCTCGCCGACGCCGACGACCTCGTCCGGGCCGCGCACGCGCTGGGGCTGCGGGTGATCGTGGACGTGGTGCCGAACCACACCTCCGAGGAGCACGTCTGGTTCCGCGCCGCCCTCGCCGGGGAGCCCGGGGCGCGGGAGCGCTACTGGTTCCGCCCGGGGCGCGGCGCCGACGGGGCCGAGCCGCCCAACGACTGGGAGTCGGTCTTCGGCGGCCCCGCCTGGACCCGGGTGCCCGACGGCGACTGGTACCTGCACCTGTTCGCCCCCGAGCAGCCCGACCTGAACTGGGACCACCCCGAGGTCGCCGCGGAATTCGCCTCGGTCCTGCGGTTCTGGCTCGACCTGGGCGTGGACGGCTTCCGGGTGGACGTGGCCCACGGCATGGTCAAGGCCCCGGGCCTGCCCGACATCGGCCGCGGCGCCCAGGCCACCCTGATCGGCACCGAGCCGCTCCCCTTCTTCGACCAGGACGGGGTCCACGAGATCCACCGCTCCTGGCGGCGGCTCCTCGACTCCTACGGGGACGGGCGGATCGGGGTCGCCGAGGCCTGGGCCCCGACCTCGGAGCGGCTCGCCCTGTACGTGCGGCCCGACGAGCTGCACCAGGCCTTCAACTTCCGGTTCCTGAACTGCCCCTGGGACCCGGCCGCGATGCGCACCGTCATCGACGAGTCCCTCGCCGCCACCGCCTCGGTCGGTGCTCCGACGACATGGGTGCTGTCCAACCACGACGTGGTACGTCACGTCACCCGGTACGGGGGTGGCGAGCAGGGCCTGGCCCGGGCGCGGGCGGCGGCGCTGCTGATGCTGGCGCTGCCCGGTTCGGCGTACGTCTACCAGGGCGAGGAACTCGGCCTGCCCGAGGTCACCGACCTCCCCGACGAGGCCCGCCAGGACCCCGCGTTCCACCGCACCGCCGGGCAGGACGGGCTGCGCGACGGCTGCCGGATCCCCCTGCCCTGGTCCGGCACCGAGGCCCCGTACGGCTTCGGCGACGGCGGCAGCTGGCTCCCGCAGCCCGCCGGCTGGGGCGCGCTCAGCGTCGCCGCGCAGACCGGCGACCCTCACTCCACGCTGGAGCTGTACCGGGCCGCGCTGGAGCTGCGCCGGGCCCTGCCCGGCCTCGGCTCCCCCGACGCGGGCCCTCTGACCTGGCTCTCCGCGCCCGAGGGGGTGCTCCTCTTCTCCCGCCCCGGCTTCGCCTGCACCCTCAACACCCGGGGGGTCGCGGTGGAACTCCCCTCCCCTGGGCGTCCGGTCCTTTCCAGCGCCCCCGTGGAGACCGACGGCCGCACCGTCCGGCTGCCCGCGGATTCGTGCACGTGGTGGGCTTTCTGAGGCGGCTACCGGTACAGTCCAATCCCGTGACCGCACGGCTAGCCGACATCGCAGCCCAGGCGGGGGTCAGCGAAGCCACAGTCAGCCGCGTGCTCAACGGCAAGCCCGGTGTGGCCGCAGGCACCCGCGAATCGGTGCTGGCCGCCCTCGACGTGCTCGGCTACGAGCGCCCCGTGAAACTGCGCCAGCGCAGCGCGGGGCTCGTCGGCCTGATAACCCCCGAACTGGACAACCCCATCTTCCCGGCGCTCGCCCAGGTCATCGGCCAGGCGCTGACCCGGCAGGGGTACACCCCGGTGCTCGCCACGCAGACCCCCGGCGGGTCCACGGAGGACGAGCTGACCGAGATGTTGGTCGACCGCGGGGTCTCCGGGATCATCTTCGTGTCCGGGCTGCACGCCGACACCACGGCCGACATGGGCCGCTACGACCAACTCCGCGGGCAGGGCGTCCCGTACGTCCTGATCAACGGCTTCTCCGACAAGGTGCAGGCCCCCTTCGTCTCCCCCGACGACCGGGCCGCGATGCAGCTCGCGGTGACCCACCTGACCGCGCTCGGGCACACCCGGATCGGGCTCGCGGTCGGACCCAAGCGGTTCGTGCCGGTACTGCGCAAGATCGAGGGCTTCCGGCTCGGGATGAAGGAGCGGCTCGGGCTCGACGAGGCCGAGACCGAGGAGCTCATCCAGCACTCCCTCTACTCCCTGGAGGGCGGGCAGGCCGCGGCGACCGCGCTCATCGCGCGGGGCTGCACGGCCGTCGTGTGCGCGAGCGACATGATGGCGCTCGGCGCGATCCGGGCGGCCCGGCAGCAGGGACTGCGGGTGCCGCAGGACGTGTCCGTCGTCGGCTTCGACGACTCCCCTCTCATAGCGTTCACCGATCCGCCGCTGACCACCATCCGCCAGCCCGTGCTGGCGATGGGGCAGGCGGCGGTGCGCACGCTGCTGGAGGAGATCGGCGGTACGCCGGCGCCGCACTGCGAGTTCGTCTTCCTGCCCGAGCTGGTGGTGCGCGGCTCCACCGCGTCCGGGCCCGCCCAGCGGCGTACGCCTTAGGGGACAAGGGTCCTCCGCAAGGCGGACCGGCTGCGCCGAAGACCGTCCCGGGGGATGATCGGAGGCGAGAGCGCATCTGGCAGACTCTTGGCCCATGGGTGAAGCGAGCGTGAAGACACTGGAAACCAGGACGGACCTCTCGTCGCCCCAGGTGACCGAGCCGGAGGCCCTGCCTGGCGGCCAGCGCACCCTCGTCGCGCGGCTGCGCGTCCCGCGGCGGCCGCGGATCTGGTTCGAGATCCTGCTCATCGCGGTCAGCTACTGGACGTACTCGCTCATCCGCAACGCCGTACCCGAGCAGAAGGCGTCCGCCCTCGCGAACGCCGACTGGCTGTGGAGCGTCGAACGCACCCTGGGCATCGCCGTGGAGCAGTCGGTCAACCATGCCGTCGACTCGGTGACGTGGCTGATCGTCGGGATGAACTACTACTACGCCACCCTCCACTTCGTGGTGACCATCGGCGTGCTCGTCTGGATCTACCGTTTCCATCCCGGGCGCTATGCCGCCACCCGCCTCGTCCTGTTCGCCACCACCGGTGTGGCGCTGGTCGGCTACTACCTCTACCCGCTCGCGCCGCCCCGGCTGATGAACGGGCAGCAGTTCATCGACACCGTGCTGAAGCACCACACCTGGGGCTCCATGGCCTCGGGCAACCTCAAGCAGATGTCGAACCAGTACGCCGCGATGCCGTCCATGCACATAGGGTGGTCGCTCTGGTGCGGGCTGACGATCTTCGCGGTGGCCTCCGCCCCGTGGGCCCGGATCCTGGGCCTGCTCTACCCGACGGCCACGCTGGTCGTCATCGTCGCCACCGCCAACCACTTCTGGCTGGACGCCGTGGGCGGCATGCTCTGCCTGGCCTTCGGGTACACCGTCTCGCGGGCCTGGTTCGGGTCGCTGCCGCACCGGCTGCCCCGCCACCCCGAACCGGCGGGCCCGCACCCGGTGACGGCCCTGCTGAACGGAAACCTGAACCGCTTCCGGCGCTAGTTCCGGCGCTGGGTTCCGGCGGCGGCCCTCGTCGGCTACACCTCCCGGTGGGTGATCCGGCCGCCCGAGACGGTGAGCCGGACCGGGGCCTCGGCCAGTTCGTCCGGCGGGGTGTCCACCGGGTCTAGGGCGAACGCCGTCAGGTCGGCCCGGTATCCGGGGGCGATCCGGCCCGCCACCCTTTCTTCCCCGGCCGCGAGCGCGGCGTGCGAGGTCATGCCCTCCAGGGCCATCAGCCCCGTCAGCGCGCGCCCGGCCGCGGCGGCGCCGAGCGGGCTGCGGGCGGTGGCCAGCACCTGGCGGGCGTCGTGATGGGCGATCGGCCAGTCCGAGCCCAGTGCCAGCACCGCGCCGGCGTCGCGCAGGTCCCGACAGCGCCAGGCCCGGGCGGCCCGGTCCTCGCCCAGCCGCTTCGACCACTCGTCGCTGTGGTCGGCCCGCGTGTACGCGGTGTGCGGCGGCTGCATCGAGGCGATCACCCCCAGTTCCGCGAACCGCTTCAGCTGGTCGTCGGGGACGGTCTCGATGTGCTCGATCCGGTGGCGCATGCGCGCTTGCCCGCCGAGGCCGGACACCGTGTCGAGGACGTGCCGGACGGCGGCGTCGCCGATGGCGTGGGTCGCGGTGCGCACCCCGGCGGCGTCGAGGACCCGTACCGCCTCGGAGTAGGCCTGCGGGTCGGGCCAGAAGGCGTCGGTGCCCTGACCGTGGCAGTCGGCGTGCTCCAGCCAGGCGGTGCCGCCCTCGACGGTGCCGTCCATGAAGAACTTCACGCCGCCGACCTGCCAGTGGCGGCCGCCGAGCCGCTGGAGGTCGATCAGGGCGGCGAGCTCGTCGGGGCCGGCGCCGGGCATGCACCAGGGGGCCAGCCGGAGCCGCAGCGGCAGCTCGCCCTCGTACTCGACGGTGGCGAGGAGGGCGGGTACGTCGCCGTCGCCGAGGTCCATGACGTGCGCGCCGGTGAGGCCGGTGGCGGCCATGTCGCGGAGCAGGGCGACCAGTCGCGAGCGCCGTTCGGCGGACGAGGGCTTGGGGGCCAGGGCGCCCACCAGGTCCATGGCGGCGTGCTCGACGAGGTGGCCGGTGGGGGCGCCATCGGGGTCGCAGACGATCTCGGAGCGCTGGGCGAAGGCGCGCGGGCCGGTGATGCCCGCGGCGGTGAGGGCCGCGCCGGAGGCGAGGGCGGAGTGGCCGTCGTAGAGGCGCAGGAAGGCGGGGGCGCCGGCCAGCGCCTCCTCGATCCGGGCCTTGTCGACGGGGCGGCCGCCGAAGGCGTTGTGGTCGAGGCCGTATCCGAGGACCCAGCCCCGGGAGCGGGGAGCGGCGAGCAGGGCGGCGCGCAGCTGGTCGAGGTCGCGGACGCCGGAGAGGTCGGTTCCGGTGGCCATCTCGACCCCCCAGACGGGGTGGCTGTGGGCGTCGGTGAGACCGGGGGTGAGGGTGGCGCCGCCGAGGTCGAGCACCTCGGTGGCGGGGCCGCGCCAGTCGCGTACGTCGCGCTCGTCGCCGACGGCCACGATCTCGCCGTCGCGCAGGGCTACCGCGCGGGCCTCGGGGCGGGCGGGGTCGAGGGTACGGACGCGGGCTCCGGTGAGGACGGTGTCGGCAGCGGGCACGGCGTTTCTCCTTCGGCATCGGGTACGTCGGACGCGGGTGCGGGCGCGGGCGCGTGGTCGGGCTCGGGCTCATGGTCGGGCTCGGGCGCATGGTCGGGCTCGGGCTCGGCGGCGAAGCGGGCGTAGGTCTCGGGGCGGCGGGTCTTCAGGCGCTGGGCGAGTCCGAGGCCGCCCAGGAAGACGGCGGGGACCAGGGCGACGAGGACGGTGTTGACGGTGGTGGAGGCCATGGTGAACAGGCCGACCTTGGAGACGACGAGGAAGATCGCGACGGCCAGCAGGGCGGCGGCGGTGACGGGCGCGACCACGGTCCGCCAGCGGCCCTCGTCGTGCGCGACGCGCCGGAAGTAGACGGGTACGGCGATCGCGGCGAGCAGCATCAGTGCCATCAGGCCGATCATGCCGGGGGTGTTCACCCAGAGCAGCAGCTGCTGGTACGGGTCGGCGCCGGCCAGCGCGAAGGCGAGCACGATGACGGCGCCGAGGGCGCTCTGGGCGAGGCCGGCGACGTACGGGGAGCGGTGGCGCGGGTGGACGCGGCCGAGGACGGCGGGCAGCACGCCCTCTTCGGCGAGGGCGAGGGCGTAGCGGTTGATGGCGTTGTGGAAGGCGAGGAGGGAGGCGATGACGCTGGTGACGATGAACAGGTGCATCAGATCGGCCGCCCAGGGGCCGACGTAGGTGGTGATCGCGGCGAAGAAGAGACCGCCGGGGTCCTCGGTGGCGGCCGCGACGACCTCCTCGGCGCCGAAGGCCTGGATGACGGTCCAGACGATGAAGGCGTAGAAGAGGCCGAGGAAGGCGACGGCGGTGTAGGTGGCGCGCGGGATGGTGCGGTCCGGGTCGCGGGCCTCGCGGCGGTAGATGACGGTGGACTCGAAGCCGGTGAATGCGGCGAAGGCGAAGGCCAGGACGGCGGCGGTGCCGGGGACGAGGACCGCGCCGGGGGCGAAGGAGCCGGCGGAGAGCCCGTGGGCGCCGCCCTCGATCAGGACTCCGACCGCGAGCAGGACGAGTATCCCGGTCTCGGCGACGAGCAGGACGCCGAGCACCTTGGCGCCGAAGTCGATGGAGCGGAAGCCGCCGTACCAGACGAGGGCGAGGCCGGCGAGGGAGACGGGCAGCCAGGGGACGTCGAGGCCGCCGAGGGCGTGGGCGGTGTCGGCGGTGGTGGTGCCGAGGAGGCCGTAGACGCCGATCTCCATGCCGTTGTAGCCGACGAGGGCGAGCAGGGCGGCGCCGATGCCGACGCGCTTGCCGAGGCCGCGGGCGATGTAGGCGTAGAAGGCGCCGGCGCTGCGGACGTGGCGGCTCATGGTGGTGAAGCCGACGGCGAAGACGGCGAGGGTGAGGCCGGCGAGGAGGTACCCGGCGGGGGCGCCGATGCCGCCGAGCAGGATCGCGACGGGGGCGACGCCGGCCATGACGGTGAGCGGGGCGGCGGCGGAGATGACGAAGAAGGAGATGTCGGCGGTGCCGAGCGCTGCGCGGCGGAGCGCGGGTCGCTCCGCGGGGTGGGGCGGCTGCGGCGTTTCGGGCATGCGGGAGCACCCTTCTGCGAACGGCGGGCGTCGGGAGGCCGAAAATCTAAAGGCTTTCGGTTCGCGGCAATGTAGCCTCCGGTTTTGGCGTACGGGAAGACCTGACAGTGGGAGAAATCGATGGGACGGCCGCGGACTCCACTCCTGGACCGGGAGCGGATCGCCGCGACCGCGCTGCAACTGGTCGCGGAGCAGGGTGAGTTCAGCGTTCCGCAGATCGCCCGGGCGCTGGGGGTGCAGACGGCTTCCGTATATCACCACGTGGACGGCCGGGCGGGCGTGGTGGAGCTGGTACGGGAGCGGGTGAGCGCCGGTATCGCCGACGAGGCGCTGGCGCTGGAGCCGTGGGACCGGGCGCTGGAGGCGTGGGCGCGGTCCTACCGCGCGGCGTTCGCCGCGTACCCGCGGGCCATCCCGCTGCTGATGACCACACCGGTGCGGGCACCGAAGGTGCTGGCGCACTACGAGCGGGCGGTCGGGATGCTGCTGGCGGCGGGGTTCCGTACGGAGTCGGTGATGCCGCTGCTGACGGGCCTGGAGAACCTGGTCCTGGGCTCGGCCCTCGACCTGGCGGCCCCGGAGGCGATGTGGGAGCCGTCGGAGCGAACCCCGCAGCTGGCCCGAGCCCTGGCCACGGTCGGCCCGGCCCGCGCGGACGAAGCCTTCGACCTGGGCCTCGCGGCGTTCCTGGCGTACGCGCGGGGGCTGTTGCCGGCCTGAGCGGCGGCGGTCGGGGCCGCGGCCCAGCCGGGGGCGCCCGGCTGGGGGCGCCCGGCTGGGGGCGCCCGGGCGGGGGCGCCCGGGCGGGGTCCGACGGCCTCGGGGAGTGCTCCCCGCTCGCGGGGATGGCGATAGCATCAGTATCGGGGAATATTCCCCGGTACTTCGCGGGAGTGGGGATCCAGGCATGACGGTCGAGAAGACGCCCGGTGAGCGGCCCGCCCCGGTACGGCGCGACGCGCGGCGCAACCGCGACCTGCTCGTCGCGGCGGCCCGCGAGGCCTTCGCCGCCCAGGGCCTGGACGCCCCGCTCGACGACATCGCCCGCCGGGCCGGCGTCGGCAACGCCACCCTCTACCGGCACTTCCCCGGCCGCGCGGCGCTGGTGAACGCGGTGTTCGAGGGCGCGCTGGCCGGCACGATGAGCGCCGGGGAACAGGCGCGGGCCGCCGAGGACGCCTGGACCGGCCTGACCGGCTACCTCGGCGCGGTCTTCGCGGTCCTGGCCGCCGACCGCGGCACCAACGACCTGATGACCACCGGCCTCGAAGGGGTGCGCGCGCTGGACGACGTCCACGCGCACAACCGGGAGACCATGGAGCTGCTGCTCGCCCGGGCCCGGGAACAGGGCGCGGTCCGGGCCGACGTCACCACCGAGGACCTGCTGCTCGCCCTGGCCGTGCTCGGCCGCGCCGTCCCCGCCCTGACGACCACCGGCCCGGACGGCTGGCGCCGGAGCCTGGCACTGCTGCTCGACGGGCTGCGCGCCGCCGGACCGGCCGCCGCGCTGCCCGGCCCGGCCCCTTCCCCCGACGAACTCGGCGAGGTCCTGCGCGCCATGGGTCCGCACGGGCGTTAGGGCCGCCCGGGCATCGGGGCGCCCGGGCGGGGGCGCGGGGTCGGGGCGGCGGGAGCGGGGGGCCTACGCCCCGTAGAACAGCTCGTCCACGACCGCCCGGGCGCGCCGCGTGATGCGCCGGTAGTCGTCCAGCAGCTCGCCGACCGTGCCCTCCGCGTAGCCCAGGTACCGTCCGACGGCGGCCAGTTCGCGGGCCTCGGAGGGGAAGGTGTCCCCGGCCCGGCCCCGGACCAGCATCACCGCGTTGCGGACGCGGGTGGCGAGCACCCACGCCTCGTCCAGGATCTGCGCCTCCTCGGTCGGGATCAGCTCGGCCCGGTGCGCGGCGGCCAGCGCCTCGCGGGTCCGCGTGGTGCGCAGGCCGGGTTCCGCCCAGGCGTGCCGCATCTGCATCAGCTGGACGGTCCACTCGACGTCGCTGAGCCCGCCCCGGCCGAGCTTGGTGTGCAGGGTCGGGTCGGCGCCGCGCGGCAGCCGCTCCGCCTCCATCCGGGCCTTGAGCCGGCGGATCTCCCGTACGGCGTCCTCGCCGAGCCCCTCCGCCGGGTAGCGCAGCGGGTCGATGAGCTCGATGAAGCGGCGGCCCAGCTCCTCGTCCCCGGCGACCGGTTCGGCGCGCAGCAGGGCCTGGCTCTCCCAGGTCAGGGACCAGCGCCGGTAGTACGCGGCGTACGAGGCGAGGGTCCGCACCAGCGGGCCGGAACGCCCCTCGGGCCGCAGGTCGGCGTCGATGAGCAGCGGCGGGTCGGTGCTGGGGAGCTGGAGCAGCCGGCGCATCTCGGCGATGACGGCCTGCGCGGCCTTGGCGGCCTCCTGCTCGTCGACGCCCTCGCGGGGTTCGTGGACGAAGAGCACGTCGGCGTCGGAGCCGTAGCCGAGTTCGTGCCCGCCGAAGCGGCCGACGCCGATGACCGCGAAGCGGGTGGGCAGGGTCTCGCCCCAGTGGCTGCGGACGGCGGCGCGCAGCGCTCCGGCGACGGTGGCGGCGGTGAGGTCGGAGACGGCGCTGCCGACCCGGTCGACGAGTGCCCCGGGGTCCTCGACGGCCGGGCTGTCCTCCGTGCCGTACGAGCCGATGATGTCGGCGGCGGTGGTACGGAACAGCTCGCGGCGGCGCACCCCGCGGGCGACGGCGACGGCGGTCTCGGGGTCCTCGGCGCGTCCGACGGCGGCCAGCACCTCCTGTTCGAGGGCCTCGTGGGTCCGGGGCAGCAGGCCTTCGGGGTCGCCGAGCAGGGCGACGGCCTCGGGGGCGCGCAACAGCAGGTCCGGGGCGAGCCGTCCGGCGGACAGGACGCGGGCCAGGTTCTCGGCGGCGGCGCCCTCGTCGCGCAGCAGCCGCAGGTACCAGGGGGTCTTGCCGAGGGCGTCGGAGACCTTGCGGAAGTTGAGCAGGCCGGCGTCCGGGTCGGCGGAGTCGGCGAACCAGCCGAGCAGCACGGGCAGCAGGGTGCGCTGGATGGCGGCCTTGCGGCTGACGCCGGAGGTGAGGGCCTCCAGGTGGCGCAGGGCGGCGCCCGGGTCGGCGTACCCGAGGGCTTCGAGGCGCTGGCCGGCCGCGCGCGGGGAGAGCCGGGTCTCGCCGGGGGTGAGCTGGGCGACCGCGTCGAGGAGCGGGCGGTAGAAGAGCTTCTCGTGCAGGCGCCGGACCACGGAGGCGTGCCGGCGCCAGGCCTTGTTGAGCTCGGCGACGGGTTCGGTGCGCAGGCCCAGGGAGCGGCCGAGGCGGCGCAGGTCGGCCTCGTCCTCGGGGACGAGGTGGGTGCGGCGCAGCCGGTAGAGCTGGATGCGGTGTTCCATGGCGCGCAGGAACCGGTAGGCGTCGTGCAGCTGGGCGGCGTCGGCGCGGCCGACGTAGCCGCCGGCGGCGAGGGCGTGCAGGGCGTCGAGCGTGCTGCCGGAGTGCAGGGTGGCGTCGCTGCGGCCGTGCACGAGCTGGAGCAGCTGGACGGCGAACTCGACGTCGCGCAGGCCGCCGGGGCCGAGTTTGAGTTCGCGGTCGACCTGGGCGGCGGGGATGTTGTCGACGACGCGGCGGCGCATCTTCTGGACGTCGGGGACGAAGTTCTCGCGTTCGGCGGCCTGCCAGACGAGCGGGCTTATGGCCGCGATGTACTCGGCGCCGAGCGCCTCGTCCCCGGCGACGGCGCGGGCCTTGAGGAGGGCCTGGAACTCCCAGGTCTTGGCCCAGCGCTGGTAGTAGGCGAGGTGGGAGGCGAGGGTGCGGACCAGGGGGCCGTTGCGGCCCTCGGGGCGGAGGTTGGCGTCGACGGGCCAGATGGTGCCCTCGACGGTGGTCTCGGAGCAGATCCGCATGAGGTGGGAGGCGAGCCGGGTGGCGGCCTGGACCGCTTTGGCCTCGTCGGTGCCGTTGGTCGCGTCCCCGACGAAGATGACGTCGACGTCGGAGACGTAGTTCAGCTCGTTGCCGCCGCACTTGCCCATGGCGATGACGGCGAGCCGGCAGGCGGCGGCGTCCTCGGGGGCGGCCGCGCTCGCGATCCGCAGGGCCGCGCGCAGGGTGGCGGTGGCGAGGTCGGCGAGTTCGGCGGCGGTCTGGGCGACGTCGATGGTGCCGCAGACGTCGCGGGCGGCGATGGAGAGCAGGCAGCGGCGGTAGTCGACGCGCAGCGAGACGGGGTCGTGGGCGTCGGCCAGCCCGCGTTCGAACTCGGCGAGTCCGGGGTGCAGGTCGGCGGCCTCGTAGGTGACGAGGGTCTGCCAGTCCCGCGGATGGCGGGCGAGGTGGTCGGCGAGGGCCTCGGAGGCGCCGAGCACGCCGAGCAGCCGGTCGCGCAGCGGCTTGGCGCTGACGAGGGTGTCGAGGAGCACGGGAAGTTGTTCGGGGGCCTGCGCCTCGGCGATCCGGACGAGCCCGCGCAGGGCGAGGTCGGGATCGGCGGTCCCGCCGAGGGCGTCGAGGAGCACCGGGTCGGTGCGTACGGCGGCCAGCGCGTCGGAGTCGAGCAGCCGGGCGGCGGCCGACGGGTCGGTGAAGCCGCTGCGGAGCAGCCGGATGAAGGTGCTGCTCCTGCGTCCCGGGACTGTCATCCCGCCGCCTCCCGCGTCCGTCGGTGCCAGTGGCGCGGCCTGCCCTGACATGCCCTGGGCCGAGCCTAGGCCATGTGTTTGGCGGAGGCAGGGGACACCGGCGTGGCGCGGATCTCACCGCTCCGGGCGGGTGTTCGATCACCGAACGCGCTTATCATGGGCCGACTTATTGGACTATCGGAAGATTTGGGGGCCTTTCGATCTTGTGGGGCACGCTCCCCGTCTGACGGCCCGGAGGAGCCCCATGCCCGACGCACGCGCCCGCGCGGGCTCCCACGATGCCGACGGGGACCCCCAGCCCCAGCGGCGCCCCCAGCCCCACGAGCACCGTCACCCCCACTTGAACCGGCGCCACCACCCGCATCGGCACCCCCACCTGCACCGCTACTGGCACCGGCTGGTCAAGATCGTCGCCTTCTGCGCCGCCACCGCCGCCGGCAGCATGCTCATACTCCGGGGGAACGAGGCCCTGGCCGGGCTCGACTCCCCCGCCTTCCCCGACACCGGGCCGCCGGCCGCCGCGGCCGCCCCGCCCGAGGCCCCGGACCCCGGCCGGGTCCTCCAGATCGTCGCCCACCCCGACGACGACCTCTACTTCATGAACCCGGACCTGCGGTACTCCATATCCGCCGGCCACCCCGTGACCTCGGTCTACCTGACCTCCGGCGAGGCCGACGGCATCAACGCCGGCGCCGCCGGGAAGTCCTCCACCGCACCGGACAAGCCCGCCTACGCCGAGGCCCGCCAGAACGGCATCCGCGCCGCCTACGCCAAGATGGCCACCGGCGACCGCACCAGCGCCTGGAAGCGCACCGTCATCCCGACCGACGGCGGCGGCCTCGCCGAGCTCGACGTCCTCGTCGCCCGGCCCGAGGTCAACCTGGTCTGGCTCCAGATGCGCGAGGCGGGCAACGTCTACGCCGACCGGCCCGACAGCCTGCACGGCCTGTGGGACGGCCGGGTGGAGCGCCTGGAGTCGATGCTCGCCTCCGGCACCCCGGTCCGGCGGCCGTACACGTACAGCAAGGAGCAGGTCGTACGGACCCTGCTCGGCGTCCTGGAGCGGTACCGGCCCACGACGGTGCGGATGCAGGACCCGTCCCCCGGGCGCGATCCCGCCACCAAGCGGTACACCGACCACCAGGACCACTTCTACGGGGCCCGGTTCGCCCAGGCGGCGCTCGCCGCGTACGCGAAGGACGTGGCCGCCGGGGACCGCCCGCACTTCGCGGTGCAGAACTACCTCGGGTACCTCAACGGCTCGCTGCCCAGCTCCCTGGACCCGGCCGAGGCCGGGGAGAAGCTGGACATCCTGGACACCTACGCCTGGCTCGACCGGAGCGACCACTGCGGCAGCGAGGCCGGCTGCGGCGACCTCAAGGTGGCCGACCACCCTGCGGGCAACAACTGGGCCCAGTCCATCAACTACGCCCGCGGCACCAGCACCTCCTGGCTGACCTCCGACGGGGAGCACGGCCTGTGGGCGTTCAAGGTGCTCGACGGCCAGGTCGCGCTCTGGCACCGGGCCGGCCTGATCGGCGCCTGGAGCGGACCCCGGCTGCTGCCCGGCACCGGCATGGACCCGGGCATCTCCACCGTGACCCTGCCGGACGGCAGGATCGCCGCCTTCGGCACCCGCACCTCCTTCGGCGAGCGGCCCGCGGACTACGGGCGCGAGGTCGTGTACGCCGTGCAGCGGGCGCCCGGCTCCGAGGAGTTCGGGGCGTGGCAGTCGCTGGGCACACCCGAGACCTCCGACGACGAGTGGACCTCCGACATCAGCGCCCCGGCCGTCTCGGTCGACGGCACCGGGCAGCCGGCCGTGTACGTCCGCGACGGCGCTCACACCCTGCGCGGGCGGGTCCGGGCGGCCGACGGCGGCTGGGGCCCGTGGCAGCGGCACGGCGGCGCCGGCCTGGCCGGCAACCCGGTCACGGCCGTGGACGGCGCCGGGCGGCGCATGGTGTTCGCCAGTACGGCCAAGACGGTGGTGGGCTGGGTCCAGCCGGCGCCGGGCGCCCCGCTGGGCCCGGTCACCGCGACCGGGCTGCCGGACGCCGCGCTCCCGCTCACGGCGCAGGGCCGCGAGGGCGGGGTGCGGCTGTGGCTGCGCAAGCCGGGCTCGGGCAACGTCCGCACCGCCCTGGTGACGGGCGACGGCGGGCTGAAGGCCGGCGGCCTCACCGACCTCGGCGGGCTCTCCGGCTTCGGCGCGGTGACGGCCAGCGGGCACCTGCTCGCGGGGCGTGCGGCGGGCGGCCGGCTGGGCGCCGAGGTGGGCCCGGGCCGCCCGTGGGAGCGCTCGCCGCTGATGTTCGTCGGCTCGCCCTCCAGCACCATGACCGGGCCGAACACGGTGAGCCTGGCGGTGGTCGGGCTCGACGCGCGGCTGTACGTGACCTCGTCCCAGGAAGCCCCGGACGCGCATCTGGCGCCGTGGCAGCCGGTGGGACCGCCCAACACGGGGTCGTAAAAGCCGCTAACTCCGCCGATTCCCTTAGATTCCGGTCAACCGCCCATTTCGGTACGGCGGTTCGACTGCCTGCGCGTGATCGCCGGCTGTTTCCCGGGCGTACACCTGAAGCCAAACCGCACACGGCACCATCACATCCGGTCGCTTTCGGAAGCAGCGGAGTCATCGGACCCATCGGTGAACCAAGTTCCCCGTATTGGCCTCTCTCTGACTGCACGGCGGTCTCGACCGCCCGGAACGAGCCCCGGAGGCACGACCGATGCCCGTAGCCCGCCGCCACGTCCTCGCGGCTCTGCTCACCGTGCTGACCGCGGGCGCCACGGGCGTACTCGCCGTCGCGGGCGGCCGGCAGACGGCGGCCGAAGCCGGGGAGAGGGACCGCCCGGTCACCGTCGGCCCCATCAGCACCACGGCCGGGTCCATCGTCCAGATCGTCGCGCACCCGGACGACGACCTGTTCTTCATGAACCCCGACCTCAGCCGCTCCCTGGGAGCCGGCACCACGCTCACCACCACCTACCTCACCTCCGGCGAGTCCGACGGCCGCAACGAGGCCCGCGGCGCCTCCGCCAAGGACCCGGCGCAGCCAGCCGACCGCTCGCACTACGCGGAGGCCCGGCAGAACGGCATCCGCGCCGCCTACGCCCAGATGGCCACCGGCGACCGGACGAGCCCGTGGCGGCGCACCGTCATACCCACCGCCGGCGGCGCGTGGGCCGAGCTCGACGTCCTCATCGCCAAGCCGGAGATCAACCTGGTCTTCTTCCAGCTGCGCGAGGCCCGCAGTCCGGCCGGGGACAACAAGGACAGCCTGCACGGGCTGTGGGACGGCCGGATACCCGCGCTCGGCGCCCAGCTGACCGCCGGAACCCCGGTCAAGCAGCAGTTCACGTACACCAAGGACCAGCTGACGGCCGCGATAGCCGGGGTCCTGGAGCGGTACAAGCCGACGACGATACGGATGCAGGACCCCACGCCGGGGCGCTACGAGAACACCGGCAAGTACACCGACCACCAGGACCACATGTACGGCGCCCGCTTCGTACAGGCCGCCACCGCGCGCTACGCCGCGCAGGTCAAGGACCGGCCGCGGTTCTCCGTACAGAACTACCTCGGCTACCACAACGGCACCCTGCCGCACGCGCTCGACCCGCAGACGGCCGAGGCGAAGGTCGGCGTCCTGAAGACGTACGCCTGGCAGGACCACCAGGACTACTGCGGCAGCCCCTCCGGCTGCGGCGACCGCAAGGTGGCCGGCAGCCCCACCGGGCGCAACTGGGCCCAGTCGCTGCGCTACGCGCGCGCCGACGGCACCTCCTGGCTGGCGGAGGGCCTCGACGGCCGGCTGTGGGCGTTCGCCGCCCTCGACGGCCGGATGGCCGTGTGGGAGCGCGAGCGGGACCGCTGGACGGGCCCGGCCCTCCTGCCCGGCACCGGCATCGACCCGGGCGCCACCACCGCCCGCTACCCCGACGGCCGCCTCGCGGTGCTCGCCACCCGCACCGTCCTCGGCGACCGGCCGCAGGACTACCGGCGCGAGGTCGTGTACGCGGTGCAGTCCGCGCCCGGCGGCGCGTTCGGGCCGTGGCAGTCGCTCGGCAGCCCCGAGCGGGAGGACGAGCACAGCACCTCTGCGATCAGCGGGCCCTCGGCCGCCGTCGACCAGGAAGGCCGCCTGACGGTCTACGTCCGCGACGCGCGCCGCACCCTGCGCGCCCGGGTCCAGGAGCCGTCGGGCCGGTTCACCGACTGGCAGCGGCTCGGCGGCTGGGACCTGCAGAGCGACCCGGTGACGGTGGTCGACGCGGCCGGGCGGCGCCACGTGTACGCCACCAACACCCGTTCGGTGCTGGCCTGGATCCAGCCCCGTCCGGGCGCGCCCGTCCAGGGGCCGTTCCCGACGCACCTCCCGGCGACGACGGTCCCGCTCTCGGCCGCCCGGGACGGCGCGGGCGTCCGGCTCTGGTTCCGCCGCCCCGACTCGGGCGTGGTGCGCACCGCCCTGGTCACGGCGGGTTCCGGCAAGCCGACGGTGTCCCGGGTCAACGAGGTGGGCGGCCGGGCCGGCTACGGCGCGGTCGGCGTCGCGGGCCGGCTCGTCGTGGGCCGCGCCGACAGCGGCACGGTCAGCACGGCGTCCCTCGCCGGCGCGCCCGCGTGGACCCAGTCCGGGATGCTGTACGCCGGGGCGCCGGCGGCGATCCTCGACCCGGCGGGCGTCACCACGACGGCGGTCCTCGGCCTGGACGCCGAGCTCCACGTCACCACGACCCCGCCGGCGGGCACCGACCGGCCGGCCTGGCACATGGCGGTCCCGCGGCTGCCCTGACCACGCCCCTTCCCTTCCCGGCGCGCGCCGCGGCGCCCCCGGGCCGCCGCGGATGGGACGATCCCCCTGACACCGACACCTCCGGGCCTGGCAGGGGGCGCGATGAAGGACGCCGCGGACCTGATCGACGCGCTGACCGCCCTGGCGTGGCCGCTCATCGCGGGGCTGGCGCTGTGGCGGCTCTTCCCGGTCGTCAAAGAGGTCCTGCGCTCCCGGGGCTTCACGGTGAAGGTCGGCGCCGCGGAGCTGACGGTCCAGGAGATCTCGGACCAGCTGCTGCGGACGACGGCCGACATGCAGGGCAAGCTGGCGTCGGTCACGCCGTCCCCGCTCGCACTGGAATCCCTGCCGGGGCGCACCCTGCGCAGCGTCCTGTGGGTGGACGACGCCCCGCGCAACAACGCCTACGAGGCGGCCCAGCTCCGGGCCCTGGGCGTGAGCGTCGTACAGGTCTCCTCGACCCGGGAGGCGGTCACGGCCCTCTCCTCGGCCACGCCCCCGTTCGACGCCCTGATCTCGGACCTGGCCCGCACCGAGGACGGCACCCTCCACCCCACGGCGGGCCTGGACCTGACCCGCGAACTGCGCGCCCGGGGGGAGCGGGTCCCCGTGTTCGTGTACACCTCCCGCCCGGGATCCGCCCGCGAGGGCGACATCCTGGCGGCCGGCGCCAACGGCGTCGCCACCGCGCCGACGGAGCTGTTCGAGCTGCTCCACGAGGTCGGCGGCTTCCCCCGCGAGCAGGGCGCCGGGACACCGGCGTGAACTTGCGGGCCCGGCGAAGGCTCGTAGCGTGGGTGTCATGCCCTCACCCACGGGGAAGGCGCGGCGCCCCTTCGGCGCGGGCCGCGAGATCCTGATCTGGTCCGCGGCGGCGTTCGGGACCTACGCGATCGGAGTCGCCGCCTACCTCGGCCAGTTCCCCTGGTCCAAGGCCTGGGGCGTGCTGGGCTCCACCGCGGTCATCGGCACGGCCACGCTCGCCGTCGGCCTCCTGCTGGGCTTCCTGTTCGGCCTTCCGCGCACGGTCGAGGACTCCGGCGCACCCCCCGCGACGGGGGACGCGCGTACCGGCGACCCGTGGCCGGTCTACCGCTCCAACACCAACCTGGAGCAGATATCGGACTGGCTGACCAAGATCCTCGTCGGCGTCGGCCTCATCCAACTGGTCAGGATCCCCGAAGCGGCACGATCGCTCGCCCACTGGCTCACCCCGTCCCTCGGGTCCGTCCCGAGCAGCGGCGCCTTCGCGATGGGCATCGTCGTCTACAACCTCGTCGCGGGCTTCCTCATCGGGTACCTGGTCACCCGGCTGCGGATGGCGCGCGCCCTGAGCTCGGCGGACGCGGAGATCCGCGACGAGAAGATCGCCCTGCAAGACGCCATCTGGTCCCTCGCGCCCGAACCCGAAGGAACGCGCGGCTTCGGCGTCATGGGCGCACCCGAACGTCGCAAGGTCGTCGAGCTGGACTCACGAGTGCGCCGGCTCGAAGGCGCCGGCGGCCAACTCGACGCCGACACGTACCGCCTCCTCGCCGAGCACCTCGAACGCGCCGGCCGGTACGAGGACGCGGAGACCACCTACCTGAAGGCCGCCGAAGCGGAGCCCGACGACCCGGCCCCCCTGAACTCCGCGGGCGCCCTCCGCAGCACCCACCTGAGCGACTACGACGGCGCGGAGGCCCTCTTCCGCAAGGCGGCCGTCCTGGACCCGGCGTACACCCCGGCCCTCTACAACCTGGCCCGCAACGAACAACGCCGCGGCCGCACGGCGCAGGCCATGACCTACCTGGCCACCGCCATCGCGGCGGACCCCGCCACGTACGCCCCGACGGCCCGCTCGGACGAACTCTTCCGCGACCTCCGCACGGACCCGCTGTTCCGCCGCATCACGCGAAGCACCGGCGACCAGCCCGGCTCCGACTCCTGACGGCGACGGCTCACTCGACCTGCCGGCACCGGACGACCGGGCGGCCGGCAGGCCGCGTGTCAGCCCGCGGTCAGAGGACCGGAAGGTTCTTGCGGAGTTCGAAGGCCGTGACCTCCGAGCGGTACTCCTCCCACTCCTGCTTCTTGTTGCGCAGGAAGAAGTCGAAGACGTGCTCGCCGAGGGTTTCGGCGACGAGTTCGCTGCGTTCCATCAGGGAGATGGCCTCGCCGAGGTTCTGCGGGAGGGGTTCGATGCCCATCGCGCGGCGTTCGGCGTCGGAGAGGGCCCAGACGTCGTCGTCGGCGCCGGCCGGGAGTTCGTAGCCCTCCTCGATGCCCTTGAGGCCCGCCGCGAGGAGGACGGCGTAGGTGAGGTAGGGGTTGGCGCCCGAGTCGATCGAGCGGACCTCGACGCGCGAGGAGCCCGTCTTGCCCGGCTTGTACATCGGGACGCGGATCAGGGCCGAGCGGTTGTTGTGGCCCCAGCAGATGTACGAGGGGGCCTCGCCGCCGGAGCCGGCCGTGCGGGAGGAGCCGCCCCAGATGCGCTTGTAGGAGTTGACCCACTGGTTCGTGACCGCGGCCGTCTCCGCCGCATGGCGCAGAAGGCCCGCGATGAAGGAGCGGCCGACCTTGGAGAGCTGGTACTCGGCGCCCGACTCGTAGAAGGCGTTGCGGTCGCCCTCGAAGAGGGAGAGGTGCGTGTGCATGCCCGAGCCGGGGTACTCGGAGAACGGCTTCGGCATGAAGGTGGCCTGGACGCCCTGCTCCAGGGCCACCTGCTTCATGACGAGGCGGAAGGTCATGATGTTGTCCGCCGTCGAGAGGGCGTCGGCGTAGCGGAGGTCGATCTCCTGCTGGCCGGGGGCGCCCTCGTGGTGGCTGAACTCGACCGAGATGCCCATCGATTCGAGCATGGTGATCGCCTGGCGGCGGAAATCCATGCCGACGTTCTGCGGGGTGTGGTCGAAGTAGCCGGAGTTGTCCGCCGGCACCGGGCGGGTCCCGTCCAGCGGCTTGTCCTTCAGCAGGAAGAACTCGATCTCGGGGTGGGTGTAGAAGGTGAAGCCCAGGTCGGAGGTCTTGTTCAGGATGCGCTTGAGCACGTACCGCGGGTCCGCGAAGGAGGGGGAGCCGTCCGGCATCAGGATGTCGCAGAACATCCGGGCGGTCCCGGGGGCCTCGGCGCGCCACGGCAGTATCTGGAAGGTGCTCGGGTCCGGCTTGGCGATCATGTCGGACTCGTAGACCCGCGCGAAGCCCTCGATGGCCGAGCCGTCGAAGCCGATGCCCTCGTCGAAGGCCTGCTCCAGCTCCGCCGGGGCGACCGCGACGGACTTCAGGAAGCCCAGTACGTCGGTGAACCACAGGCGCACGAAGCGGATGTCGCGCTCCTCGAGCGTCCGGAGGACGAATTCCTGCTGCTTGTCCATGCCTTCATCCTCGCAGTTCAGACGGCCTGTGCACCACCGCCCCGGGGCTCGGGGGCACCATGGGACGCCCCCAGTATCGCCAGCCGTGGTTTCCGCCACATTACGCACCCGGGAAAGCTCGTGGCACCCCGCACTGACCTCGGGTCGGTCATGAGCATTACCATCTGCGCCCATGGGGGGCTGGGAGCGTACGAAGAGCGGGGGCCGAGGGCGCCCCGCCGCTCGGGCGTGCCCCCGGCGCGCCGCGCTGCTGCTGGCCTTCGGGGTGCTCCTCGGCGCGCTGTTCCTGTGCGCGCGGCCCGGTGAGACCCACGCCCCGGTCCGGGCCGCCCCCGCGGCCCACGCGCCGCACGCCGTCTGCGACTCCCCGTACGACCTGCCGGGCTGCTCGTCGCGTACGCACGTGACCCCGGCGGTGCTGCCCGCCCCGACGCCCGCCGTGACCGTGGCGGACGCCGGTCCGGCGCGGCCCGCCCGCCCGGCGCGCACCGGGACGGCCCGCCCGCCCGGGACGCTCGCCCGCGCCCCCGACCTGCACGCCCTGCAAGTCCTGCGGACCTGACGGGTCCGGCGCCGTACCGCGCTCCACCGGATCCATCCCTCCACCCCCCTCAGCAGAAGGAACACGGGCACATGGCCAGCAGGACTCCCCAGGACACCTCCCGTCAGGCGCGCATAGCCGAGATGCGCCGCGCCGAAAAGGCACGCGACCGGCGTAACAAGATCCTCGCGATCACGGTCTCGTCGGCCGTCGTCGCCGGTCTGGTCGGCTTCGGCGCGTGGGTGCTGATCGACCAGAAGCAGCAGGAGAAGGACGCCGAGGCGGCCCGCAAGGCGCCGGTCAACGGCGAGCAGACGTGGGAGGCCAAGAACCTGGGCCGCAACCACGTCGAGACCCCGGTCAAGTACGAGATGAACCCGCCGGTCGGCGGGGACCACCACCCCCGCTGGATGAACTGCGACGGCGACGTCTACAAGAACCCGATCCCCGAGGTGAACGCCGTGCACTCGCTGGAGCACGGCGCGGTCTGGGTGACGTACAACGAGAAGGCCGCCAAGGGCGACCTGGACAAGCTCGCCGAGACGGTCGGCAAGACCCCGTACACGCTGATGAGCCCGGTCAAGGAGCAGACCGGCGCGATCATGCTCAGCGCCTGGGGCAAGCAGCTGACGGTGGACAACGCCTCCGACCCGCGCGTGGCGCAGTTCTTCACCAAGTACGTGCAGGGCCCGCAGACCCCGGAGCCGGGCGCCGCCTGCACGAACGGGCTGGCCGACAAGTGACCGGGGAGCAGGACCGGCCCGACGAGCCGGACCGCCCCGAGCGTCCCGGCCGGTCCACCCGTACGTACTGGGTCGCGGGCTCCGCCGTCGCGCTCGCGCTGCTGTTCGCGGTGGGGGCCACGGTCGCCGCCGCGAGCGACAGCGGTGCGGGCGCCGGCTCCGGTACGTCGTCGCGCGCGCCGGGGCGCTACTCCCCGGACGCCGGCTTCGCCCGGGACATGTCGGTGCACCACCAGCAGGCGGTGGAGATGTCCTTCATCGTCCGGGACCGCACCAAGGACGAGGCGGTACGGAGCCTGGCGTACGACATCGCCAACACCCAGGCCAACCAGCGGGGCATGATGCTCGGCTGGCTGGACCTGTGGGGGCTGCCGAAGGTGATCGCGGACGAGCCCCCGATGTCCTGGATGGCGTCCTCGGGCGGCGGAACCGGCGAGGGTCATCAGGGGCACGACATGGGCGAGCACGGGATGGGCGGGCACGACATGGGCGCGGCCAAGCCCGGCGCGCTGATGCCCGGCATGGCCACCAAGGAGGAGCTCGCCCGGCTCGGCGCCGCCGAGGGCCGGGACGCGGAGGTGCTCTACCTCCAGCTGATGACCGACCACCACAAGGGCGGGGTCGCGATGGCCCAGGGCTGCGCGCGCCAGTGCGTGACCCCGGCCGAGCGGGCGCTGGCCCAGGGCATGGTCGAGGCGCAGCAGTCGGAGCTCACCCTGATGGCGGACATGCTGAAGCAGCGCGGAGCCGCACCGCGCGGCTGACGGGACACGCTCGTACGGTGGGGGGAGGCGCCCTCTCACCCGTACGGGCGTGTGCTCCGCCGTGTGGGGACCGCCGCGCCGGGCGCGTCCGCGTCCGGCGGTGAACGGCCTGCTCAGGAGGTTCAACGATGACGACCGCCGCAGACATCATGCACCCCGGGGCCCAGTGGATCCCCGCTACCGAGACCCTCGACCGGGCCGCGCAGCTGATGGCGCAGCTGGGCGTGGGGGCCCTGCCCATCAGCGACGCCGCGGAGCGGCTGTGCGGCATCATCACCGACCGCGACATCGTCGTGAACTGTGTGGCCAAGGGACACGACCCTGCGAAGATCACGTGCGGTGACATGGCCCAGGGCACCCCGCGCTGGATCGACGCGGGCGCGGACGTCACCGACGTGCTGGAGGAGATGCAGAGCCACCAGATCCGCCGGCTGCCCGTGATCCGGAACAAGAAGCTGGTGGGCATGATCAGCGAGGCCGACCTCGCCCACCACCTCTCCGAGGACCAGATGGCGACCTTCGTGGAGAAGATCTACGCCCGGGCCTGACCGGCCCCGGCCGCTGCCAGGACCGCCCGCGCCACCTGGTCCGGGCGGTCCAGCATGACCAGGTGTCCCGCCGGTTCGGCGACCTCGAAGCGGGCCCCGATCCGGTCGGCCAGGTCCGCCTGGCGGGCGAGCCAGCGCAGGGCGCGGGGCCGCGCGGAGCCGTCGTAGGCGGCCAGGACGGTGGCGGGCGCGCTCAGCCGGTGCCGGTGTCCGCGGCGCAGCGCGACCACCTCGGCGGCCATGTCGAGGTAGCGGGAGTTCTCCAGCAGGGCGCCCCGCCAGACGCGGCCGGTGCGGTAGCAGCGGCGTACGAGGTCGGGCGCGGCCGGGTCCCCCGCCCCGCCGGTCCGGGAGGCCCGTACGGCGGCCCGCCGGGCCGAGGGCCCGAGCGCGGCGGGGAGGCCCGCGGCGCTCACGGCGCGGCCGAGGGCGCGGGCGGCGCCGGTGCGCAGCGCGGCGGGCAGGACCGTACGGGGTGCCTCCTCCACGCTGGAGTCGACCAGCACCAGGGCCGCGGTGCGCGCCGGGTACAGGCGGGCGAAGGCCTCGGCGTGGAACCCGGCGATGGAGTGCCCGACGACGGTGACGGGGCCGGGCAGGCCCAGCGCGTCCAGCAGCCCGGCGATCGCGCGGGCCTCCCCGGCGGCGCTCGGCGGGCCCGGCGCGGGGCCGCTCAGGCCGTGCCCGGGGCGGTCGAAGCGGACGACGGTGCGGCCCCGGGCCGCGAGCAGCGCGGCGACGGGGTCCCAGTCGAACCAGGCCATGGCAAGCCCGGCGCTGAGCACGACGGGCGGCCCGGCGCCCTCCACCACCACGTGCACCGGGACCCCGCCGACGCGGACGAACCGGCCGGGACGGGTTCCGTCGGGACGGGCCTCGCCGGGACGGACCTCGCCGGGACGGGTTCCGCCGGGACGGCTTCCGCCGCGCCCGCTCATGTGCGGCGTTCCTTGTGCACGGAGTACGCCAGCAGCCCCAGCCAGACCGCGACGAGCAGTACCTGGAGCCGCTGCCCGGCGCCCAGCGCCCAGGTCCCGCGCCCGGCGGTGAACAGGGCGATGGCGGTCAGGGTCCAGACGGTGGCGAGCAGTTCCAGCGCGACGAGCGCGGGCCCGTAGCGGGCGAGCGGGGCGAACCAGCCGTAGCGGCGGGCGGCGACGGTGAGGGCCACGATCCCGGTGAGGGCGCCGGTCATGGCGAGGCTGCTGCTGACGGCGTGGGCCTGATGGGTGGCCGGGACCAGTCCGGCGGTCTCCAGCGCGGCGCATTCGGGGTCCTGGGTGGGGGTGCAGCTGAGCGGCAGCCAGGCGTCGGCGGCGGTGGCCGCGCCGAACAGGGTGATCCCGGCCCAGCCGGCGACGGCCCACGGGCGCCGGCAGGCGGCGTAGCGGGCGAGCCGGACGAGGGCCAGCAGGCCGCCGGCGAGGACGAGCAGGCCGGCGGTGAAGTCGGTGGCCCGGAAGAGGCCGCCGAGCGGCTGGTCCTGGGCGGCGAGCTCGCTGACGTAGGTCTCGATGGGGTTGAGGCCCGTGGAGAGGACGACTTCGAGCACCCACGCGGTGTACGCGGCGGCGCCGAGCCCGATCAGGGCGGCGACACGCCACGCGTGGCGCGCGGACGGAGTAGGCCCCGCGGAGGGTTCACTCCGGGCAGACAAGCCTTTTATGGGCATAGTGCAACTAATCCTAAGCAACTCCGGGGTCGGTCCTTCGATCGGATACCCACCCCGGGTAGGGTTCCGCCCATGACGCGCAGTGCCCAGCGAGCCGCCCGGTGGAGCCGGTTGCTGCTGCTCGGCGCGCTGCTGCTGGGGATCGTCACGATGCACACGCTGGGCCATCCGAGCGAGTCCCACGCCATGGAAGACGTGCCGGCGGCCCACAGCGTTGCCCGCGAACACACGATTGCGGCGCAGCGGCCGGCTCCGGTGCACGCGCTCCCCCACGCGGCGCAGCCCGCGCACGCCGCGCACGTCACGGCCGGCGCGCCCGTCACGGCCGTCGCCCCGGCGGTCCACGCGCCCGTCGGCCCCGCCATGGACCCCATGTCCGTGTGCCTGGCCGTGCTCGCCGGGCTGGTGCTGCTCGCCCTCGGCCGGGCGCTCGTCCGGTACGACGGCGACCGGGCCACCGGCGGCCGCGTCCCCGGCGCCGTCCCCGGCGGCCCCGATCCGCCCGGGCCCCGGGAACTCCTCACCCGGCTGGCGGTCCTGCGCGTATAGGCGGACTCCGCCGTCGCCCCGCGTGCCCGCACGCGCTGTTCCGCATGCGCTCACTCCGGCATGCGCTCACTCCCGCGTGCCCCCGGGCCCGCTCGGCGACGGCAGACGGCGTCCCTCCACCCGTACCGCCCCACCCAGAGGTGCACCCATGCGCTCCCTTCCCACCCGTCGCGCCGTACTCGGCGCCTCCGCCGCCCTCGCCGGCTCCGGGCTGCTCGCCGCCTGCTCCGGCGGCAGCGGCAACAGCGGCCCCGCCGCCGGCCACGGCTCCGCGGGCCACGGCTCCATGCGGCACGGCGGTTCGGCCGCCGACACCCCGCCCGGCTACGTCGACCCGGCCGGGCCGGAGGTCAAGGCCGCCGAGGCCGCCCGCAAGGCCACCGGCCCGCTCAGCGAGGTCAAGCTCACCGCCACCGCCACCCCCCTCGACCTGGGCGGCGGGGTCTCCGTCCGCTCCTGGGCGTACGGGGACACGCTGCCCGGCAAGGAGGTACGGGCCACCGCGGGCGGCACCCTCGCCCTGACCCTGGCCAACAACCTCCCCGAGGCCACGTCCCTGCACTGGCACGGGCTGGCCCTGCGCAACGACATGGACGGCGTCCCCGGGCTCACCCAGCGGGACATCGTCCCGGGCGGCTCCTTCTCGTACAAGTTCGCCGTCCCGACCCCGGGGACGTACTGGTTCCACCCGCACACCGGGGTCCAGCAGGACCGCGGCCTGTACGCCCCGCTGATCATCGAGGACCCCAAGGAGCCCCTCTCCTACGACAAGGAGTGGGTGGTCGTCCTGGACGACTGGCTCGACGGGGTGGACGGCTCCACCCCGGACGCCGTGCTCGCCTCGCTCCGCAAGGGCATGGCAGCGAACCACGCCGCGCACGGCGCCCCCGCCGGCCAGGCGACGCCCAGTGCGCGCGCGAGCGCGAGCGCCGGCGGCCCCGACCGGCTGCTGGTGGGCAGCGAGAGCGACATCCTCGGCAAGGAGGCCGGCGATGTGGCGTACCCGTACTACCTGATCAACGGCCGCGTGGCGGACGACCCGTCGGTGTTCACGGCCCGCCCCGGCGACCGGATCCGGCTGCGCATCATCAACGCGGGCGGGGACACCGCCTTCCGCATCGCCCTCGGCGGCCACGAGCTGACGGTCACGCACACGGACGGCTTCCCCGTCGAGCCCGCCACGACCGACTGCCTGCTGCTGGGCATGGGCGAGCGGTACGACGTGCTGGTCACCGCCGGGGACGGGGTGTTCCCGCTCACCGCGCTGGCCGAGGGCAAGGGGCAGGCGGCCCTCGCCGTGCTGCGCACCGGGACGGGGACGGCGCCGACCGCCGCGACCCGGCCCGCCGAGCTGGAGTCGCGGCCGCTGCCGGCGGACGAGCTCAAGGCCGCCGAGTCGGTGGCGCTCGACGGCCGCGAGCCGGACCGCACGCTCCAGATGCGGCTGACCGGGAGCATGGAGCGGTACAACTGGGCGTTCGACAACGCGCCCTACACCCCGGACCAGCGGCGGCCGGTGAAGGCGGGCGAGCGGGTCCGGATCGAGTTCGCCAACGCGACGCCGATGTGGCACCCGTTGCACCTGCACGGGCACACCTTCGCGCTGGGCACCGGCGGGCAGGGCGGCGCCCGCAAGGACACCACGATCATCCTGCCGGGGCAGCGGCTGACGGTGGAGTTCAACGCGGACAACCCCGGGCTGTGGATGGCGCATTGCCACAACGTCTACCACTCGGAGTCGGGGATGATGACGGTCCTCGGCTACCAGCTCTAGCGGTGGGTTACGGGTCCGGCGCGCACCCCGCGCCGGACCCGGGCGAAAGGGCGGGCACGATGTCCGGCGGGCATGGCAATCTGGTGATCTCCGCGCGCCGGTCACCGCAGGTCGGCCGTGCCACGACATAAGGATTCGCCGCCGGCATGAGTACCCCCGCCACCCCGCCCAGCAACCCGACCGACCCGCCGGCGGAGCCCGCGGACACGGACACCCCCATACCCGAGGCGGCGGCCGAAACGCCGCTTCCGCTGTCGCTGCGGAAGACCCCGTCCGCCGAGCCGGCCCCGGAACCGGAACCGGAAGCCGCCCCGGCGCCGGCCCAGGAGGCGGCCCCGGCCCCCGCCCCGGAGCCCACGCCGGTTCCCGCCCCGGCCCCGGAGCCCACGCCGACCCCCGCCCCCGCCCCGGAGCCCACGCCGGTTCCCGCGGCTCCCGCCGCGGACGCGGCCCCGGAACCGACCCCGGAGCCCGCCCCGGCCCCGCAGGCGGCCTCCGCGTTCGCCGCGCCCGGGCCGACGCCGCCGACCGCCCCGCCCGGCGCACCCGCCCCCAACCCCTGGGGCGCGCCCGGCGGCTACGGAGCCACCCCCGGCAACCCGTGGGCCGTCCCCGCCGAGCCGACCAACGGCCTGGCCATCGCCGCCCTCGTCATCGGCATCGTCGGCATCGCGATCGGCCTGGTCCCGTTCTTCTTCTGGGCCGGCGGCATCATGGCCATCGTCGCCCTCGGCCTGGGCATCGGCGGCATCGTCCGCGCCGCCGAGGGCGCCCCGCGCAGGGTGATGGCGATCGTCGGCACCGTCCTCGGCCTGCTCGGCCTCGGCGCCTCCGTCGGCGGCTACGTCCTGACCGGCGTCGTCTCGGACAAGTTCACCGACCGCATCGAGCACGAGATCGAGGCCGACGAGGACTGGGAGGACTGGGAGGGACCGGACGGCCTCGGCCCCGTCATGCCGCCGCCGCCGAAGCCCTCGCCGTCGCCCACCGACATCCCCGGCATCACCACCCCGCTCGCGTTCGGCGAGACGTACACGTACCCGAACGGCGTCAAGGTGAGCCTCTCGAAGCCGAAGAAGTACGTGACGAAGAACAAGTACTCCGACCTCGGCAACGCGGTGGTGCTGACCCTCACCATCACCAACGGCTCGACCGAGCCCCACAACGTCATCTACGCGATGCCCAACGTCCGCGACGAGAACGGCATGACCGCCAAGCTCGCCTTCGACGGCGACGTCCCCAAGATGATCCGGGGCGACATCCTGCCGGGCCAGTCCGCCAGCGGGGTCGCGGCCTTCGAGGTTCCCGAGGGCACCGAGCGGATCACCGCCGACATCTCCCCCGGAATCAAGCTGCCCAACGCCCAGTTCAGCGGCCGGATCGGCTGACCGGAGGCCGTTTCCCGGCACATCCGAGGGGCGGGGCCCAGGACATCGCGTCAGAAAGACGATTAGACTGGGCCCCGTGCCTCAACTACGCCTCGCTCTGAATCAGATCGACTCGCAGGTCGGCAACATCGCCGCCAACGCCGACTC
This sequence comes from Streptomyces sp. NBC_01551, assembly GCF_026339935.1. Taxonomy (NCBI): domain Bacteria; kingdom Bacillati; phylum Actinomycetota; class Actinomycetes; order Kitasatosporales; family Streptomycetaceae; genus Streptomyces; species Streptomyces sp. NBC_01551. The sequence continues at coordinate 1,741,987 of NZ_JAPEPX010000001.1, forward strand.
GGTCGTCCACTGGACCCGGCACTCCGCCGAGCAGGGCGCCCACCTGGTGGCGTTCCCGGAGATGATGCTGACCGGGTACCCCGTCGAGGACCTCGCCCTGCGCGGCTCCTTCGTCGAGGCCTCCCGCACCGCGCTGCGCGCACTCGCGGAGCGGCTGGCGGCCGAGGGCTTCGGCGGGCTGCCGGTCATCGTCGGCTACCTCGACCGTACGGAGAAGGCCGCGCCCCGGCTCGGCCGTCCGGCCGGCTCCCCGGAGAACGCGGCCGCCGTGCTGTACGGCGGGAAGGTCGCCCTCCGGTTCGCCAAGCACCACCTCCCCAACTACGGCGTGTTCGACGAGTTCCGGTACTTCGTGCCGGGCGACACGCAGCCGGTGATCCGGGTGCGCGGGGTGGACGTGGCCCTGGCCATCTGCGAGGACCTCTGGCAGGAGGGCGGCCGGGTCCCGGCCACCCGCTCCGCCGGGGCCGGGCTGCTGATCTCCGTCAACGCCTCCCCGTACGAGCGCAACAAGGACGACCTGCGCCTCGAACTCGTGCGCAAGCGGGCCGAGGAGGCCGGCTGCACCCTCGCCTACCTGGCGATGATCGGCGGCCAGGACGAGCTCGTCTTCGACGGGGACTCGATCGTCGTGGACGGCGCCGGCGAGGTCATCGCCCGCGCCCCGCAGTTCTCCGAGGGCTGCGTGCTGGTCGACCTGGACCTGCCGGCCGCCCGCGCCGACGCCCCCGAGGGCGTGGTCGACGACGGCCTGCGCATCGACCGCGTGATCCTGTCCGAGGAGCCGGTCGAGCCGTACGAGCCGGTCGTGCCCGGCGGTTACGCCGACCGCCTGGAGGACGACGAGGAGATCTACGACGCCCTGGTCGTGGGCCTGCGCGCGTACGTCCGGAAGAACGGTTTCCGCTCGGTCCTGGTCGGGCTCTCCGGCGGTATCGACTCCGCGCTCGTCGCCGCCGTCGCCTGCGACGCGATCGGCGCGCAGAACGTGTACGGCATCTCGATGCCCTCGAAGTACTCCTCGGCCCACTCGAAGGGCGACGCGGCCGACCTGGCCGCGCGGACCGGGCTGAACTTCCGGACCGTGTCGATCGAGCCGATGTTCGACGCGTACATGGGCTCGCTGGGCCTGACCGGCCTGGCGGAGGAGAACCTCCAGTCCCGGCTGCGCGGCACGACGCTGATGGCGGTGTCCAACCAGGAGGGCCACCTCGTGCTGGCCCCGGGCAACAAGTCGGAGCTGGCGGTCGGCTACTCCACCCTGTACGGGGACTCGGTGGGCGCGTACGGCCCGATCAAGGACGTCTACAAGACGGACGTCTTCCGCCTCGCCGAGTACCGCAACCGGGCGGCGGCCGAGCGCGGCGAGACCCCGCCGATCCCGGAGAACTCCATCGTGAAGCCGCCGAGCGCCGAGCTGCGGCCGGGCCAGGTGGACACGGACTCGCTGCCGGACTACCCGGTGCTCGACGCGATCCTGGCGATGTACGTGGACCGGGACCAGGGCCTGGAGGAGATCGTCGCGGCCGGCTTCGACGGCGAGCTCGTCGCGAAGACCCTGCGGATGGTGGACACGGCGGAGTACAAGCGCCGCCAGTACCCGCCGGGCACCAAGATCTCCGCGAAGGGCTTCGGCAAGGACCGCCGGCTGCCCATCACGAACGGCTGGCGCGAGCAGGCGTAGGAGCAGACCCCGCACGGACGCGAGGGCCCCGGCCGCCCGACGGCGGGCCGGGGCCCTCGCGTCCGTGGACCCCTCTTACGGCTTGACGGTGACCCGGGCCGCGACCGGGAGGTGGTCGCTGCTGGTGCGCGGCAGGGTCCAGGAGGCCTCCGGCTGGATGCCGCGCACCATGATCTGGTCGATCCGGGCCATCGGGAACTGGGCGGGCCAGGTGAAGCCGAAGCCGTCGCCGGCGGCGCCCTGCGTGGAACGCATCTGCGAGGTGACCTCGGACAGGGCCCGGTCGTTCATGGTGCCGTTGAGGTCGCCGAGCAGGATGACCCTCTTCAGCGGCTCGGCGGCGAGCGCGGCGCCCAGCGCGTCGGCGCTGTTGTCGCGCTGGTTGGCGGTGAAACCGGCGTTCAGCTTCACCCGGACCGAGGGCAGGTGGGCCACGAAGACCGCGAGGGGGCCCTGCGGGCCGGTCACGGTGGCGCGCATGGCGCGGGTCCAGCCCAGCCTGATGTCCACGGCCTGACTGGCGGTGATCGGGTACTTGCTCCACACCCCGACCGTGCCCTCGACGGAGTGGTACTTGTAGGCGCCCGCGAGGTACTTCTCGTAGGTCGGGACGGCCCCGGCCTTCAGCTCGGTGAGGGCCAGCACGTCGGAGCCGGACTTCGCCAGCGATTCGGCGGTGCCCTTCGGGTCGGCGTTGTCGGCGTCGACGTTGTGCGTGGCGACCACCAGGTTGCCGCCGGATCCCGACTTGTCGGTGACGAGGCCACCGAACAGGTTCACCCAGACCACGGCGGTCAGCAGTATCGCGATCAGCGCGGTCGCGGACTTGCGGACCACCGCTGCGACCAGGAGCAGCGGCACCGCCACGCCCAGCCAGGGCAGGAAGGTCTCCGTGAGGCTGCCGAGGTTGCCCACGTCGTTGGGCAGGCTGGCGTGGAAGAGCATCACGAGGGAGATCAGCGCCGCCAGCGCGGCGGTCACGATCCCGCGCCGCCAGATGCCCGGGTCTCTGCGCAGCTCGGCCAGTCGGCGTCGGAGGCCGGATCCGGAGGGCTCGGGCTCCGAGCCGCCGTTTCCCGTCTCCGTCATGTACGCCTGTGCCATGCCGCTGCCCTCACTGCCGTGCTCGCGCTCCGTCCCCGCCCCTTGACCCTAGGCGATGAACGGAGCCATCCGTGCCGTTTGTCCGGCCGTACGTCCGGGAGGACGAACGGCCATGCGGAACAGGTTCCGGTTGTCACGAAACGCGCACATTGGGTCCCGTACGCGGGAATCGCGGCCCGGGGTGTGACGGACCGGGCATTGTGGCACTACCGCCTCGGGCCCGGCTGGTGCCACCATGGTGGGTGAGTCCGGGGACACCGTAAGGGTGCCTCGAGATGACACAAGGAGCAGTTGCAATGACGCATGCCGTTTCGCCTGCCCGCGAGAGTGCCGGCCCCACCCTGTACGGGGGCACGCGCACCCGGCGCACCACGGTCCGCGACCTCACGCTCGCCAAGGAGCGCGGCGAGAAGTGGCCCATGCTCACCGCCTACGACGCGATGACCGCCTCCGTGTTCGACGAGGCCGGCATCCCGGTCATCCTCGTCGGTGACTCGATGGGCAACTGTCACCTGGGGTACGAGACCACCGTCCCCGTGACGATGGACGAGATGACCCTGCTGTCGGCGGCCGTGGTGCGGGGCACCAGCCGGGCGCTGGTCGTCGGCGACCTGCCGTTCGGCTCGTACCAGGAAGGCGCCGTGCAGGCGCTGCGCAGTGCCACCCGCCTGGTCAAGGAGGCCGGGGTCGGGGCGGTCAAGCTGGAGGGCGGCGAGCGGTCGCTGGCCCAGACCGAGCTGATCGTGCAGTCCGGCATCCCGGTCATGTCGCACCTGGGCCTGACCCCGCAGTCCGTGAACGCCATGGGCTACCGGGTGCAGGGCCGCGGCGACGAGGCGGCGCACCGGCTGCTGCGCGACGCGAAGGCGGCGCAGGACGCGGGCGCGTTCGCGGTGGTCCTGGAGCTGGTCCCGGCCGAGCTGGCCGCCGAGGTCACCAAGTCCCTGCACATCCCGACCGTCGGCATCGGCGCCGGATCGGAGTGCGACGCCCAGGTGCTGGTGTGGACGGACATGATGGGCCTGACCGGCGGGAAGATGCCGAAGTTCGTCAAGCAGTACGCGAACCTCCGCCAGACCATGGGCGACGCGGCGAAGGCCTTCGCCGAGGACGTGGTCGGCGGATCGTTCCCCCTGGAAGAGCACGCCTTCCACTGAGCGGCGTAGCGCGAACCGACGGCCCGCCGGCACCGATGCCGGCGGGCCGTCGGCCGTCCTCCGGCTGCCGCTGCCGGTGGGCGGTGGGCGGTGGGCGGTCCGTCGGCGGGATGTCAGCCGGCTGTCGGCGGCTTGTCGGTGCGTTGTCGGTGGCGGGTGATCCCATGGTGGACATGACGCGAACCGACAACAATCCGCTGAAGGGCCCGCACGCCGTGGAGGTGCGGGGGCTGGTCAAGCACTACGGCGAGACCAAGGCCCTGGACGGCGTGGACCTGGACGTCCGTGAGGGCACGGTCCTCGGGGTCCTCGGCCCCAACGGCGCCGGCAAGACCACCCTCGTCCGCTGCCTCTCCACCCTGATCACCCCCGACGCCGGCACGGCCGTCGTCGCCGGATACGACGTGGTGCGCCAGCCCCGGCAGCTGCGCCGCACCATAGGCCTGACCGGCCAGTACGCCTCGGTCGACGAGAAGCTCTCCGGCTGGGAGAACCTCTACATGATCGGCCGGCTGCTCGACCTGTCCCGCAAGGACGCCCGGTCCCGCGCCGACGAACTGCTGGAGCGGTTCTCCCTCACCGAGGCCGCCAAGAAGGCCGCCATGAACTACTCGGGAGGCATGCGCCGCCGGCTCGACCTGGCCGCCTCGCTGATCGGCAACCCTGCCGTCCTCTACCTGGACGAGCCGACCACCGGCCTGGACCCCCGTACCCGCAACGAGGTGTGGGACGAGGTGCAGCGGCTGGTCGCCGAGGGCGCCACCGTCCTGCTCACCACCCAGTACATGGAGGAGGCCGAGCAGCTCGCCAGCGAGCTGACGGTCATCGACCGCGGCAAGGTCATCGCCAACGGCAAGGTCGACGAGCTGAAGGCCCGGGTCGGCGGCCGCACGCTGAGGATCCGCCCCGCGGACCCCGCCGACCTGCCGGGCATGGCCCGCTCGCTGGCCGAGGCCGGCCTCGACGGCGTGGCCGGTTCGCAGGCCGTGCCGGACGAGGGCGTCCTGCTGGTCCCGATCCTGAGCGACGAGCAGCTGACCGCCGTCGTCGGCCTGCTGGCCGCCCGCGGGTACGCGATCGCCGACCTCGGCACCTACCTGCCCAGCCTGGACGAGGTGTTCCTGTCCATCACCGGCCAGAAGCCCGCCATCGAGATGACCGAGGAGGTCGCGGCATGAGCACCGCCACCACGACGAAGCAGTCGGCCGAGAGCGCGCCCGCCCGGGCCGCCGCGACTGCTCTCCCCGGCGAGGGCCGGATCAGCCTGCGGGCCAACCTGCGGCACATCGGGGCCCTGGTGCGCCGCAACGCCCTGCAGATCAAGCAGGACCCCGAGTCGATGTTCGACGTCCTGTTCATGCCGATCATCTTCACGCTGCTGTTCGTGTACGTCTTCGGCGGCGCGATCGCGGGCAAGGGCAACCAGGGCGACTACGTCAACTACCTGGTGCCCGGCCTGATGGCGATGATGGGCATGAACATCGCCATGGCCGTCGGCACGGGGGTCAACGACGACTTCAAGAAGGGCGTGATGGACCGCTTCCGGTCCATGCCCATCGCCCGCTCCTCGGTGCTCATCGCGAAGATCGTGGTGGAGCTCGGCCGGATGATGATCGCCATCGGCATCCTGCTGATCATGGGCTTCATCCTGGGCATGTCGATCAAGACCTCGGTGCTGGACCTGTTCCTCGCCATCGGGCTGTCGGCGGTGTTCGGCGCCTCGCTGATGTGGATCTTCATCCTGCTCGGCCTCACCCTGAGCTCGGCGCAGGCCGTCCAGGGCATGGCGATGGTGGTGCTGATGCCGCTGCAGTTCGGCAGCTCGATCTTCGCCATGCCGACGACCATGCCGGGCTGGCTGCAGACCTTCACCGACTACAACCCGCTGTCCAACCTGGCCGACGCGGCACGCGGCCTGATGAACGGCGGCCCGGTCGGCCACTCGGTGACGATGACCCTGATCTGGTCGGTCGCCATCACCGCGGTCACCATGCCGCTCGCGGTCCGCAAGTTCCGCCAGAAGACCTGATCCGAGCCGGCCGGTCCGTTCCGGATCGCGTCCCGGACGGACCCCGGACGGGGGACCGGGTCAGATGAGGGCGGTGGCCTCCTCCAGGGTGAGGCCACCGCCTTCGGCGTACGCCGCCTCGTACCCGGCGTCACCCAGCGCCGCCCTCGCCAGCTCCTCGGCGCGGGCGGCGTCCGCGCGTTCGGTGGTGACCGGGAAATGGCCGGGCGGCAGGTGGGTCCGGTACGCGCCGACCAGCCGGGCGGCGTCCCGCGGCCGCTGGGGGCCGCCGGGCGAGGCGAGGGCGACGGCCGCCGTCAGCAGGAACACGGCGGACAGGTAGGGGGCGACCATCACCGCGAGCGGGTCGCGGGCGCCGTCCGCGGCGCCGCGGACCACCGCCAGCGCGTCCTCGTACTTGCCTTCCGCGTTGTCCAGCCAGGCCACGGTGGCGACCAGGAACACGTCGAAGACGGCGTACGCGCCGAACGTGAACTCCTCGCGCAGCGCCTTGATCTGGGCGCGGGCCTCGGTGAACCGCCCGCTGCGGCCGAGGATGCCCGCGAGGAACATCCGGGCGGCGGGCATGGCCTCGTTGCCGAAGCTCTGCAACTTGCCGATGATCTCGGTGAGGATCTCCTCGGCCGCCTCCACCTCACCGATCTCGGTGAGGGTGCCGGCCATCCGCACGCGGAGCACCGCCACCTGCGCCTTGGCGCCGAGGTGCTCGGCATGCTCGATCGCCTCGCGGAAGTCCTGGGCGGCCAAGGCGTACTCGCCGCGCTTCTCGCGGGACTCGGCGCGGGCGGAGAGGGCCTCGGCGCAGCCCCAGTCGTCGCCGAGCTCGCGGAAGAGGGCCAGGCTCTCCTCGGCATCACGGGACGCGTCGCCGGCCCAGTCGGCGCGGTTGGCCAGGATGTTGGCGCGCAGTTGGAGGGCCGAGGCGAGCTCCCAGCGGTAGCCGAGGGCCCGGGCGGTCTCGACGCTCTCGTGCACGACCCGCTGGAGCAGCCCGGTGTCGCCGGAGATCATCACGGCGTAGACCCACAGGCCGGCCGGGGGCCGGCAGGTCTGCGGGAGCCCGGGCCGGTACACGCCGGTCATGGCCGCGATCTGGTCGCGGACCTCCGGGGTGCTCCAGTCGGCGCTGTTCTGGTCGCGGGCGGCCAGCCGGATCAGCTGGATGCCGCGCCAGCCCTCGGTGAGCAGTTCGCCGGCGTACGGCGGCGGCACGTCGACGATCCGCTCCAGGACGGGCACGGCGGGGGCGGCGGGCGGTGCGAAGGGGTCGGGGCCGAGGGCGGCGGCGGCCTCGGCCCAGTGCCGTGACTCGGTGCGCAGGTCCTGCATGATCCAGTACCAGACCAGGGAGTGGACCAGGCACAGCACCTCGTCGGCGTCGCGGAGCGCGACGGCCCGGCGCAGGGCGGTACGCAGGTTCTCGTACTCGGTGGTGAGCCGTTCGACGGCGGCGCGCTGGCCGTGGCCGCGCAGCAGCGGCTCGGTGGTGCGGGCGAGTTCGCGGTAGTACGAGAGGTGGCGCCGCTCGGTGTCCTCGCGGTCCCCGGCGGCCGCGGCCAGCCGGTCGGCGGCGTACTCGGCGACGGTCTCCAGGAGCCGGTAGCGCATCTCACCGCCGCCCTGGCCGGGGGCGGCGACGACGAGGGACTTGTCGACGAGGGAGCCGAGGGTGTCGGCGACGTCCAGGGCGCGGTTGCCGTCGGCGTTGGCGTTGGCGTCGGCGTTGGCGTTGGCGTCGGCGCAGACGGCTTCGGCGGCGGCCAGGTCGCAGCCGCCCGCGAAGACCGAGAGGCGGCGCAGGACGGCGCGTTCGGGCTCGTCCAGCAGGTCCCAGGACCAGTCGACGACCGCGCGCAGGGTCTGCTGGCGGGGCAGGACGGTGCGCGAGCCGCTGGTCAGGAGCCGGAACCGGTCGTCGAGGCGGTCGGCGATCTGGCGCGGGGTGAGCAGCCGCAGCCGGGCGGCGGCCAGCTCGATGGCGAGCGGGAGCCCGTCGAGGCGCCGGCAGATCTCCGCGGCGGAGCCGGGATCGTCCGCGACGCTGAACCCGGGCCGGGCGGCGGCGCCGCGGTCGGCGAGCAGCCGCAGCGCGACGGGGTCGGGGAGCGGCTCGACGGGGCGGAGGTTCTCGCCCGGGACGCCGAGGGGTTCGCGGCTGGTGGCGAGGACCCGGACGCCGGGGCAGTGGGTCAGGAGGCGCTCGGCGAGTTCGGCGGCGGCGCCGATGACGTGCTCGCAGTTGTCCAGGAGCAGCAGGAGCCGGCGCCGGGCGCAGTGGTCGACGAGCCGGTCGAGCGGGGTGTCGCCGCCGCGGCCCGTGAGCGCCCGCAGTTCCTCGGCGGCGGCGCCGCGCAGCTTGGTCTCCCGCGCCCCGAGCGCGGCGAGTACGGCCTCGGCGACGTCCTCCGGGTCGTCCACGGGCGCCAGTTCGGCGATCCACACCCCGTCGGGCCAGCTGCCGGGATCCTGCGCCTCGGCGGCCTCCTGCGAGAGCCGGGTCTTCCCGGCCCCACCGGGCCCGAGCAGCGTCACGAGCCGGGCCCGCACCAGATCCTCCCCGATGACCCGGATGTCCTCCTCCCGCCCGACGAAGGTGGTGAGCCGCGCCCGCAGATTCCCCTGACCGCTGCCCTGGCCGGGCGGTACGGCCCCATCGCCCCCACTGCCCTGGCCGGTGTCGCCCTCCTCGGCCGCCGCACCGCCGGGCTGCCGCACCCCGGCCGACCGCGCGGGCCGGTCCCCGTCGCCCGCGTGGCCGGGGGCGCCGTAGGGCCGGGGAGCCGGGGGCGGGGTCAGGAGGTGGGCGTGGAGGGTGCGCAGGGCGGGGCCCGGGGTGGTGCCCAGGCGGGTGGAGAGGTCGCGGCGGAGGGCTTCGTAGGCGGCCAGGGCTTCCGCCGGGCGGCCGGTGTCGCGCAGGGCGCGGATGCGCAGGGCGTGGAGCGGCTCGTCCAGCGGGTGTGCGGCGCACAGCGCGGTCAGTTCCGGGAGCGCGGATTCCGCCTGCCCGAGGTCGAGGGCGACGGCGACCCGGCCCCGGCGCGCCTGGAGCCGTACCGCCTCCCAGCGCGCGGACTCGGCCGCCGGGTCCGGGAGGGAGGCCAGCGCGGGCCCGCGCCACAGGGCGAGGGCCTCGTCGTACAGGGCGGCGGTCTCCGCCGGGTCGGCGGCCGCGGCGGCCTCCCGGGCGAGGCGCTCGAAGCGGAACAGGTCAACGTCGTCCCGGGCGGCGGCCAGGACGTACCCGCCCTCCGCGGAGCGCACGGCCGCGTGCCCCAGCGCCCGCCGCAGCCGGGCCACCAGCGCCTGCAGCGCGGCCACGGCGTCGGTCGGCGGATCCCCGTCCCACACCTCGGCGACCAGCGCGTGCACCGGGACCGCCCGCCCCGGCCGCAGCGCGAGCGCGGTCAGCAGCGCCCGCAGGCGCGCTCCGCCGACGGCGACGGGGGTCCCGTCGTCGCGGATGGCCTGGGTGGTGCCGAGAATCGCGTAGCGCACCGGCCCATTCTCTCCGGACCCGGCCCCCTGCCCGCGCCGCGCCCGGGATAGGTTTCGCCGCATGGGTCATCAGGGCAGCCGCGGCGAGCGGCGCATCAGTTCGGTATTCCTCGGCATCGTCGCGGTGATGGCGGTCACCGGCTGGGCCGTGTGGACGGGCTACGCGGCCAGCCCGGGCCTCGCGGTGTTCCTGTTCGTGACGTCCGCCTGGGTCGTCTCGCTCTGCCTGCACGAGTACGCGCACGCCCGCACCGCCCTGCACGGCGGCGACCTCACCGTCGGCGCCAAGGGCTACCTGACGCTCAATCCGCTCAAGTACACGCACGCGCTGCTCAGCATCGTGCTGCCGGTGCTCTTTGTGATCATGGGCGGGATCGGCCTGCCCGGTGGCGCCGTGTACATCGAGCGCGACCGGATCGCGGGCCGCTGGAAGCACAGCCTCATCTCGGCGGCGGGCCCGCTGGCCAACGTCGCGTTCGCGGTCGTGTGCACGGCCCCGTTCTGGCTGGACGCGCTGGACGGGGTGCCGGTGACGTTCCGCTTCGCGCTGGCGTTCCTGGCCCTGCTCCAGGTCTCGGCGGCGATCTTGAACTTCCTGCCGGTGCCGGGTCTGGACGGCTACGGGGTCATCGAGCCCTGGCTCTCGCACCGGGTGCGCCGCGAGCTGGCGCCGATCGCGCCGTTCGGTCTGATCGCCCTGTTCGCGCTGCTGTGGATCCCGGAGGTCAACCAGTTCTTCTTCGGCGTGGTGGACGGCGTGCTGTCCGCGCTGGGCGTGAACGAGCAGGAGACCTACTGCGGCCACAACCTCTACCGGTTCTGGCAGGAGACCGACGGGTACTTCTGCGCCGCCCCGGCGGACTAGGCGGGACGCCGCGCCCCGAAGGCTTGATTACCCTGGTGTCGCAGGTGAACACCGACGCGAACAGGGGGACTTGAGGGTGACGGCACCACAGGGACAGGCGGATCGGACGCCTCCGCCACCGCCACCGTCGTATCCGCCCTCGCCCCCGGGGCCGCCGTCGCAGCCGGGTGCCACGCCGCCGCGGTGGGCCTGGTGGGTCGGGGGGATCGCGATCCCGCTGCTGGGCATCGTGGTCAGCGTGATCGTGAGCGGCGGCCGTGACGCCTCACCCGCCTCCACACCCGCTCCGGCCGCCTCCACACCCGCTCCGGCCGCCGCCGGCCCGCAGACGGCCGCCGCCACGCCGCCGCGTACGGACGCCACCTCCCCCGCTCCCGGCCGCAGCGCGTCCGCCGCCCCGCCGGCGGAGATCGACCTCACTCCCCCGGCCGGGCACGGCCCGGTGCGCAAGGCGACCTGGGGTCTGGCGCCCGCGCCGTGCACGCAGCACGAACAGCAGCTGGTGGACCTCGACACCGGCGAGAGCCGCGTCGAGCGGGAGCGCGACGGGGCGGTGGAGAACCCCGGCGGGGCCGAGCTGCTGTACTGGCCGGACACCTGCACGGGCATCGGGGACTACGTGCTGCGGGGCCTGCCGAACACCCGCGTGGGCCTGCTGCGGGCCGACGCTCCCCGCACCGCCGAGGCGTGCCGGGCGGCCGCGGGCACCGGCTTCGGGCCGCTGCCCCTGTTCGACACGACGCGGACCAAGCAGCGCGGCTTCGCCGTCGGCGCCGCCGTCTGCGCGGTGACCGCCGAGGGCGCCGTGTCCATGGCCACGATCGAGCACCTGAGCGGCGGATCGACGACGGACGTGTCCGTCAGCGGCAGCCTCTACGTGTGGCCGAAGGCCGGTTAGCTCGCGGGGCGGGCGGCCTCGGCCGCCTTGGCCGCCTTCGCCTTGCGCACGTAGAACCAGGCCATGTTGGACGTGACGCCGGCCAGCAGCACCCACACGATGCCGAGGAAGCTGCCCTCCACGAAGGCGACGACGGCCGCGGCCACGGACAGGGCGCAGACGACTACGGCGAACACGGCAAGGCGGGGCATGGGGAACAGCTCCTCGGCGACACGGGACGGGGTCGAGCCCCTCCAGTGTCCCCCATGCCCTGCCGTGCTCCCGTAAAGGCTCCCCCGACACCGTCCGACCCGTCCGCCCGCGTTTTTCGCCATTTGCCTGATCTTCCACCCGGGGCGCCGCTACGGTCGCCGGGTGCGGCGGTGGTGTGCGCGCACGGGCATCGGGGGGAAAGACATGCGGGAGATCTCCAAAGGCGCGAACGTGAGCCTGACCGCCCTCAGCGAGGACGCCGGTTCGGTCGTGGTGAGCCTGGGCTGGAGCAGCGCGTCGGGGGCCGGAGACGCCGACGTCTCCGTCCTCCTCGTCGGCGAGGACGGCAAGGTCCGCAGCGAGAACGACTTCTACTTCTACAACAACCCCGCCGCCGCGGACGGCAGCGTGCAGCTGCTGGGCAAGACGCCCACGGACAGCGGCGACGAGGACCGGATCGGGGTGGACCTGACCGCGGTCCCCGAGGGGGTCGCCCGGATCGTGGTGGCGGCCAGCCAGTACGGCGGCACGTGCTTCGGCGACCTGGACGGCCTGCGGATGACGGTCGCGGACCGGTCGGGCGAACCGCTGGTCGGGTTCTCCATCGAGGACGCGAGCGTGGAGACGGCGTTCATCTTCGGCGAGCTGTACCGGCGCGGGGAGGAGTGGAAGTTCCGCGCCGTCGGGCAGGGCTACGAGACCGGCCTGGCGGGCCTCGCCACGGACTTCGGCATCACCGTCGAGGAGTCGGAGGAGGCCGGGGAGGCCGGCGACGCCGGGGAGGAGGGAGAGCCGGCGCAGGCCGCGCCGCCCGCCGAGGCTCCGGCCGCGCCGGCGTCCGTACCCGATGCCGATGCCGGGACCGGGACCGCCCAGGCTCCGGCCGCGCCGGCCATCGCGCCCGGTGCCGGGGCCGCCGAGGGCGCGGTCGCGGCGATCGCCGGGCCCGCGGTCGTGACCGCCGCGCCGCCGGACCCGGCAGCCGGCCCGGCCGCCCCGGAGGCCGGCGCCGCCGTGCCCGCCCAGACCCGGGGGCGAGCGGCCACGCGGACGACCCGGAAGAAGGTGACGCTGCCCAAGGCCCCCGGCAAGTCGCTCGCCGAGAACGACTCCTGGCGCCCGGCCCGGCTGTTCCCCGTACCGACGCTGAAGAGCGACAAGGAGCGGGAAGTACGCGCGACCTCGGTCCTGCTGTCCGTCATGGCGCAGGTCCCGGAGTTCGGCCGCCGTCTCACCGCGGCCTTCGGCGCCCCCGCCGGACGGATGCAGACCTTCACCGAGGTGTCCCTCCCGCACGGCGACACCCCGCGCCGCCCGGACGGGGTGATCCGGGTCGAGCGCGCCGGGAAGCTGTGGACGGCGCTGGTCGAGACGAAGACCAACGGCAACCCGCTCAAGCCCGAGCAGGTGCAGCAGTACATGGACATCGCGGCCCGCCGGGGCTACGAGTCCGTGATCACGCTCTCCAACGACGTGGCCCTCGAAGGCACCGCCATGGTGGACGTCAAGATCGACGGGCGGCGCAAGCACAAGGTCGGGCTCTGGCACCTGTCCTGGGCCGAAGTCGCCCACCAGGCCCAGCTGCTGATCCGGCACGAGGGCGTGGGCAACGCCGCGCACGCCTGGCTGCTGCAGGAGCTGCTGGCGTACCTCCAGCACGAGCAGTCGGGCTGCCACGGGTTCCAGAACATGGGCCCCGCCTGGGTCCCCGTGCGCAACGGCATCGAGGACGAGACCCTCGGTCTCGGCGACCCCCGCGCCACCGAGGTCGTCGAGAGCTGGGAGCGGCTGATCCGCCAGGTCTGCCTGCGGCTCGGCGGGGAACTCGGCCAGAAGGCGCTCCCGGTGCAGCGGGTGCGGCGCGGCAGCGATCCGGGCACCCGGCGGGCGGCCGCCGCGGAGCGGCTGTGCCTGGACGGCCGGCTCTCGGCCGAGCTGCGCGTCGAGGGGACGAGCAGTGTCATCGCGGTGACCGCCGATCTGCGGACGGGGAAGGTCCGCACCTCCGTGGAGGTACCGGCGCCGGAGGGCTCGTACCCGCTGGTTTCGGTGAAGCGGCTGGTGCGGCTGCTGGCCGAGGCCCCGGCGGACCTGCACGTGGAGAGCCTCGTCGAGGGCGAGAACGGGCCGCGCGGCACGCTGGAGCGGCTGCGGCCGGAGCCCGGTGACCTGCTGCCCAGGAGCGGCGCTCCCGTCACCGGGTTCCGGCTGACGCTGATCAAGGGCATGGGCAACACCCGCGGCAACACCGAGTCCGGTTTCATCCGCAGCGTCGACGAGGCCGTGGACCGTTTCCACCAGGCGGTGGTGGCCCGCCTCGGGCCCCTGGAGGCGCGTACGGGCCGCCGCGGCTGACCCCGCCGGCGGCCCGGCCGACGGCCCGCGGTGCTCAGACGTCCGTGACGCGCAGGCCCGCGTGGGCCTTGTAGCGGCGGTTGGTGGAGATCAGGTTGGCGACGAGCGCCTCGACCTGGTGCGCGCCCCGCAGCCGCCCCGCGAAGACGCCGCGCATGCCCGGGATGCGGGCGGTGAGGGCCTGGACGATGTCGGTGTCGGCGCGGGATTCGCCGAGGACCATCACGTCGGTGTCGATCTCCTCGACCGTCTCGTCCTGGAGCAGGACCGCCGAGAGGTGGTGGAAGGCCGCCGTCACCCGGGAGTCGGGGAGCAGGGCCGCGGCCTGCTGCGCCGCGCTGCCCTCCTCGACCTGGAGGGCGTACGCGCCCTGCTTGTCGAAGCCGAGCGGGTTGACGCAGTCCACCACGAGCTTGCCGGCGAGGTCCTCGCGCAGCGCTTCGAGGGTCCTGGCGTGGCCCTCCCACGGCACCGCGATGATGACGACGTCGCTGCGGCGCGCGCACTCCGCGTTGTCCGCGCCCTCGACGCCGAGGCCGAGTTCCTCGGCGGCGGTCCGCGCGCGGTCGGCGGCGCGCGAGCCGATGATCACCTTCTGGCCGGCCCGGGCGAACCGGTAGGCGAGGCCCCGGCCCTGGTCGCCGGTGCCGCCGAGGACGCCGACGACGAGGCCGGACACGTCCGGGAGGTCCCACGGGTCCTTGGCCGGCGGCTTCTGCGGCTGCGGTGCCTGCGTGCTGTCTGTGGAAGTCATGGGGGCGAGCGTACTGCCGAGTATGCGAAAGCCGAACGGGTGGGAGCCTGCGGACAACCCCCTCCCGAGGCCCTTCGGATGGTGCAGGATGCCGCCATGGACACCGTGAGGGTCGCGCTGCTTCGCGAGGTGCTCGCCGGTACGCGGTGGCCGGGCGCCGCCCGGCAGTTCGCCGGGGCGCTGCGGCGCTCGCTCGTCCCGGCCGGCGGCCCGCTGCTGCTGGTGGGGACCGAGCGGTACGAGCCCTGGCATCTGGCCGCGCACCTGGTGGACGAGGCGGCCTGGTCGGGCCGGCCGGAGCTGGCGCCCACGCTGGTGCGCCATCACGTGCGGCCGAATGAGCCGCCGCACCTCTCGGTGGGGCTGGGCCGGCTGGCGGTGGCGCGGCGCGGGCACACCTTGCTGGTGGTGGCCCCGGAGCGGCCCGGCGGCGGGTTGCTGGAGCGGGTGCACGACGCCCGGCGGGCGGGGGCGACCGTACTGTCCCTGGACGGCGGGGATCCGGATCTGGCCGCGCTCGCGCACGAGGGGCTGTCGGTGCCGCGGGACGGTACGGCCGGGCTGGACCTGGACACCGTGCAGCACCTGGTCAGCGCGGCGGCCGGGGAGAACGGCCTGCCGGCGCGGCGCGGGCCGGGCCGGTTTCGGGACCGGCTCGCCCGGCTGGCCGAGCAGCTGACCGCGCCGCCGCCGAGCCGCTGGTAGCGCCCAAGTCGTCCGGCGGCGTCAGGGAGAGGCAGGGGCGTCAGGGGGCAGGGGGCGTCAGGGGGTCGCCGTGCCCTCGCCGTCGCCTTCGGCGCCCTCGCGGGTCTTGTCGTTCCACTTCGGGTCGTTCTGCCATTCGAGGTTCCGCTCCTGGGCGGTCTCCATGGCGTGGCTCGCCTCCTCGGGCGTGTCGTACGGCCCGAACCGGTCCTTGGCCGGGCATTCCGGGCCTTCCTCGACCTTCTGGTGGACCAGGCAGTAATACCACTCACCGGGTTTGCCCACCTGACGCTTCTTGAACAGGGCCATCGTCCTCGGGCTCCTCTCGTCACCGTTCCTCTGCCGCCATGCTGCCCCATCCCTGCTGGATACACTCGCTTGCATGTCTGGCCAGTCGCTGCTCGTACCCGGCGAGCTCTCCCCCGCCCGTTCCGTCCCCGGCAACATCCGCCGGCCCGAGTACGTGGGCAAGCCCGCGCCCACTCCGTACACCGGACCGGAGGTGCAGTCGGCCGAGACCATCGAGGCCATGCGCATCGCCGGCCGGATCGCCGCCCAGGCGATGGAAGAGGCCGCCAAGCTCGTCGCCCCGGGGGTGACCACCGATGAGCTGGACCGGGTCGCCCACGAGTACATGTGCGACCACGGCGCCTACCCCTCGACGCTGGGCTACCGGGGCTTCCCCAAGTCCCTTTGCTCCTCGGTCAACGAGGTCATCTGCCACGGGATCCCCGACTCGACCGTCCTGCGGGACGGCGACATCGTGAACCTCGACGTGACCGCGTACATCGGCGGCGTGCACGGCGACAACAACGCCACCTACCTGTGCGGCGAGGTGGACGAGGAGTCGCGGCTGCTGGTGGAGCGCACCCGCGAGTCGCTGAACCGGGCCGTCAAGGCCGTGAAGCCGGGCCGCCAGATCAACATCATCGGCCGGGTCATCGAGTCGTACGCGAAGCGCTTCGGCTACGGCGTGGTCCGGGACTTCACCGGCCACGGCATCAACTCGTCGTTCCACTCCGGCCTGATCATCCCGCACTACGACAGCCCGCACGCCACGACCACGATCGTGCCCGGCATGACCTTCACGATCGAGCCGATGCTGACGCTGGGCACGCACGAGTACGACATGTGGGACGACGGCTGGACGGTCGTCACGAAGGACCGCAAGCGCACCGCGCAGTTCGAGCACACCCTCGTGGTGACCGAGTCGGGGGCGGAGATCCTGACGCTGCCGTAGGGCGGAGCGCGCGGTTCGGCGCGGCGGATGTTTTTACCGACAAGGCGTCGGGAACACATTGACTTAGGTAAACCTAAGTAGGAGGATCGGGTGTGGCGGCGGTGCCGCCACGCCTGCTCCTCGCTTTCTGGACTCCCCGGAGGTACGCCTTGGACGCCTTCTCGACGGTCATCCGCGTCGCGTCGCACGAGCAGCACACCGAGGCGGAGACCTCGACGTTCATGAGCGACCTGCTGGGCGGCCGGCTCGGCGTGGACGCCTACACGCGCTACACCGAGCAGCTGTGGTTCGTCTACCGGGCCCTGGAGGACGCGGCCGAGTCCCTCAAGGACGACGTGGTCGCCGGGCCCTTCATCCGGCCCGAGCTGATGCGCGTCGCCGAGATCGAGCGGGACCTAGCGCACCTGCGCGGACCGGGGTGGCGCGAGTCGCTGGTGGCGCTGCCCGCCACCGAGGCGTACGCGGCCCGGGTCGCCGAGTGCGCGGCCGGCTGGCCGGGCGGGTACGTCGCCCACCACTACACCCGGTACCTGGGCGACCTCTCCGGCGGCCAGATCATCCGGGACAAGGCCGAGCGCACCTGGGGCTTCGAGCGCAAGGGCGACGGCGTGCGGTTCTACGTCTTCGCGGACATCTCCAACCCGGCGGCCTTCAAGCGGACCTACCGCGAGCTGCTGGACGCGATCGCCGCCGACGACCTGGAGAAGCAGCGCATCATCGACGAGTGCAAGCGCGCCTTCGACTTCAACGGGGCGGTCTTCAACCAGCTGGGCGAGCAGTTCCGCCTGAGCGCGTAGCCGCCGCGGCGGACCGGGGAGGGCGCGGGCCTGCGGGCCCGCGCCCTTGTGCCGTCGGGCCCCGCGGCCCGGCTCAGTTCGCGAAGCGGACGCGGCCGCCTATCTCGACCGTGCCGTCCGGGCCGGGGGCGGTGAGGATCTGGGATCCGGCGCCCTGGGTGATGTTGAGGGCGCGGTTCAGCTCGGCGGTCAGCAAGATCGCCGCCGAACCGGTGGCCTCGTCCTCGACGATGGCCCCGTCGGGCCGGCGCGGGAAGCCCCGGGCCCGCACGCGCCCCGCCGTCTCGTCCTCCCAGGCCCAGGCGTACAGCCAGCCCTCTCCCGGTGGCGGGGCCGGCAGCGCCTCGACCTCGGCGGCGCTCGCGTACTGCTCGGTGCGCTTGCCCTCGACCCACTCCGGGCGGGCGGTGATCCAGGTGAACTCGCCGTCGTCGCGCGCCCATACGGATCCGGCGGGCGGTTGGAGCTCCTCGATGTCCAGCAGCCAGGCGACCCCGACCAGCGGGTGGCCCGCGAAGGTCATCCGGGTGCCGGGCGTGCGGATGTCGACGACCCCGCGTTCGGGGTCGTCGACGAACACCGTCTCGCTGTAGCCGAGTTCGGCGGCCAGCGCCTGCCGGGACGCGTCGTCCGGGCAGGTCCGGCCGTCGCGTACGACTCCGAGCAGGTTGCCGAACCGGCCGTCACCCGCGCAGAAGACCTTGATCACGTCCAGATCGTTCACGCGGGAATTCAAGCACGGCTCAGTTTCCGGCCGTACGCCGCCTGCGCGCGAGGTACACCGCGCCGGCGCCGGCGGCGATCACCGTGCCGGACGCGCCGAGCAGGGCCCCGGCGGGGATCTCGGCGCCGGTGGCGGCCAGGTTCCCGCCGACGCTGCCGCCACCGCCGACCGTGCCGCCGCCGCCCACGGTGCCACCCGTGGAGCCGGTGGAGCCGGTGGAGCCGGTCGTGGTGCCCGACGTCGGCGTGCCCGTCGACGTCGTCTTGGTGGGCGTGGCGGTCGGCAGGACGACGTCCTTCTCCACGGCCACGGCGAGGTTGACGTCGTCGATCCGGTCGCCCGCCTTGTACATGGAGCCGTTGGTGTCGTTGGTGAAGGCGGCCGCGCCCTCGGCCGTCAGGGCGGTCGGGACCCCGCCCAGGGAGAGCAGGCCTCCCTTCGTCTTGTAGTCGGCTTTCGTGAGGTCGAGGGTGGCGAAGGGGACGGCCGTCTTGGTGCCGGAGGCGTTCTTCACGTCCAGGAGCAGCGTGCCCTTGGCGCCCTCGGCGTTCACCTTGATGTTGCCGAAGGTCATGTCGATGCCGTGGGCCGCGAACTGGAAGCGCAGGTTGCCCTCGAACGCGGCGTTCAGCTTCCGCTTCTTGACGTCGAGTTCGCCCTTGCCGGCCACGAAGGAGAACGTGTCGCCGCTCTTGGCCGCGCCGCCCGCCGGGGTGATGGTGCCGCCCGCGCCCTGCACGTACGTGCGGAAGGACTCCTTGATGCCCCAGGTCAGCTTGCCGCTCAGGACGGGCTGCGGGCCGTCGGCCGGCGGGGCCGAGGCGGTCGTCGTCGGGGACTTCGTGGGCGCCGGGGAGGACGAGGCGGAGGTCGAGCCGGACGGGCCGGGCTCGGGCGCCGCGAACTCCAGCGCCGACGTCAGCGGGTCGCCCTTCAGGCCCGCGTACTGCGGGGCGCCGAGCTGGTCGGCGGCGTCCTTGGTGAGGGTGGTCTCCAGCTTGGTCATCACCGGGCCGGCGAAGGCCGCGTCCGCGAGCGGCACGTTCGGGGTGAGCACCCCGTTCTTGGTGATGTCGCCGGTGACCTTCTTCGTCCCGGTGTCGAAACGGAGGTTGCCGAGCTTCACGACGAACCCGTGGGCGGAGGCGTCGAAGACGACGGTGCCCTTGAAGGCGGCGGTCACGACGCGGGTGCCCTCGTCGTACTGGCCGGTGGCCGAGGCGAAGCGGAAGGTTCCGTCCGCGTTCCTCGTGGCGCCGTCCGTGGTGGTGATCGTGCCCTTGGCGGTCTTCTCTATGTACGTGCGGTACCGCTCCAGCAGGCCCCAGTCGAGGGTGCCGCCGACGATCGGCCTCGGCGCGGCGGCAGCGGCAGCGGCGGCCGGGGCCCCGCCGTTCGCCGTCGCGGGCAGGATGAAGGCGGTGGCGCCGAGGGCGGCCAGGGTGGCGATGGCGGCCGCGAGGGCGACGGAGCGGCGCTGGGACGACATGGCTGAGTACTCCTGGGGGCGGGGGACGGAGGGAGGGGGGTGGGGTGAGCGCCGGCCGTCAGGACCGGGGGGTGTCCGTGGGCCCCGGCTCGGGCGAGGAAGAGGAGGTCGAGGAGCCGTCCGCCGAGGCGGCGTCCGGGGACTCGGCTTCCGGGGCGGCGGAAGACGAACCCTCGGAGGCGGAGTCCTCCGGAGCCGGGGCAGAGGCCGGCGCCGGTTCGCGGCGCTTGCGGAGCGTCAGGAAGGCGACGCCGCCGGCCAGGACCAGGACGGCCACGCCGACGGCGATGTACGTCCCGGTGTCCGAGGACCCGTCGGCCGCATTCCGCGCCGGGGCCGGCGCGGCGGCGGACGCCGAGGAGGAGGAGGCCGTGGAGCCGAGGTCGGGAAGGGCCGGCAGGCGCGCGCCGGCGTCCAGCGCGACGGCGAGCGAGACGGGGTCCATCTCGGTGCCCGCCTTGTACATGGAGTTGAAGGCCCGGGAGCCGTCCTCGGTGAGGGTGGCGGGGGCCTCGGTGAGGGTGGCGAGGCCGCCCTCGGTCTTGAGGCCCTTGGCGTCGAACTCGACCAGCGGGACGGCGCTCTTCGTCGCGCCCGCGGTGGTGACGTCCGCGCTCAGGACGCCCCTGCCGCCTTGGACCTTGGCGGTCACCGCGCCGAGCTTCAGGTCGAGGTGGGCGCCGGTGAAGTGGACGGTGCCGGCGAACGCGGCGTCCAGGGCGCCCTTCTCGCCGTCGAACGAGCCCTTGCCCTGCCCGAAGCGGAACAGAGCGCCGCCGTCCCGGGCGCCGTCGGCGAGGGTCCACTTGCCCTGGCCGATGGAGCCGGTGACGTACTCGCGGAAGGTGCGCCGCACGCCCCAGTCGACGGCTGCGTCGACGAAGGCCCCCGGCGCCCGGCTGCCCTGCGGGGACGCGCTCCCGCTCGGCTGCGCGCTCGGCGACGACCCGGCGGGCGCCGAGGACTGCCCGCCCTCCGGCGCGGCCTTGACGTCGGCGGAGAGCGAGATCGGGTCGAGCTGCGCGCCGGCCGTGTAGTAGCCGGCGAAGGACTTGGCGCCCTGGGCGGTGAGGGTGACCGGGATGTTGGTCAGGGCGATCGGGCTGCCGCCGCCCGCCATGTTGACGCCGCCCAGGCCGAGCGAGGCGAAGGGCACCTGGGACTCGGTGGTGACCACGCCGGTGTCCTTGGCCTTGCTGGAGACATCCGCGTAGAGGGTGCCGCTGCCGCCGTTGATCTTGATGGTGGGGCGGCTGACGCTGAGGTCCAGTTCGTACGCGCCGTCCGGCTTCTGGTGGCCCTGGAATTGGACTCCGCCGCTGAACGAGGCCTCGAAGGCGCCGGTGTCGGGGTCGTAGGAGCCGGTGGCCGAGTGGAAGCGGAAGAGGCTGCCGCCGACCGTGGCGGCTCCGTTCTTCAGCTTGAAACCGCCTTTCGCGACAGGACCGGTGACGTAACTCTGGAATGACGATTTGATGCCCCAGTCGAGCCGACCCCCCTGAACGGTACGGCTCGCGGCGTGCGCGGCGGTGGCCGGAACCAGGGCCGTCAGCAAGGCCGCCAGGGTCGCCAGCAGGGCGACGGCGATAGCACGGGCGGGTCTTGCGGACATGAATGCCCCCTCCAGGGTCTGGCTAATAAGGTTAGGCTAACCTAAGCTAAACCAGTTGAGTGAGGAACCCCCGGGACCCCGAAACCTCGGCCGGAACCGGAGCCCGCTCCACCACCCCCGCAGCCCAGCCGGCCCACCCAGCCCAGCCCTCAGCCGGACGATCAGGACGGTGCCCTCGTGCCTACGCCCGCCGCGTCACCCCGCTTCCCCCGTCTCGCCGCCGCCCTCGCGGGCCTGGCGCTGGCACTGGCCGTGACCGGCTGCGGAGGTGCGGCCACCCAGGCGAACTCCCCCGCCCCCACCGCCTCGTCGATCCCGGACCGGGTCGAGCCGCTCACCCCGGCCCCCGCACCCGCCCTGCCGGTGACGGTGGCCTCGGCGGACGGCACCCGGGTGAGCGTCACCTCGGCGGACCGGGTGATCCCGCTGACCGGCAGCCTGAACGAGATCGTCCACACCCTGGGGCTCGGCGAGCGGGTCGTGGCCCGCGACATCACCGCCACCTTCGAACAGGCGGCGGGGCTCCCGGTCGTGACCCGGGGCCACGACGTCTCGGCGGAGAGCGTGCTCTCGCTGCGCCCGACCCTGGTCCTCGCCGAGACCACCTCCGGCCCCGCCGAGGCGATCCGGCAGATCCGCGACGCGGGCATCCCGCTGCTCGTGGTCTCCCCGGCCAAGTCCCTGGACGACGTACCGAAGCGCATCGAGACCGTGGCCGGCGCACTGGGCGTCAAGGACGCGGGGGCGCGGCTGAACGAGCGCACCGCCGAGCGGATCGCCGCCGCCCGCAAGGACATTCCGGCCGCCGCCTCCGGCAAGAAGCCCCGCGTCGCCTTCCTCTACCTGCGCGGCACCGCCTCCGTCTACCTGCTGGGCGGCTCCGACTCGGGCGCGGCCTCACTGCTGGAGGCCGCGGGCGCGGTCGACACCGGCAAGGCATCGGGGCTCGGCAAGGACTTCACGCCGATCACCAGCGAGGCCCTGGCGGCCGCCGCGCCCGACGCGATCCTCGTCATGACCAAGGGCCTGGAGTCCGTGGGCGGCCTGGACGGCCTCGTGAGGATCCCGGGCGTCGCGCAGACCCCGGCGGGCATGGACCGCCGCGTGGTCGCGGTGGACGACGGCGTCCTCCTCAACTACGGCCCGCGCACCGACCAGGTGCTGACCTCGCTGATCGACCAGCTCTACGGCAAGGCCTGACGTGACCCTCCCCAACACCGTCGGCCTGGCCGGCCGGAACACGGAGCTGCCGCCCGCGCGGCCGCCCGTCCGCAAGCGGCGCGGCGCCGCGCTGCTCACCGCCGCCCTCGCGGGCACCCTGCTCGTCGTCGCGCTGCTGTCCGCGGGCATCGGCGCGTACGAGATCCCCACCGGGGACGTACTCGCCTCCGTGCAGCACCGGTTGGGCCTCGGCGGGGCCGCCCTCGACCGGGTCGGGGAGAGCGTGCTGTGGAACGTACGGCTGCCGCGCGTGGTGCTCGCGCTGCTCGTCGGGTCGAGCCTCGGCTGCGCGGGCGCCCTGATGCAGGGGGTGTTCGGCAATCCGCTCGCCGAGCCGGGTGTCATCGGCATCTCGGCCGGCGCGGCCGTCGGCGCGGTCGCCGCGATCGGTCTCGGCCTCAGCTTCCTCGGCAACTGGACCATCACCGCGTGCGCGTTCGTCTCCGGCCTGGTGACGGTGGGCTCGGTGTACGTGCTGTCGCGCAACGGCGGCAAGACCGAGGTCGTCACGCTGATCCTCACGGGCATCGCGGTGAACGCCTTCGCCGGCGCCCTGATCGGCCTGTTCGTGTTCTTCGCGGACAGCGGTCAGGTCAACCAGATCACCTTCTGGCAGCTCGGCTCCCTCGCCCAGGCCACCTGGCCCAAGGTGCTCGCCGTGCTGCCCTGCGCCCTCGCCGGCCTGCTGATCGCCCCTCTCTACGCGCGCAAGCTGGACCTGCTCGCCCTCGGCGAGCGCCCCGCCCGCCATCTCGGCATCGACGTCGAGCGGCTGCGGCTCGCCCTGATCCTGGTGGTCGCGCTGCTCACGGCGGCCGCCGTCGCCGTCGCCGGAGTGATCACCTTCGTCGGGCTGCTGGTGCCGCACCTGCTGCGGATGGCCAACGGCCCCGGGCACCGCTTCCTGGTGCCGGGCAGCGCCCTGGCCGGCGCCGTGGTCCTGCTCGCGGGCGATCTGGCCGCGCGGACGATCGCCGCGCCGGCCGAGCTGCCGCTCGGTGTGCTGACCGCGCTGATCGGCAGCCCCTTCTTCTTCTGGCTGCTGCGTCGGACCCGCCGCAAGCAAGGGGGCTGGGCGTGAACGTCCTGTTCAGGAGGAACAAGCGGACGGTCCCGGCCCGGCCCGCGCCCGGCGCGCCGCTCGCGCAGGCCGCGGACCTCCACGTACGGCTCGGGCAGCGCGAGGTGCTGGCCGGCATCGAACTGACGGCCCGGGCCGGCGAGGTGCTGGCCCTGGTCGGGCCGAACGGCGCGGGCAAGTCCACGCTGCTGGCCGCGCTCGCCGCGGACCTTCCGGCGGCTTCCGGGGTGGTACGGATCGACGGGCGCCCGGTGGGCGACTGGTCGGCCCCGGACCTCGCGCTGCGCCGATCGGTGCTCCCCCAGTCGGCCGCGCTGTCGTTCCCCTTCCCCGTGGCGGACGTCGTGCGGATGGGCCGCGCCCCGTGGGCGGGCACCCCGTACGCCGACGCCGACGAGGAGGCGATCGCCGCCGCGATGGCCGCGACCGAGGTGACCGGCTTCGCCGAGCGCCCCTTCTCGGCGCTCTCCGGAGGCGAACGCGCCCGGGTCGCGCTGGCCCGTGTGCTCGCCCAGGGGGCCCCGCTGCTGCTGCTCGACGAACCCACCGCCGCCCTCGACCTGCGCCACCAGGAGCTGGTCCTGCGGATCTGCCGGGAGCGGGCCGCGGCCGGGGACGCGGTGATCGTCGTCCTGCACGACCTGGGCCTGGCTGCCGCGTACGCGGACCGGGCCGCCGTCCTGCACGACGGCCGGATCGCGGCGGACGGCCCGCCGGCCGAGGTGTTCGAGGACGCGCTGCTGAGCCGCGTGTACCGGCAGCCGGTGGAAGTCCTTCCGCACCCCCGGACGGGCGCCCCGCTGGTGGTCCCGGTCCGGGCTTGACCTCCGCTTGACCCTGCCATGGGGTCGTCATGAGGGCTCCGTGACGGCCCCGTGTCCGCCCTTCGACTGTGTGCGCTGAATCACTGGACGCGGCGGTATGGGTCAGGTAAGCCTCGGTTAAGTTAGGTCCGCCTCACTGGCCACTCCCCTCCGGGAAGGCCCCACGTCCGAAGCCCAGGAGCTCCCTATGCGCCCCGCCCGCCTCTCCGTTCTCACCGCGGCCGCCGTCGCGGCCGCGCTCACCGCCGTCACCGGCTGCGCCGAGAAGAGCGACTCCGCCGGCGGCGACGGCGCGATCCACGTGAGCGCCACCGACTCCGCGTGCGAGGTCTCCAAGAAGGAGTTCCCGGCGGGCAAGGCGACCATCGAGGTCGAGAACAAGGGCTCCAAGGTCACCGAGGTGTACGTCCTCTTCCCTGACGGCCGCATCGTCACCGAGCGCGAGAACATCGGCCCGGGCACCAAGGCCTCCATCACCGCCGAGATCAAGGCCGGCGACTACGAGATCGCCTGCAAGCCCGGCATGACGGGCGACGGCATCAAGCAGCAGGTCAAGGCCACCGGCAAGGGCTCCACCGAGAAGCGCGACCCCGCACTGGACGCCGCGGTCGCCGCGTACCGCACGTACGTCCAGCAGCAGGCCGACGAGACCCTCCCCAAGGCGCAGGCCTTCGTGGACGCCGTCAAGGCCGGTGACGTCGAGGCCGCCAAGAAGGCGTACGCGCCGTCCCGCATCGGCTGGGAGCGCACCGAGCCGGTCGCCGAGTCCTTCGGTGACATCGACCCGAAGATCGACGTCCGCGAGGACGGCCTGGAGGCGGGCCAGGACCCGGCGAAGGACTGGACCGGCTGGCACCGCCTGGAGAAGTCCCTGTGGGCCGACAACAAGATCGGTGACACCGAGAAGAAGCTCGCCGACACCCTGATGGCCGACCTCACCGACTGGACGAAGAAGATCGGCACGGCGGAGATCACCCCGACCTCGATGGCCAACGGCGCCAAGGAGCTCCTCGACGAGGTCGCCAGCGGCAAGGTCACCGGTGAGGAAGAGCGCTACAGCCGCACCGACCTGGTCGACTTCAAGGCCAACATCGAGGGCGCGCAGAAGGCGTACGAGCTGCTCAAGCCGGTCGCCGCGAAGAACGACCCGGCCCTGGCCGGCGAGCTCGACAAGCAGTTCGCCGCGATGACCACGCTGCTCGACAAGTACCGGGCCGACAAGTCGGGCTACGACTTCCAGTCGTACGACACGGTCAAGGACGACCAGCGCAAGGAGCTGTCGGACGCCGTCAGCGCCCTCGGGGAGCCGCTGTCCAAGCTGGCCGCCGCCGTCGTCAAGTAGCCCGCACCACCGGCATCAGAGGTGTCCGTCATGTCAGACGAAACCAACAGCAGCACCAGCCCCGGCCCCGAGGGCGACGGGAACACCACCGGCGCGCCCTCCCGTCGGGCCGTGCTCGGCTGGGGCGGCGCCGGGCTCGCGCTCGGCGCCGCCGCGGCGGGCGGCACCGTGGCCGCGCTCACCAGCGGCACCGGCACCGTCCCGGCCGGGATGACCGGCGAGGCGGTGCCGTTCCACGGCGCGCACCAGGCCGGTATCGCCAGCGCCGTCCAGGACCGGCTGCACTTCGCGGCGTTCGACGTGAAGACGAAGGACCGCGCCGAACTCGTCCGGCTCCTCCAGGACTGGACCCGGGCGGCCGAGCGGATGACCGCCGGCCTCCCGGTCGGGGAGGGCGCCGTCGGCGGCCTCCCCGAGGCCCCGCCGGACGACACCGGCGAGGCCCTCGGCCTCAAGCCGAACCGGCTGACGCTGACCGTCGGCTTCGGCCCCTCGCTGTTCGCCAAGGGCCGGTTCGGTCTGGAGGACAGGCGCCCCGAGGCCCTGATCGACCTGGAGCTGTTCCCCGGCGACAACCTGGACCCGGTGCGCAGCGGCGGCGACCTCTGCGTGCAGGCCTGCGCGGACGACCCGCAGGTCGCGGTGCACGCGATCCGCCAGCTCGCCCGGATCGGCTTCGGCAAGACCGTGATGCGCTGGTCGCAGCTCGGCTTCGGCAAGACCTCCTCGACCACCCCCGAGGAGCAGACGCCGCGCAACATGATGGGCTTCAAGGACGGCACCCGGAACATCTCGGGCACCGACACCGCGGCCCTGGACAAGCACGTGTGGGTGTCCGCCACGGACGCCCCGGGCGCCTCGTCCTGGATGGTCGGCGGCTCGTACCTGGTCGCCCGCCGGATCCGGATGAACATCGAGATCTGGGACCGCACCCCGCTCCAGGAGCAGGAGGACATCTTCGGCCGCGACAAGGCCGAGGGTGCCCCGGTCGGCAAGTCCAAGGAGCGCGACGAGCCGTTCCTGAAGGCGATGAAGCCGGAGGCGCACGTGCGCCTCGCCCACCCGGACACCAACGACGGCGCGACGATCCTGCGCCGCGGCTACTCCTTCACGGACGGCACGGACGGGCTGGGCCGCCTCGACGCGGGCCTGTTCTTCCTGGCCTACCAGCGGGACGTCCGCAAGGGCTTCGTGCCGATCCAGCGCAACCTGGCGAAGTCCGACGTACTCAACGAATACATCCAGCACGTGGGTTCGGCCGTCTTCGCCGTCCCGCCGGGCGTCCGCGACGCGGACGACTGGTGGGGCCGGGCGCTGTTGTCGTAGTCGCGGACAAGGGGAAACCACGTGTTCAGCAATTATCTGATCGGTCTGCGCGAGGGGCTGGAGGCCAGCCTGGTCGTCTGCATCCTCGTCGCCTACCTGGTCAAGACCGGGCACAAGGACAAGCTGGCCCCGCTGTGGGCCGGTGTGGGCCTGGCGGCGGCGCTGAGCCTGGCGTTCGGCGCGGCGCTGGAATTCGGCACGCAGGAGCTCACGTTCCAGGCGCAGGAGGCGATCGGCGGCTCGCTGTCGATCATCGCCGTGGGTCTGGTGACCTGGATGGTCTTCTGGATGAAGCGCACCGCGCGGCACCTGAAGGCCGAACTGCACGGGAAGCTGGACGCGGCCCTCGCGATGGGCACCGGCGCGCTGGTCACCACCGCGTTCCTGGCCGTCGGCCGGGAGGGCCTGGAGACCTCGCTGTTCGTGTGGCGCTCGGTGAAGGCGGCCGGTGACGGCGCGGGCCCGCTGACGGGCGTGCTGCTGGGCATCGCGTCGGCGATCGTGCTGGGCTGGCTGTTCTACCGGGGCGCCCTGAAGATCAACCTGGCCAAGTTCTTCAAGTGGACCGGCGGGATGCTCGTCGTGGTCGCGGCGGGCGTGCTCGCGTACGGGGTCCACGACCTCCAGGAGGCGGACTTCGTGCCCGGCCTGACGAACAAGGCCTTCGACATCAGCGCCACGATCCCGCCGGACAGCTGGTACGGGACGCTGCTGAAGGGCACGTTCAACTTCCAGCCGGATCCGACCTGGCTCCAGGTCGCGGTGTGGGTGGCCTACCTGGTCCCGACGCTGTTCCTGTTCCTCGCGCCGGGTCTGACCCGGCGTCCGGCCGCGCCCGCGCCGGCCGCCCCGCAGGACACCGGGGCCGGGCGCGAGGCGTAAGTCTCGCCGCCGGTCGTGGCGGATGCCCGACGGGGCCCGGACCAGCTCGGTCCGGGCCCCGTCGGCGTGTGCGGGCCCGCCGTCACCACAAACGGTCGACGGGCCCCGGGTACAGGGCGATGCGGGTCCCCTCGAACGCGGCGGCCCCGGCGTCCGGGGCGAGGAACTCCGCCAGGACCTCCTTGTCGAAGCCGGGCTCGTCCGTGGCCAGGGGGTCCGCGGGCGTTCCGCCCACCAGGACGGCCCCCGGCAGCCGGGTGAACCCGGCGGCCTCGTAGAACGGCGCCAGCGGCCGGTCGCAGCTGAACAGCACCAGGTCCAGCCCCGGTACGGCGGCCAGTTCGCGGCGCGCGGCCGCGACGAGCAGGGCGCCGTGGCCCCGGCCGCGCAGCGCCTTCCGGGTGACCACGGCGCTCAGCCCGGCCGCGCGGTACGTCCGTCCCGCGTGCCGGACCTCCTTGAACAGCAGCGCCAGCGAGGCGGCCACGGTGCCGTCGGCCGCGACGAGCAGCAGCGCGCGCGGGGCGAGGGCCGGGTCGTGCCCGGGTGTGGCGCCGGGCCAGGCCTCGCCCTCCAGGGCCGCGACCTGCCCGGCGAGCCCGGCGGGCACCTCGGCCTCGGCGAAGACGAGGACCTCCATGGCGGGGCCCTGCGCCGGAGCGGGGCCCGGCGGTCCGGGAGGCGGCGGCTCGGGAGGCGGCGTCATGCGATCCTCGTGCCCGCGCCGCCGACGCGGACGCGCGGGTCCCCGGACCGCAGCTCCACCGTCAGCACCCCGGGGCGGCCCATGTCCTCGCCCTGGTGGAGGGTGAGCACCGCGTCGGCCGGGACCAGGCCCCGATCGCGGGCGTACGCCCCGAACGCGGCCGCCGCGGCCCCGGTGGCGGGGTCCTCGACGACGCCGCCGACGGGGAACGGGTTCCGTACGTGGAACAGCGCCGGGCCCTCGCGGTACACCAGCTGGACCGTGGTCAGGTCCAGGCGCCGCATCAGCGCCTCCAGCCGGGTGAAGTCGTAGGCGAGGTCCGCGAGCCGGGCCCGGGTGCCGGCGCCGAGCACCAGGTGCCGGGCCCCCGCGTAGGCGATCCGGGGCTGGATCGCCGGGTCCAGGTCGGCGGCCGGCCAGTCCAGCGCGGCCAGTGCCTCGGCGAGGTCCGCCGGGGAGATCTCCTCGACGTGCGGCGCCACGCTGGTCAGCACCGCGCGCGGCGCGCCGCCGGCCGTCTCGACCGACACCGGCACCGTCCCGGCGCGGGTCGCGAACACCAGCTCGCCGGGGCCGATCCGCTCGGCCAGCGCCACGGCGGTGGCCACGGTGGCGTGCCCGCAGAAGGGGACCTCCGCCTTCGGGCTGAAGTAGCGCACGGTGAAGGCCCGCCCGGGCGCCGCGGCCAACCCGTCCGGGGGCGCGGTCAGGAAGGCGGTCTCGCTGTAGCCCAGCTCGGCGGCGATCCCCAGCATCGCGGCGTCGTCGAGCCCGGACGCGTCGAGGACGACCCCGGCGGGGTTGCCGCCGGCCGGGTCGTCGGAGAAGGCGGTGTAGCGCAGTACCTCGGTCGTCATGATCGGCTCAACCGCCCCACCGGGGCAGGCATTCCCGCCGCCGCGCGAACCCGCGCGGCGGCCCCGCGGACACCCGCTAGCCCCGCCCGATGTACGGCATCGCCGTCGCCATCACCGTCGCGAACTGCACGTTCGCCTCCAGCGGCAGCTCCGCCATGTGCAGCACCGTCCGCGCCACGTCGGCCGCGTCCATCACCGGCTCCACCGCCAGCTGCCCGTTGGCCTGGAGGATCCCGCTCTGCATCCGCTCGGTCATCTCGGTCGCCGCGTTGCCGATGTCGATCTGCCCGCACGCGATCCGGTACGGCCGCCCGTCCAGCGACAGCGACTTCGTCAGCCCGGTCATCGCGTGCTTGGTCGCCGTGTAGGCGATCGAGTTCGGCCGGGGCACGTGCGCCGAGATCGAGCCGTTGTTGATGATGCGGCCGCCCTGCGGATCCTGCGCCTTCATCACCCGGAAGGCCGCCTGCGCGCAGAGGAAAGCCCCCGTCAGGTTGACGTCCACGACCGAGCGCCAGTCCTCGTAGGCGATGTCCTCCAGCGCGACCCCGGCCGGGCCGAAGGTGCCCGCGTTGTTGAAGAGCAGGTCGAGGCGCCCGTACCGGTCCCGTACCGCCGAGAAGAGCGCGGCCACGTCACCCGGATCGCTCACGTCCGCCCGTACGCACAGCACGTCCGCGCCGTCCCCGGCCGCCGCGGCGGTCGCCTCCAGCGGCTCGGTCCGGCGGCCGGCCACGGCCACCGACCAGCCCGCGGCGGCCAGGGTGAGCGCCACGGAGCGCCCGATTCCGGAGCCGGCCCCGGTGACTACAGCGATCTTCTTCCCAGCTTCGTCCATGGGGCCGCAGGCTACGTCACACCGGGCATCCGGCCCTGGACGTTCCGATAGCTGAGAACATGGGTCGGTCAGGGGTGCGAAAAACACGATGAGAGTGGAGTCCGCATGTCGGAGAGAGCCCCCGCGACGGCGTCACAGCAGCCGTCGCCCGAGACGCCCTCTGCCCCCGTTCCCACCCCCCTGGCGAAGGCACGCCGTACCGGGCTGCTCGTCACCTTCGTGCTCGGCGGGCTCACCGCGCTGCCGCCGCTGTCCATGGACATGTACCTGCCGGCACTGCCGGAGGTCGCCAACGCCCTGCACAGCCCGGCCGCGACCATCCAGCTCACCCTGACGGCCTGCCTGGCCGGCATGGCGCTGGGCCAGTTGGTCATCGGCCCGATGAGCGACAAGTGGGGCCGCCGCCGGCCGCTGCTCACCGGCATGGTGGTCTACGTCCTGGCCACCGCGCTCTGCGCCCTCGCCCCGACCGCCGAGGTGCTGATCGCCTTCCGGCTGCTCCAGGGCCTGTCCGGCGCCGCCGCGATCGTCATCGCCCGGGCCGTCGTCCGCGACCTGTACGACGGTGACGAGATGGCCCGGTTCTTCTCCACCCTGATGCTCATATCCGGGACGGCCCCGATCATCGCCCCGCTCATCGGCGGCCAGGTGATGCGCTTCTCCGACTGGCGGGGGGTCTTCGCCGTCCTCACCGCCGTCGGCCTCGGGCTCACCGTGCTGGTGTGGCGCGGGCTCGGCGAGACCCTGCCGGCCGAACGCCGCCAGACCGGCGGCGTGGGCGCCGCGCTGCGGACCATGCGCGGGCTCCTCGCCGACCGGGTGTTCGCCGGGTACATGCTGGCCGGCGGGTTCGCGTTCGCGGTCCTCTTCTCGTACATCTCCGCCTCCCCCTTCGTGGTGCAGGAGATCTACGGTGCTTCCCCGCAGGCGTTCAGCCTGCTGTTCGGCCTCAACTCGGTCGGCCTGATCACCGCCGGCCAGATCAACGGCAAGCTGCTCGTCGGCCGGGTCAGCCTGGACAAGGTGCTGGCCTGCGGGCTCAGCGTCATCACCGCCGCGTCGGTGGCGCTGCTGCTGATGTCCACCGGGGTGTTCGGCGAGGTCGGGCTGGTCCCGATCGCGGCCGCGCTGTTCGTGCTGATGTCGGCGATGGGCCTGGTGCTGCCGAACACCAACGCGCAGGCGCTGATGCGCACCCCGCACGCCGCCGGAACGGCCTCGGCCCTGCTGGGCACCTCGTCGTTCCTGGTCGGGGCGATCGCCACCCCGCTGGTCGGGATCGCCGGCGAGGGCACGGCGGTGCCGATGGCGGTGGTCCAGGTGGTCTGCGCCCTGGTGTCGGCGGGCTGCTTCCTCGGGATGTGCCGGCCCTGGCGGGCCCGGGAGAGCGCGGCGGTCCCCACGGCGTGATGCGGCTGCCCGGCGCGCCGTAAACTTCGCAGGTGAACGCCTCCGCCTCCGCCCCCGCCACCACCGCCGAAACCCTCCGTTCCGCGCTGGGCGGGCTGCTCGACGGGTTGCCGCCCAAGCAGGCCTCGGCCGCCGTCGAGCGGCTGATCGCGAACTACCGGGGCACCACCCCGACCGACACCCCCGTCCTGCGCGACCGCTCCGACGTCGCCGCGTACGCGGCGTACCGGATGCCGGCCACCTTCGAGGCCGTCCGGTCCGCGCTGGACGGGCTGGCCGAGGCGGCCCCGCGGTGGGCGCCGGGCTCGCACGTGGACGTGGGCGGCGGCACCGGCGCCGCGACCTGGGCGGTGGACGCCACCTGGGACGGCCCGCGCGGAACCACCGTGCTCGACTGGGCCGAGCCGGCGCTGACCCTGGGCAAGGAGCTGGCGGCGGCCTCCGGATCCCCGGTGCTGCGCGGCGCCGACTGGCGGCGGGCCGTCATCGGCGCCGGTCTGGTGCTGCCCGAGGCGGACCTGGTGACGGTGTCGTACGTACTCGGCGAGCTGACGCCGGAGGCCCGCCGGGCCGTGGTCGCCGAAGCGGCGCGCGCCGGGCAGGCGGTGGTGCTGATCGAGCCGGGCACGCCGGACGGGTACCTGCGGATCCGCGAGGCGCGCGACCAGCTGATCGGGGCCGGGCTGCGGGTCGCCGCGCCCTGCCCGCACGACGGGACCTGCCCGATCGAGGTCGGTCAGGACTGGTGCCACTTCTCGGCCCGGGTCAGCCGGTCCTCCCTGCACCGGAAGGTCAAGGGCGGCTCCCTCCCGTACGAGGACGAGAAGTTCAGCTACGTGGCCGCGACCCGCTTCCCGGTGACGCCCGCCGCCGCCCGGATCACGCGGAAGCCGCAGATCCGCAAGGGGCTCGTCCTGCTGGACCTGTGCGGTCCCGAGGGCGGTGACGCGCCGGGGCTGACCCGGGCCACCGTGACCAAGCGCCACGGTGACCTCTACAAGGCGGCGCGGGACGCCGACTGGGGCCAGGAGTGGCCGCCGCCGGCGCCCGCTCCGTAGCGGCTACATCCGCAGCTCCTGGGTGCAGCACTTCACGCTGCCGCCGCCCTTGAGGAGTTCCCCGAGGTCCATGGGGATCGGCTCGAAGCCGCGGTCGCGCAGCGGCGCCAGCAGCCCGGTCGCCGCCTGCGGGAGCAGGACGTGCCGCCCGTCCGAAACGGCGTTGAGCCCGAGGGCCGCCGCGTCCTCGCCGTCGGCGATCAGGGCGTCCGGGAACAGCCGCCGCAGCACGGCCCGGCTGCCGGGCGAGAAGGCGGGCGGGTAGTACATGACCTCGTCGCCGTCGAGGACGCTGAGCGCCGTGTCCAGGTGGTAGTAGCGCGGGTCCACCAGGTCGAGGCCGATGACCGGCCGCCCGAAGAACTCCTGGGCCTCGTCGTGCGAGAGCGGGCTGGAGCGGAAGCCCCGCCCGGCCAGGATGTAGCTGGCGGTGACGGCGAAGTCGCCCTCGCCCTCGTTGACGTGGGACGGCTCGTGAACGTCCTGGAAGCCGTGGGTGCGGAACCAGTCGAGGTGGATCTCCGCCTCGGCGGCGCGCTCCGGGTAGGCGAACCGGGCTCCGAGCACCCGGCCGTCGACGACGAGGGCGCCGTTCGCCGCGAAGACCATGTCCGGCAGGGCGGGATCCGGGGTGAGGGTCTCCACGGTGTGGCCGAGGGCGCGGTAGCGGTCCCTCAGGTCCTCCCACTGGGCGTTCGCGATGGGCAGGTCCACCGGTTTCGTGGGATCCATCCAGGGGTTGATGGAGTAGGTCACCTTGAAATGTGCGGGTGCGCACATCAGGTAGCGCCGGGGTGTGGCGTCTCTGCGCAAAGAAGGCTCCTCACGACTCACGAAGCTGTGGAGAGAATCGTCTCTCCTCAAAGGGGACCGCGCAGTGAACTGACCGGGTGGTTTAAGGAATGACTCGAAGACGAGACGTCTCGGGTTGGTAGCGTGGCCGAATGAGCACCAAACCCCCGGCCACCAAGGCCACGAAGGCGCCGGACGCCGGACGCCGCAGCGACCGTTCCCGCCGCGCGATCCTCGACGCGGCGCTCGCGCTGCTCGGGGAGGTCGGATACAACAAGCTGACCATCGAGGCCATCGCGTCCCGGGCGGGGGTCGGGAAGCAGACCATCTACCGGTGGTGGCCGTCGAAGGCGGCGGTGCTGCTGGAGGCCTCGCTGACGCTGTTCGGGGACGCGGAGACCGAGGCCGAGTGGGCCGGCTTCCCCGACACCGGTGATCTCGCGGCCGACCTGAAGTCCGTCCTGCGGGCGACGGTGGACCAGTTCAACGACGAGAAGTACGCGGCCCCCACGCGCGCCCTGACGGCGGCCGGGGCCACGGATCCCGAACTCGGGGCCAGCTTCACCGAGCAGCTGCTGGAACCCCAGCTCGCCCTGTACGAGGCCCGGTTGCGCGCGGCGCGGGAGGCCGGGCAGCTCGCGCAGGAGACGGATCTGCGGCTGACGGTGGAGATGCTGCTCGGCCCGCTGACGTACCGCTGGCTGCTGCGGACGGGGCCGCTCACGCACGCGTTCACGGACGCGCTGGTGGACCGGGTGCTGGGCGGCGTCGCGGCCGGCGGCGTGGGGAAAGTCACCGGCTGACAGTTGACGGCTCATGCCGCCATTGGGGGCTCGTCGCGGCTTCCGGCCGGGAACTTATGGCCGATTTCTTATGATTTGTTGTGATGTCAGAGCGGCTGTCCGTGGGGCCCCGGTTGAGGAGTGCGGTCATCCGGGGCGCAGGATGGTGGGAGCATGTGAAGGTCTGCCGGGGCCAACGTTCAGGTGAGGGGATAGATGGGGTCTGAGTCCGGCCGCGTCAAACGCGGCGAGCAGAGCAGGATTTCGCAGTGGCTTCGCCTGCGGTCCAAACCCTCGGCCGAAGACCCCGGACGAGAACGCGAGGCCCTCCTCCTGGCCGTCGCCGCGGCGGGACTGCCGCTCGCCCCCGCCGCCCATCCGGCCGGCTACCGGTGTTCGTGCGACCGCATCGGCTGCCCCACTCCCGCGCGACACCCCGTCTCCTTCGCCTGGCAGACCCAGTCGACCACCGACCGCGCGCAGGTCGAACGCTGGGCGCGCAACGAGCCCCAGGCCAACTTCATCACCGCGACGGGCATGGTCCACGACGTCCTCGACGTCCCGCTCGAAGCCGGCCGCAGCGCGCTTGAGCGGCTGCTGGCCGCCGGCGTGGAGGTCGGCCCCGTCGCCGAGTCCGCCGGTACGGGCGACCAGGCCCGGATGCTCTTCTTCACCGCGACGCGCGGGACCCCCGAGGACGAGGACGAGTGGTGGCCGTGCGCGCTGGACTGCCACCCCGAGACGATGGACGAGCACCCGGGCCTGCGGTGGCACTGCCGCGGCAGCTACGTGCTGGTGCCGCCGGCGGCGTTGCCGGGCGACCACGCGGTGGCCTGGGTCCGCGGCATCGAACACCCCCTCCCGGACCCGCTCACCCTCCTGGAAACCCTGACGGACGCCTGCGCCACCTACGCCGACTCCAACACCCCGGCCACGGTCGCCTGGCCCTTGGGCCGCTGAACCCGCCACCCGACCCGGCCCCGCCGCCACGATCCAGCCTCGCCGGCGGGTCCGGGTTCTGCCCACGTCAGTGGATCTGGGTCACGACCACGTCGAGGGACCATGCCTTGGCCGCCTTCGCGGGCGGTTCGGCCTCGACCGCGTAGCCCAGGTCCCGCAGCGCCGCCACCAGCTCCGCCGGCGTCGCCGGAACGGCGCCCGCCACCAGCAGGTCCCGTACCAGCCGCCCCTTCGTCGCCTTGTTGAAGTGGCTGACCACCGACCGCTTCTCCACGCCGTCCACGATCTGCGAGTGCAGCACCCGCACCGTCGCCGCCCGCGCCGCCACCTCGCCCTTCGGCTTCCAGGCGGCCGCGTACGCCGAGGACCGCAGGTCCAGCACCAGCCCCTCCCCCGCCGCCTCCGGCATGACCTGCGCCATCGGCGCCCGCCAGTACGCGCCCAGCGCGCCCAGCCCCGGCAGCTTCACCCCCATCGAGCACCGGTACGAGGGGATCCGGTCCGTCACCCGTACCGCGCCCCACAGCCCGGAGAACACCATCAGGGAGTCGTCCGCCAGCGCCCGCGCGGCCTGCGGCAGGGAGGACAGCCCGAGCGCGTCGTACAGCACACCGGTGTAGATCTCCCCCGCCGGCCGCGCCACCGCGTCCCGCAGGCCGGCGTTCTTCGCGACCTCGCCCCGCAGCCCCTCGCTCAGGCCCAGCACCTCACGCGCCTTGAGCTCGTCGCCCGCGCACAGCTCGACCAGTTCCTCCAGCACCGCCGCCCGCGCCCCGGCCAGCCCCGGCAACGACAGCGACCCCGGCTCCAGCGGTGCGCCGGACCCGCCGGCGGCCTTTCCCTCGGAAGGCGGCAGCAGCACGAGCACGGTGGTTCTCCTTCACTACAAACACGGCGCAGGGGGTGCGGCCCCCGAGCCAGGGTAGACCGCTCGCCGCGCCGCCACCGCCGTCCCGCCCTACGCTCGACCCATGCCACGCCGTCATATGCACATGACCGGCGCAGACGGGGCTGCCCTGCGGGCCGCGCTGCGCGAACTGCGGACGACACTGCACGTGCCCGGCGAATTCCCGGCCCCCGTGCTCGCCGAGGCCGAGCGGGCCGCCCGCGAGCCCCGGCTCCCGGACCTCGACGCCACCGACATCCCGCTCTTCACCATCGACCCGCCGGAATCCCGCGACCTGGACCAGGCCATGCACCTGGCGAAGCGCCCGGCCGGCGGCTACCGGGTGCACTACGCCATCGCCGACGTCGCCGCGTTCGTCACCCCGGGCGGGGCCCTCGACGCCGAGGCGCACCGGCGCGTCAACACCCTCTACTTCCCCGACACCAAGGTCCCCCTGCACCCGGCGGTGCTCTCCGAGGGCGCGGCCAGCCTGCTGCCCGGCCAGACCTGCCCGGCGCTGCTGTGGACGTTCGACCTGGACGGCGCCGGGCGCGTGGAGAGCACCGAGGTCCGCCGGGCGCTGGTGCGCAGCCGGGCCAAGCTGGACTACGACGGCGTCCAGCAGGCCATCGACTCCGGGACCGCCGACGAGTCCCTCGCGCTCCTCAAGGACGTCGGCCGGCTGCGCGAGGCCCTGGAGCGGGAGCGGGGCGGCGTCTCCCTCAACGTCCCCCAGCAGGAGATCGTCGCGCGGGACGGCTCGTTCAGCCTGGTCTACCGGGCCCCGCTCCCGGCGGACGGCTGGAACGCCCAGATCTCCCTGATGGCGGGCATGGCCGCCGCCCAGCTGATGCTGGACACGGGCGCGGGCATCCTGCGTACCCTCCCCAACGCCCCCGACGGGGCGGTCGCCCGGCTCCGGCTGACGGCGAAGGCCCTGCGGATCGACTGGCCGCACCACGTGTCGTACGCGGAACTCGTGCGCTCCCTCGACCCGCACCTCCCGGCGCACGCCGCGTTCCTCCAGGAGGCCACGACCCTGCTGCGCGGCGCCGGGTACACGGTGTTCACCGACGACCGGATCCCCGATCCCGTGGTCCACGCCGCCGTGGCGGCCCCGTACGCGCACTGCACCGCGCCGCTGCGCAGGCTCGTCGACCGGTACGGCGGTGAGCTGTGCGTGGCGGCGGTGGCGGGGGCCGAGCCCCCGCAGTGGGCGGTGTCGGCGCTGGAGGCGCTGCCGGGGCGGATGGCGGAGGGCGGCAAGCTGGCCGCCAAGGCGGAGCGGGAGTGCGTGGACCTCGTCGAGGCGGCCGTGCTCAAGGACCGCGTCGGGGAGACCTTCGACGCGACGGTGATCGACATCGAGGACGGCGAACCGCTCGTCGGCACCGTGCACCTGGAGGAGCCGGCGGTGGTCGGCCGCGTGAAGTCGCCGTCCGCGAAGCTGCCGCTGGGCGAGCTCATCCGGGTCCGGCTGACGCAGGCGAACCCCGGTACCGCGAAGATCCTCTTCGCCCCGGCCTGACGCGCGTCGGCCGGGGTCCCGCGCCCCGGCCGTCCCGGTCCCCGGCCGTCCCGGTCCCGCGGGCCCGCCGGCTCTGGTCCCGGGCCGCGCCGCCTGTCATCATCTGCGCACCGCGCGCGGTGGGGACCGGCCGCGCAACAGCCGGCCGCGCAACAGCCCGGGGAGGGAGCCGAGATGGGTGCCACCGGCCCGCCCGCGAGCCCGGCCGCCGTACGAAGGCCCGCGCACCCGGTGTCGCCCGCGACCTCCGCCGCGGGCGCCCGGCGCCGGCCCGCCGCCGCGCTGCGGCCGCACATCGTCAACTACACCGGGTTCCGCACGCGGTTCCCCGCGCCGCGGCACCGGCTGGAGCTGCCCACCGGGTACGTGACGCTCGTCTTCAGCTTCGGTGAGGGCCTGTGGGTCACCCGCACCGGCGGCCCGGCCGCCACCCGGCTGCGGCCCGCCTCGGGCGCCATGCTCAGCGGCCCGCGCACGGGCGCGGCGCTCGGGGTGCACGCGGGCGCCGTCCACGGGCTGGAGGTGAACATGAGCCCGCTCGGCGCGTACCGGCTGTTCGGGATCCCGGTGGCGCAGTTCGAGGACGCCCACGTGGACCTGGCCGAGGTGCTCGGCCCGGCCGGCCGTCATCTCACCGAGCGGCTGCACTCCCTCGGCTCCTGGGAGGCCCGCTTCCGGCTGCTCGACGACCTGTTCACCGCGCGCCTGGAGCGGGGCCCAACCGCCTCCCCCGAGGTGCGCGCGGCGCTGACCCGGCTGTGGGAGGACAGCGGCTCGCTGGCCCGGGCGACCGCCGAGACCGGATGGAGCGCCCGGCACCTGCGCGCCCGGTTCCGCGAGCAGGTCGGCCTGTCGCCCAAGGGTGTCGCCCGGGTGTTCCGGCTCCAGCACGCGCTGCGGCTGCTGGCCGCCGGGACGGCCCCGGCCCGGGTCGCGGCGGCCTGCGGCTACCACGACCAGGCGCATCTGGGCCGAGAGGTGAAGGCGCTGACCGGGCTGGCGCCGTCCCGGTTCACCGCCCTGCGCGCGGGCCTGCCGCCGGGCTCGGTCCTGGACCGGGTGCCGGGCCGGATCACGAGCGTCCTGCTGTCGGGCTGACACCCCGGCGCATCGCGGGTCAGCGCCGTTTTTGACAAGACAGGGCCGCCGGGACTTGCCACCCTCTGCGTAGCTGCGGCAGCCCGTCACGGGGGTGCGGGTTGCCGCAGTGCGGTGACCAGGGCGCGCGGGTCGTCGGCGTGGAAGCGGATGGTGCGGGCGGCCGCGCGGGCGCCGAGGGGCCGGGTGAAGGGGAGCGGGCGGGTCAGCTCCAGCGTCACCGTGGTCTGGCTGCCGACGATCAGGTCGAGCACCCCGTCCTCGGACAGGGACACCGGCCGGCCCTGCGGGTAGCGGCGGTCGACGCGGACCGAGGCCACCGCGTCGGGCGGGACGGTGAGGTCGAAGAGCGCCCCGTACCGGATGCGCAGCGAGCCGTCCGGCCGGACCACGTGCGGCCGGGTGACGCAGGCGGCGTGCATCGCGAGCACGAACACGATCCCGTACACGTCGAGGACCAGCAGCACCCTGTGCACGGCGGGCCAGGGGATCAGCAGGGCCAGCGCGACGGTCTCGATCACCGACACGAAGAGCAGCCCGTACATCATGGCGGTCTGCGGTCCGGTGTACCGGGCGGCGAGGTCGCCCGGGCCGACCCCGTGCGGGGGCCTGCGCAGGGCCCACCGCCCCAGCGCGCCGGTGGCCCGCAGCTCGTGCAGCAGCAGCCGGCGCACCGGCGCGGGCACGGCCCGCCGGACCGCCGCCCGCGCTGCCCGTATCGCGGTCATTTCCCTCCCCTTTCCGTGAACGCCTCCATGACCCGGCGTACGACCTCCGCCTGCGCGGGGGCGTACTCGGCGAGCAGGGCCCGCGCGAACCCCTCGCCGACGGCGGGCCGGCCGTCGGCCGGGATCGCCGCGAACACCTCGTCGGGGACGGCCGCCACCAGGGCGGCGGCGAGCGCCGGGATGCGCGGGTCGTCGACCGGGGCGTCGGCCAGCTCGTCCAGCCGCTCGTACAGCGCGAGGACGGCCGGGTCGGCCGCCAGCGGGGCGAGGGCGGCGTAGAACTCCTCGCCCGCGGTGCCGGACGCGTCGAGCAGCGTCAGGTGCTCCCGGTCCATCGCGGCGCTCGGCGAGGCCGTGTCCGGCGCCCTGGCGAGCAGCACGGCGAGCGCGGGCGAGACCGGTTCGCCCTCCCCGGGCGGCGCGGCCAGCAGCACGGCGAGCCGGCGCCGGCGCTCGGCGAGTTCGGCCTGCTGACGGGCCAGGTCGGCGTCGAGTTCCGCCAGTACGTCGGCCAGCTCGCGCCCCGCGTCGTCCGCGAGCACGTCGCGCACCTCGTCCAGGCTGAGGCCGAGCTCGGTCAGCCGCCGCACCCGGGCCAGCAGCACGGCGTCGCGCACGGTGTAGGCCCGGTATCCGTTGGGGCGCCGCTCCGGTTCCGGGAGCAGCCCGACATGGTGGTAGTGCCGGATGGCCCGGGTGGTGAGCCCGACCAGCGCGGCGATCTCTCCGATCCGCATGCGCCCAGTAGAAACCCTGCCGCCGCGTCAAGGTCAAGCGGCGACGGCACAGCCGGTAGCATGGTCGCCACGACAGACGAGTCGGCCGGGCGGCCGCGTCGGGGCCGCGAGGTCCCGCCGAGGAACGTCCGGGCTCCACAGGGCAGGGTGGTGGGTAACGCCCACCCGGGGTGACCCGCGGGACAGTGCCACAGAAAACAGACCGCCGGGGGCTTCGGCCCTCGGTAAGGGTGAAACGGTGGTGTAAGAGACCACCAGCGCCTGAGGTGACTCAGGCGGCTAGGTAAACCCCACCCGGAGCAAGGTCAAGAGGGGCCGTCTTCGGACGGCCCTGCGCGAACGCTTGAGGGCTGCCCGCCCGAGTTCGCGGGTAGACCGCACGAGGCCGGTGGCAACGCCGGTCCTAGATGGATGGCCGTCTCCCCGGCGACCGCGAGGTCACCGGGAGACAGAACCCGGCGTACAGGCCGGCTCGTCTGTCGTTCTCCGACTGCGAAGGAACCCCCGCCACATGGTGGCGGGGGTTCCTTGTCGTGCGTCGGCGCGGCGCCGTCAGCGCAGGTGCGAGGTGTCGTTCAGGAGGCGCAGCGAGGCGTTGCCGTCCGCGTAGTAGGCCACCGCCGAGAGGGAGGCCGCGGAGAGTTCCATGCGGAACAGGGATTCCGGCGGGGCGCCCAGGGCGAGGCGGACCAGCGTCTTGACCGGGGTCACGTGCGTGACCACCAGCACGGTGCGGCCCGCGTACGCGGCGAGGAGCCGGTCACGGGTGGCCGAGACACGGCGGGTGACCGCGCTGAAGCTCTCGCCGCCGCCCGTGGGGGCCGCCTTCGGGGAGTCCAGCCAGGCCTGGAGGTCGTCCGGGAAGCGCTCGCGCACCTCGCCGAACGTCAGGCCCTCCCAGGCGCCGAAGTCCGTCTCGCGCAGGCCGTCTTCGACGACGACCTCCAGCCCGAGGCGGTCCGCCACTGCCTGGGCGGTCTCCCGGCAGCGCCGCAGCGGGGAGCTGACCACCGCCTGGACGGTGCCGCGCGCGGCCAGGGCCTCGGCGACGGCGGCGGCCTGGCGGCGGCCGGCCGGGGACAGCTCCGGGTCGGTGCCGCCGCTGCCGGAGAAGCGCTTCTGCGGGGTGAGGGCGGTCTCCCCGTGGCGCAGCAGCACGAAGGTGGCGGGGGTGCCCATGTCGGGGCCCCAGCCGCTGGTGGGCGCCGCCGTCGCGGTGGGGGCGGCCTGGCCGGGGGGCGACGCCGGGGAGGGGGTGGTCTCGGGCCGGCCGGGGCCGGGCTCCGCGAACAGGGTGTCGGCCCCTGCCGTGGCGGACGCCGCCGCGGTGGCCGACGTACCGGAAACCGAGGCGAGGGCGGCCCGTACGGCTGCCGCTCCGGCCGCGGCGTCTCCCGGCGGGCCCGAGGGCGGCGGGGTCGCCAGGGCGCGCGCGGCGCCCCGGTCGAAGACGGCCGTGGACGCGGAGGGCTCCCACTGCCTGCCGTGCTTGCCCGCGTCCATCGCCTCGTTGGCGAGCCGGTCCGCGTGCTTGTTCTGCTCGCGCGGGATCCACTGGTACGTCACCTGGGAGCGCGGCAGGATCGTCGCCGCCTCGGCCGCCAGCGGCTTCATGTCCGGGTGCTTGATCTTCCAGCGGCCCGACATCTGCTCGACGACGAGCTTGGAGTCCATGCGTACGAGGACCTGCGCGTCCGGGGCCAGCTCGCGGGCGGCCTTGAGGCCCGCGATCAGCCCCTTGTACTCGGCCACGTTGTTCGTCGCGACGCCGATGTACTCGGCGCGCTCGGCCAGCGTCTCGCCCGTCGCCGGGTCGAGGACGACCGAGCCGTAGCCGGCGGGCCCCGGGTTGCCCCGGGAACCGCCGTCCGCCTCCACGACCAACCCGACAGGGCTCTGCATCAGATGCCCGAGTCCGCCGTACGGACCAGGATGCGGCCGCAGTTGTCGTGCCGGACGACCTGGTTGGCGGCCGCGGCCTTGATCTCGTTGACCTCGGCCATGTCGAGCTCCAGGCGGCAGCCCTCGCAGCGGCGCTGGTACAGGCGCGCGGCGCCGACGCCGCCCTGCTTGACGCGGATCTTCTCGTACAGGGCGATCAGGTCGGCCGGGACGGAGGCCACGATCAGCTCGCGGTCCTTGGTGACCTTGGCGGCGTCGGCGTCGATCTCGGCGGTGGCGGCGTCGCGGCGCGCGGTGGCGTCCGTCAGCTTGGTCTCCAGGGCGGAGACGCGCTCGGTGATCTCGGTGACGCGCTCCTGCGCGGCCTCCAGGCGCTCCATGACCTCCAGGACCACGTCCTCCAGGTCGCCCTGCCGCTTGGCGAGGGAGACGACCTCGCTCTGCAGGTTCGCCAGGTCGCGGGCCGAGATGCCGACGCCGGAGTCGAGCCGCTGCTGGTCGCGGGCCGCGCGCTGGCGCACCTGGTCGACGTCCTGCTCGGCCTTGGTCTGCTCGCGGGCGGCGTCGCTCGCCTGGGTCTGGGCGGCGACGAGCAGGTCGCGCTGCTGGGTGAGGTCCTTGGTCAGGGAGTCGACCTCGGCGTGCTCCGGCAGCGACTTGCGCTTGTGGGCGAGCTGAGACAGCCGGACGTCCAGGGCCTGGACGTCGAGAAGTCGGATCTGGTCGGCGGGCTCGGCGTTCAGTTGGGGGCTCCTGAGATAGAAGAGGGGGATGACGGAACGTCGGACGGCGCGTGCGCCGTCCACGGGTCGGTGACCGTGCGCGAGACGTGGGTTCGCAGACCCCAGCCGTGGCGCTCGGAAATCGCGTCGAGCTGCGCGGCGGCCTGCTCGCACCAGGGCCACTCGGTGGCCCAGTGGGCGGCGTCGACCAGGGCGAGCGGGCTCTGCTCGCGCGCCTCCGACGCGGGGTGGTGGCGCAGGTCGGCGGTGAGGAAGGCGTCCACGCCGGCCGCGCGCACGTCGGCGAACAGGCTGTCGCCGGAGCCGCCGCTGACGGCGACGGTGCGGATGAGGGCGTCCGGGTCGCCGGCCGCGCGGATGCCCTGCGCGGTGCGCGGGAGCCGGGCGGCGGCGCGGGCGGCGAACTCGCGCAGGGTCTCGGGGTGGTCCAGCTCGCAGATCCGGCCGAGGCCTCGGCGGCCTTCGGGGTCGCTCGGGTCGGGCACGAGCGGGCCGGTGACGCGCAGGTCGAGGGCGCCGGCGAGGGCGTCGGAGACGCCGGGGTCGGCGGTGTCGGCGTTGGTGTGGGCGACGTGCAGCGCGATGTCGTTCTTGATCAGCGTGTGCACGACACGGCCCTTGAAGGTGCCGGCCTCGACGGTGGTGGTCCCGCGGAGGTAGAGGGGGTGGTGGGTGACGATCAGGTCGGCGCCCAGCTTGACCGCCTCGTCGGCGATCTCCTGGACGGGGTCCACGGCGAAGAGGACCCGGGAGACCTCTGCGTCGGGATCACCACAGACGGTGCCGACGGCGTCCCACTGCTCGGCCCGGGAAGGGGGCCACAGGGCGTCCAGCGCGGCGATGACTTCGGAGAGACGGGGCACGGGCCAAGGCTACCGTCCGCCGCGACCCGCCCGCCGACCCCCGGCCGGGGGTGCGGGCCGCGGCCGCCTCGCGGGGCGGGCGCCAGCACAATCGCGCCGTTCCTCACAGTCGAACCGGCGCCCGGCCACCCGTATGTGTGAAGCGGGGTAGGTGGTGTTGTTCGGCAGGAAGTGCGAAAACTAGCTTCCTCCCCGGAGGTGAGGCACGGTGACTGTCTGTGCCACAGAGACGACGACCACGGCCCCGTTCACCATCGCCGCGGACGGGTCGTACGCGGCCCGGCTGGCCGGGGACGGCGAGGCGCGCTATCCGGAGCGCTGGACCCTGGCCGGGCCCGAGCCGTACGCGGTGCCGTTGCCGCTCGCGCAGCCCGAGGAGGCCGACAGCGAGGTGCTGCCGCTGGCCGACGGGCGGGTGCTGATCCACCGCCGCGTCGCGGAGCGGCACGCGTTCGCCCTGCTGTATCCGACGGGCGGCGGCTGCGCCGCCACCGGGCCGCGGACCGGGGAACTCCCGCTGGGCGCGGTCGATCCCGAGGAGGCGGACGGTACGGAGGTACGGATCCGCCTGCTGCCGCCGTCCCCGGACGGGCGCGGGGCCTTCGCACTGGCGGTGGGTACGGACGAGAGCACCGTCTGGCAGATCACCGGCAGCGGCTTCGGGCCCGAGCGGGTCGCCCGGGTCCCCGGCCGCTGCTCCGGCGGGGTCTGGCTGGACCGGGCGGGCCGGCTGCTGGCACTGGACCGCGAACTCGACGGGCGCACCAAGGCCGTCGCGGTGGACCTGGGCCGGGGCGGCGAGGTCTCCCCGCTCCTGCAGATCGCGGAGGCCAGCGACGACCGGCTGCTGCTGGCCGACCCGGACAGCGGGCTGCTGCTGATCCGCTCGGACGCCCCGGGCGAACCGCGGCTCGGCTGGGGGGTGCTCGGCAGCTCGCTGCCGGTC
This sequence comes from Streptomyces sp. NBC_01551, assembly GCF_026339935.1. Classification (NCBI taxonomy): domain Bacteria; kingdom Bacillati; phylum Actinomycetota; class Actinomycetes; order Kitasatosporales; family Streptomycetaceae; genus Streptomyces; species Streptomyces sp. NBC_01551. Next base: position 1,786,597 of record NZ_JAPEPX010000001.1, read on the forward strand.
CGCTTCCCGGAATGCCTGCGGGGCGCGGGGGCGGGCACGGGCGACGGGCCGGGCGGGGCCGCAGGGGCGGGGCCGGGGCGGGGGCCGGACGCGGGCTCGACGCCGTTCGCCGTGCAGCCGGGCCAGGCCCTGATGCCCGAGACCTGCGCGGTCGCGCTCCGGCTGGAGGGCGGCGACCTCGGCCTGTGGCGCCCCGCCGACCGGCACGTCTTCCGGCTGCCCGCGCCGGCGGGCTGGCTCGGCGGCGCGGGCCTGTGGACGCGGGAGGGCCGGCTGCACCTCCCGTACGCCACCGCGGACCTGCCCTGCGGCATCCTGACCCTGGGGATGCCCCAGGCCCCGCCGCCCCCGGTCCGCCTCGACCCGCCCCCGCCTCCCGCGCCGCGCCCCGTCCCGCTCCAGCAGGCGCCGCTGCGCTGACGCGCTAGTCGTGCTTGAGGCCCAGGACCTCCGCCGCGGCGAAGGTCTCGTTCGCCGGGCGGGACTCGTAGTGCGGGGTGAGCAGGCCGTCCAGTTCCTCGTAGGAGAAGGCCTCCTTGGCGGTGTCGAACTTGGCCGCCACCCGGGGGCGTTCCATCACGACCACGATCCCGCCGTGCACGACGAACAGCTGCCCGTTGGCCCGGGCCGAGGCCGGCGAGGCGAGGTAGCCGACCAGCGGGGCGACGTGTTCGGGGGCGAGGGCGTCGAGCTTGCCCTCCTGCGGGACCTGGAAGCCCGCGAAGACGTCCTCGGTCATCCGGGTCCGGGCGCGCGGGCAGATGGCGTTGGCCGTGACCCCGTACTTGGCCAGGGCGAGGGCGGTCGAGGTGGTGAGGCCGACGATGCCGCCCTTGGCCGCCGCGTAGTTCGGCTGGCCGGCCGAACCGCCGAGGAAGGCCTCCGAGGAGGTGTTGACGATCCGTCCGTAGACCGGGCCGCCCGCCGCCTTGGACCGCTCCCGCCAGTGCGCGGAGGCGAAGTGGGTGGTGTTGAAGTGGCCCTTGAGGTGGACGCGGATGACCGAATCCCACTCCTCCTCCGACATCGAGAAGATCATCCGGTCGCGCAGGATGCCCGCGTTGTTGACCAGGACGTCCAGCTTGCCGAAGCGGGCGACCGCCAGCTCGACCAGCTCCCGCGCCTGCGCGAAGTCGGCCACGTCACCGAGGTGCGCCACCGCCTGGCCGCCCGCCGCGCGGATCTCCGCGGCCACCTCCTCGGCCGGGGCGGCCGAGGCCTCCCCGGAGCCGTCGCGGCCGCTCTGGCCGAAGTCGTTGACGACCACGCTCGCGCCGAGCCGCGCGAGCTCGATCGCCTCGGCCCGGCCGAGCCCGCGGCCCGCGCCCGTGACGATGGCGCTGAGCCCCTCAAGTGGCAGTGACATCTACCGGATTCCTCTCAGAGTTCGATGCAGGTGCGCAGGGCCACACCCGTACGCATCTGGTCGAGGGCGTCGTTGATCTCGGCGAGGTGCACCCGATGGGTGATCAGGCCCGCCAGGTCCACCCGGCCGGCCCGCCACAGCGCGATGGTGCGCTCGTAGGAGCGGAGCACGTCACCGCCCCCGTACATCGACGGCAGGATCTTCTTCTCGTCGAAGAACAGCGAGAACATGTTGATCGAGTAGTTGTCGTCGAGGGCGCCCGCGCCGACCACGACGACCGAGCCGCCGCGCCGCGTCATCTCGTACGCGGTCTGCGTGGTCGCGGACTTGCCGACGACCTCGAAGACGTAGTCGAAGCCCTCGCCGGCGGTGATCCGGTTCTTGGCGTCGGCGAACGCGTCCGGCGCGACCGCCTCGGTGGCGCCGAAGCGGAGCGCCGCCTCGCGCCGGGAGGCGACCGGGTCGACGGCGATGATCTGCGCAGCGCCCTGCACCTTGGCGCCCTGGATGACGGAGATGCCGACGCCGCCGCAGCCGATGACGGCGACCGAGGAACCGGCCTCCACCTTGGCCGTGTTGATGGCTGCGCCGAGTCCGGTGGTGACCCCGCAGCCGATCAGCGCGGCGATGTCGTACGGGAGGTCGTCGGGGATCGGGACGGCGCAGGCCGCCGGGACCACCATCTCCTCGGCGAAGGTTCCCGTACCGGCGAAGCCGAAGATGTCGGTGCCCGTGCGGCGGAAGTTGGGGGTGGCGACGTTCCCGAAGGCCTCCAGGCACAGGTGGCCCTGGCCGCGCTTGCAGGCGGGGCAGTGGCCGCAGGGCGGCAGCCAGCAGACGAGGACGCGGTCGCCGATCCTGTGGGTGTCGACCCCGTCGCCGACGTCCACGATCTCGCCGGAGCCCTCGTGGCCGGGGATGAAGGGGGCGGGCTGCGGCAGTACGCCGCTCATCGCGGAGAGGTCGGAGTGGCACAGGCCGGTGGCCTTGATGCGGATCCTCACCTTGCCCGGGCCGAAGCCGACGGCCTCCATGTCGTCGACGACCTCTAGCTTGTCCTGGCCTATCTCGCTCTGCAGTGCTGCGCGCACGATGCGGCTCCTTGGCTCCGTGGCTACTGGGACTACGCGTGTTCGACGACGGTGTCGGCGAGGACCGGCGCGTCGTCCCGTTCGACGGCGGTCACCGAGACCCGGACGAGGCCGGGCTCCTGCCACATCCGGATGCGCAGGGTCTCGCCGGGGAAGACGATTCCGGCGAAGCGCGTGCGGTAGGCGCGGACGCGGGAGACGTCCCCGCCGAGGGCGGTGTCGACGACGGCCTTGAGGGTCATGCCGTACGAGCACAGGCCGTGCAGGATCGGCCGGTCGAAGCCGGCGAGCTTGGCGAACTCGGGGTCGGCGTGGAGCGGGTTCCAGTCCCCGGAGAGGCGGTAGAGCAGCGCCTGCTCCTCGCGGATGTGGCGTTCCTCGACCCTGTCGGGGGCGCGCTCGGGCTGCTCGCTCCTGACGGACGGCCCGCGCTCGCCGCCGAAGCCGCCCTCCCCCTTGACGAAGATCTGCGCGTCGGAGGTCCACAGCGGCCCGTCCGTGTCGGCGACTTCGGTGCGCAGGACGATGACGGCCGCCTTGCCCTTGTCGTAGACGGCGGCGACCTTGGCGGAGGAGGTGGCCTTCCCCTTGACGGGGATCGGCCGGTGCAGCTCGATGGACTGGCCGCCGTGCAGGACGGCGGCGAGGTTCACGTCGATCCCCGGGGCGGCCAGGCCGCCGAGCATGGCCATGCCGGCGCCGGCGACGGTCGCGAAGCTGGGCAGGACGTGGAGCTTGGACTCCAGGGTGTAGCGCAGCTCGTCGGGGTCGGTGGCGGGGCGGCCCGCGCCGAGACCGAGGTGGTAGAGCTGGATGTCCTTGTGGTCCCAGGCGATGTCCCCCTGGCGGGGGGCGGCGGCGAGGGCCTTGGCGGCATCGATCGGCATTGAGGATGCTGCTCCTTGTTCTGGGAAGACCTCGGTGCGGCCGTCCGCACCGTCGGCCGCACCGAGGTCGTATGCGGGACCGGCCGTCTTCTAGAACGCGTTCTAGGTTGGACCGGTGAGGGAATGTATAACGCACGCCCCACCACTTGGGAAGACAGCGGGGAAGACTCCTGACGTCACGTCAGATCGGGCTGGAAGTCCCCCGACCCCCTACCCTGATCGGGTGGACGAAATGCCCGTTGCGCACCGTACCGCCCGATCCCTGCGGGTACTGCTGCACCCGCCGAACCCGCCGCTGGCGGTCCGCCTCGGCCTCCAGCCGGACCTGGAGGTGGTCGACTCGCCGATGGCCCGGCCGGCGGTGGCCCTGGTCGAGGAACTCGCGGCGGTGGCGCCGGTCCTGGCGGACGACCCGGAATGCCGGGTCCTGCTCCTGACGGGCTCGGCCCACCCGGGCCTGGCGGCCGCCGCCCTCGCCGCGGGCGCGTCGGGCCTGATCCTCCGGGACGGCCCGATCGAGGACCTGGCCGACGCGATCCGGCGGGCCGCCAGGGGCGAACAGGTGGTCGACCCCGCCCTCACGACGCCGTGACGAGTCCGGCCCCGCCGGCGTGTGAGGCGCGGGAGCCGGGGCGGAGCCCCCGGCAGCGACGGGTCAGCCGGACGGGTCAGCGGCGCAGGAGGGTGACGACCGCCGCGCCGCCCAGGCCTATGTTGTGGGCCAGGGCCACGCGGGCGTTCGGGACCTGGCGGGGGCCGGCTTCGCCGCGCAGCTGCCAGGTCAGTTCCGCGGCCTGCGCCAGGCCGGTCGCGCCCAGCGGGTGGCCCTTGGAGATCAGCCCGCCCGAGGGGTTGACCACCCACCGCCCGCCGTACGTCGTGGCCCCGCTCTCCACCAGCTTCCCGGCGGCGCCGTCCTCGCACATGCCCAGCGCCTCGTACGTCAGCAGCTCGTTGATCGAGAAGCAGTCGTGCAGCTCGATCACGTCCACGTCCTCGATGCCGAGCCCCGAGGAGGAGAAGACCGCCCGCGCCGCCGCCGCCGTCATCGGCTTGCCGACCACGTCGATGCACGAGCCGGAGTCGAACGACGCCGCCGTGTCCGTCGTCATCGCCTGGGCGACGATCTCCACCGCCTTGTCGTGCAGACCGTGCCGCACCACGAACCGCTCCGACACCACCACCGCGGCCGCCGCCCCGTCCGACGTCGGCGAGCACTGGAGTTTGGTCAGCGGGGCGTGGATCTCCTTCGCCGCCAGGATCTCCTCCACCGTGTACACGTCCTGGAACTGCGCGTTCGGGTTGTTCGCCGAGTGCCAGTGGTTCTTGGCGCCCACCGCCGCCAGCTGCGCGGCCGTCGTCCCGTACCGCTCCATGTGCTCGCGCGCCGCGTTCCCGAAGATCTGCGCGGTCGGCGGCGACATCTCGAAGCCGTGGCCGGCCGCCATGATCCCGTAGTGCCGCGCGACCGGCGAGGTCGCGAAGTCCCCTCCGTCCGCCCCGCCCCCCAGCGCGCCCCGCTTCATCTTCTCGAAGCCCAGCGCGAGCACGCAGTCGCTGATCCCGCCCTCCACGAACTGCCGCGCCATCATCAGCGCCGTCGAACCCGTCGCGCAGTTGTTGTTCACGTTGTAGACGGGGACCCCGGTCAGCCCCAGCTCGTACGCCGCCCGCTGCCCGGCGGTGGACGCCTGGAAGCAGTACCCCACCGGCACCTGCTCGACCTGGTCGTACGAGATCCCCGCGTCGGCCAGCGCCGCGGTCCCGGCCTCCTTGGCCATGTCCCAGTACTGCCAGTCCCGCGACTCCGGCTTCTCGAACTTCGTCATGCCGACGCCCACGACGTACGACTTCATGCCCTTCATGCCTGATGACTCCTAGTCCCTGGGAAGGCCGAGAATCCGCTCGGCGACGACGTTGAGCTGGACTTGGGTGGTGCCCCCGGCGATGGTCAGGCAGCGGGACATGAGCAGCCCGTGCACCGCCCGCTCCCCCGCCCCCTCCCGCACCGCGCCCGCCGGTCCCAGCAGTTCGAGCGCGAGCTCCGCGGTCCGCTGCTGGTGCGGGGTCTGGACGAGCTTGCGCACGGAAGCGCCCGCGCCCGGCTCCAGCCCCGACACCTGCGAGAGCGTGGTGCGCAGCCCGATGCAGGCCAGCGCGTGCGCCTCGGCGGCCAGCGCCCCGATCCGCGCGCGCCCGGCCCCGTCCAGATCGGCGGAGCGGGCGATCAGCGCCTCCAGCCCCGTGTCGAAGGTCATCTGGTCGGCCATGTGGACCCGCTCGTTGCCGAGGGTGTTCCGCGCGACCTGCCAGCCGCTGTCGGCCGCCCCCACCAGCGCGTCCGCGGGGAGCAGCACGTCGTCGAAGTAGACCTCGTTGAAGAGGGCCTCGCCGGTGATCTCCTTCAGCGGCCGGATGTCGATCCCGGGGGTCCGCTTCATGTCGACGACGAAGTACCCGAGCCCCTTGTGCTTCGGCGCGGCCGGGTCCGTCCGGGCGAGCAGGATCCCGAGGTCGGCGGTGTGCGCGGAACTCGTCCACACCTTCTGCCCGTTGATCCGCCAGCCGCCCTCCGCGGTCCGCTCCGCCCTGGTCCGCAGCGAGGCCAGGTCGGAGCCCGCGCCCGGCTCCGAGAAGAGCTGGCACCAGGTCAGCTCCCCGCGCAGGGTGGGGAGTACGTAGGCCTCGCGCTGGGCCGGCGTCCCGTAGGCGAGCAGCGAGGGGACCACCCAGGTGGCGATCCCGAGGTCGGCGACCTTGACCCCCGCCGCCCGCAGCTCCTGCTGGACGACGAGCTGCTCGACGGGTCCGGCGCCGAGGCCGTACGGGGGCGGCAGGTACGGGGCCGCGTACCCGGTCGGGGCGAGGACGCGGCGCGCGGCCGCCGGGTCGAGGCCCCGGGCGTCCTCGATGGCGGCGCGCGCCTTCGCCCGGTACGCCTCGGCCCGCGCGGGGAGTTCGAGCCTGAGCTCGCGGCGGGCGCCGGCCGCCGCGAGCCGGACGGCCCGCAGCCGGTGTCCGTCGCCGGAGCCGAGGAGCTGGCGTGCGACGAGGGCCCGGCGCAGGTAGACGTGGGCGTCGTGCTCCCAGGTGAAGCCGATGCCGCCGAGGATCTGGATGCAGTCCTTGGCGCAGGAGTACGCGGCGTCGAGCGCGGTGCCGGCGGCGAGCGCGGCGACGAGCGAGCGGACGTCCGGGGCCTCGTCCATGCTGTTGGCCGCGTCCCAGGCGAGCGCCCGGGCCTGCTCCAGGCGGACCAGCATGTCGGCGCACAGGTGCTTGACGCCCTGGAAGCGCCCGATGGGCCGGCCGAACTGCTCGCGCACCTTGGCGTACTCGGCGGCGGTGTGCAGCGCCCAGGCGGCGGTGCCGCAGGCGTCGGCGGCGAAGAGGGCGCAGGCCAGGTCGCGGACCAGGGCGGCGTCCAGTTCGAGGAGCCGGCCGGGTGCGACGACGACGCCCCGGGCCCGCACCTCGGCGGTGGGCCGTGTCGGGTCGGCGCCCTCGTGCGTGCGGATGTCCAGCGCGGCGGCGTCCACCGCGAACCAGCGGGTGCCGTGCGCGGCTTCGGCGGCGAGCAGCACCAGGTCGGCCTCGCCCGCGCCGAGCACGGGCGGCGCGGCGCCGTCGAGGAGGTGTCCGCCGCCTTCGACGGCGACGGCGCTCATGCTGCCGGGCCCGAGGGCGACGGCGCCGACCCGCCCGCCGAGCGGCCGGGCCCCGGCCCGGTCCAGGAGTACGGAGGCCAGCGCGCTCGGCAGGTACGCCCCGGGCAGCGCCGCCCGGGCGGCCTCCTCGACGACCACGGCCAGGTCGAGCAGGGTGCCGCCCTCCAGGTGCGGGGCGAGCAGCCCGGACGCGGCGAGCGCGTCCCAGTAGGCGGGGCGCGCCCCGGTCTGCGGCGGGGTGTCGAGCAGCTTGCGCACCTCCTCGGGCGGTACGACCCGCGCCACCCAGCCGCGTACCGCGTCGGCCAGTTCCCGCTGCTCCTGCGTGATTCCGATGCCCATACGGATGCCTGCCGCCTTCTCGGTGCCCGCCCGGTCGCCGGTCAGACTAGAACACGTTCCATTCTGACGGAAGGTCAGATCGCAGGCGGGGTTCACCGCCGGGCGGCGCCGCCGCACGGGCCGGGCGGGACCGCACCAAGGGGCCCGGCGCGACCCGGGGATAACGTGAGAACGGCAGCCTGAATTAGGACATGGCCGAAAATCGCCTGGCTCCGCTTCGGGCAGAATGATCGAATCGGTGACGCACCGTCGCCGCCAATTCACTCTCAGAATGGAAGTCGACACGTGAGTGCCCTGACATTTGTGGACCTTCACAGACAAGTCTCCACGGATATCGACGCGGAGATGGAACTCGCTCTCGATCGACTCGGCCCGGCGTCGGTCGCGGTCAAGGCCGCGGTCACCAAACTCCTACGCCATCAGAAGCTGCGTCATCCGCTGTCCGTACTGCCCATGCTGGTGCACGCGGTGGAGACAGGCACCCCCCGCCCGGCCACCCCCATATCCGCCGTGCACGTGCTGTGGTGGACTTCGGCCTGCTTCCTCGACGACCTCGCGGACGGGCACGGCAGTTCACTGTCCGCCGGACTCACCGAGAACGAGGCGCTGCTCGCCTCCGTCATCAGCGGAACGATCCTGCCCATCCGGATCATCCAGTCGCTGCCGGCCCCCGCGCCGGTCCACAGCGCCCTGACGGCGGAGATCGCCACCGGCTGGACCGTCGGCACCGAAGGCCAGCTGCGCGACATCGGTGGCGAGGCGGACAGCGCGACCCGGAAATCGGTGATCGAGGCTTATCGCGGGAAATCCGGCGGGCCGTTCTCGATGATCACGGCAATGGCGGCGATATTGTCCGGAGCCCTGCCCGAGGACATAGCGAAGTGGCGTGAGTTCGGTTATGTCTTCGGAATCCTGTGGCAGATGTTCAACGACCAGGAGGACATTCTCTCCGGTCGCGGCGAGGACCTCCTGAACGGCACCGTCACCTATCTGCTCACCTGCGCCCTCGACGACGCCCCACCCGGCTCCCGGGCGCACATCCTGAACCTGCACACCGCGGCGCGCGACTGCGCGCGGTCGAGGTCCGAACTCACCGGCCTCCTGCTCGACCCCGCGGTGCTCGACCAGTTCCGCGAGGACCTCGACGGGTTCCGCGACGAGGCGTCCCGCATTCTCGACGAGCTCGGCGGCGACCCCGTGTACGCGGGCATCCTGCGCCGCCTCGTCGACCACTCGGCCCGGATGCTCCTGGAGCCGGTCCCCGCCCCCGCCGTGGCGGTCTCCGCGTAGGAACGCCGCAGGACCGCCCGCGACCCCAGGAGCGGGGGCCCTCCGGGACCCGGACGTGACGCCCTACCGGCCGGTAGGGCACCATGGCCCCCACCCGCAGCCCAGGAGGAACCCCATGGCCCCCGCCACCCCCAAGCCGGAGACCCTCGCCGCCTTCGAGGCCGCCAAGGGCTTCATGCCGGTACGCGAGGGCCTCGCCCTGTACGCGGCCGCCGCCGATGCCGCGTCCCTCGGGCTGCCCCTCCTGGAGGTCGGCACCTACTGCGGGCGCTCCACCCTGCTGCTCGCCGACGCCGCCCGCGAGGCCGGCGTCGCCGCGATCACCGTCGACCACCACCGGGGCAGCGAGGAGCAGCAGCCCGGCTGGGAGTACCACGACCCGTCCGTCGTGGACCCCGAGGTCGGCCTGATGGACACCCTGCCCACCTTCCGCCGCACCCTCCACAAGGCGGGCCTGGAAGACCACGTCATCGCGATCGTCGGCCGCTCCCCGCAGGTCGCCGCCACCTGGGGCGGCCCGCTCGGCTTCGTCTTCGTCGACGGCGGCCACACCGACGAGCACGCCACCGGCGACTACGAGGGCTGGGCCCCGCACCTCGCCGAGGGCGGGACGCTCGTCATCCACGACGTGTTCCCCGACCCGGCCGACGGCGGCCAGGCCCCGTACCGGATCTACCTGCGCGCCCTGTCCTCCGGCGCCTTCGAGGAGATCTCCGTCACGGACTCGCTCCGCGTGCTGCGCCGCACCGGCCCCGGCATCTGAGGCGGCCCCTGACCGGCCTCCGGCCGCTTCCGGGCACATGATCGGACCATCACACCACGCCCTCGGATGGCCCACGGTCCGGATTCCCGGCGGGCGGCCGGTCTAGCATCGCGAGGTGCGCTACGACGACAGCCCCCCGCCCCCCGAGTCCGCCGCCTCGGTCAGCCCGGACCGGCCCTGGTACACCCGGCGCTCCACCCTCGCCGTCGCGGTGGCCGCCCTCGCCCCGACCGCTTTGGCCGGGTGGGTGCTCACCCAGGTCCTGACCGGCTCCGGGCCGGACGGCCCACCGGCGCCGAAGGCGCTGCCCGCCTCCCACACCGCCGGGGCGACCGCCCACGGCGCCGGGGACGCGAAGGCGAGTACGGCCACGCCCACCCCGGCCGCATCGGCTTCGGCATCCGCCTCCGCCCCGGCCCCGGCGGCGCCCGCCAAGGGCGCGCTGGCCGGCCGGACCGTGGTCATCGACCCCGGCCACAACACCGGCAACTTCAAGCACACCTCCGAGATCAACGAGCAGGTGGACATCGGCACCAACCGCAAGGAGTGCGACACCACCGGCACCACCACCAACTCCGGCTACATGGAAGCCGAGTTCACCCTCGACGTGTCGCGCCGGACGCGCGCCCTCCTGGAGGCCAAGGGCGCCAAGGTGGTCTTCACCCACGACGCCGACCGCCCCTGGGGCCCTTGCATCGACGAGCGGGCCCGGATCGGCAACGAGGCGAAGGCGGACGCGGTGGTCTCCGTCCACGCGGACGGCGTCTCCGCCGGGAACCGCGGCTTCCACATCATCCTCCCGGCCACGGTCAAGGGCGGCGCCGCGGACACCTCGAAGATCGTCGGCCCCTCCCGTGACCTGGGCGAGCGGATCGCGGGCAACTTCGCCCGCAGCACCGGATCCGCCCCCGCCAACTACCTGGGCAACGGTACCGGGTTGGTGGTCCGGGACGATCTCGGCGGGCTCAATCTCTCGACCAGGCCCAAGGTGTTCATCGAATGCGGCAACATGCGTGACGCCAAGGACGCGGCGCAGCTGACGAGTCCGCAGTGGCGGCAGAAGGCAGCGGAAGGCATCGCGAACGGCATCGTCGGGTTCCTCGGCGGGTAGTCCCCCGGGGACCGCCCGCCGCCCCGATCCCTCAGGTCGCGGCAGACGTCCGTACCATGGTGCCGCCCGCCCCGCTCCAGGCAAGACGCGACTGCGGCACCACGAGACGACCGAGACCGAGAAGGACACCGACGAAGTGAATATCCGCTCCCTCACTCGAGGAGACGGCGTGGTGATCGGAGCAGCGGTGCTGCTGTTCATCGCCTCGTTGCTCGACTTCTACTCCGCCGACGGCGTCGACATGCCCAGCGTCTGGGACACCGACGTCTACCACCTGGCCCTCCCCACGGTCGTCCTGGCCGCGTTCGTCGCGGCCGGCCTGATCGTCGGCTCCCGCTTCCTGCCGGAGGGCCGCAAGCTCGCGGGCATCCCGCTGCAGGCGTGGGGCACCGTGCTCGCCGTCACCTCGCTGTGGGCCGCCCTCTGGACGCTGATCACCTGCCCCAGCACGTTCGACCTGGGTGCCGGCGCCATCATCTCCTTCCTCTCCACCCTGGCGATCGCCGGTGTGGCCGTCGCGGGCCCGAAGGTCCCGGCGCTCGCCGGTCAGCTGATCCCGGACCCGGCGCCCGCCGCCCCGGTCCCGGCCTTCGGCACCCAGCCCCAGCCGGGCGCCGGCTACGGCTACCCGGGCGGCCAGCAGCCGCAGCCGTACGGGGCGACCCCCCAGCCGGTCCCGCCGTACGGCGGCCAGCCCGCCGGCCCGGAGCCGACCCCGGCGCCGGCCGCCCACGAGGCGCCCGCGGCCGACTTCACCCCGTTCTGGTTCGCGGTGCCGGTGGCCCGCCCGCTCTTCGCCGAGGACGGCTCGTCCACCCCGATCGCCGAACTCGCCCCGGGTACCTGGTACCTGGCCGTGGAGCAGCGCGGCGCGGCCACACTGATCGCCCAGACCCAGGACGGCCGCCGCGGCGTCCTGAACGACACCTCGGGCATCCAGCGCGGCTGACGCCGACCCGTCCCGCACGGCCGACGGCCCCCCGCCCTTCCGGGCGGGGGGCCGTTGCCCTAGAGTCACCTGACGCATCGTCAGATACGGCTTCGCGGAGGGGACCGTACATGCGCCTCGGACTCGCACTCGGTTACTGGGGCCGCGGCCCCGGTACGGACCACCTCGACCTCGCCACCGAGGCCGAGAACCTCGGCTACCACTCGGTGTGGACGGCCGAGGCCTGGGGCTCGGACGCCTTCACCCCGCTGACCTGGATCGCCGCCCACACCACGCGGATCCGGCTCGGCACCGCCATCGCGCAGATGGCCGCCCGCACCCCGACCGCCACCGCCATGCACGCCCTCACCCTGGACCACCTCTCCGGCGGTCGGATGATGCTCGGCCTCGGCCTGTCCGGGCCGCAGGTGGTGGAGGGCTGGTACGGGCGTCCCTTCCCCTCCAGCCCGCTCACCGCGACCCGCGAGTACGTGGACGTCATCCGCCAGGTGCTGCGCCGCGAGGCCCCGGTCGCCCTGGACGGCCGCTTCCACCAGCACCCGTACCGCGGCGACGACGGCACCGGCATCGGCAAGCCGCTGAGGCCCATCACCCACCCGCTGCGGGCGGACCTGCCGGTCCTGCTCGGCGCGGAGGGCCCGAAGAACATCGCCCAGACCACCCGGATCGCGGACGGCTGGCTCCCCCTGTACTGGTCGCCGACCCGCACCGACGTCTACCAGGCCGCGCTGACCGACCTCCCAGAGGGGTTCATGATCGCCCCGATGGCCCGGGCCAAGGTCTGCGACGACGTCGCCGAGGGGCTGCTCCCCGTCAAGGCGATGCTCGGCTTCTACATCGGCGGCATGGGCCACGCGGCCCGCAACTTCCACGCCGACCTGATGGCCCGAATGGGGTACGAGGAGGAGGCCCGCCGGATCCAGGAACTGTTCCTCGCCGGCCGCAAGGAGGAGGCGGTGCTCGCCGTCCCGGACGCGTTCGCGGACGAGATCTCCCTGATCGGCCCGCGCGAACGGATCGCGGAACGCCTCGACCTGTGGCGCAAGGGCCCGGTCACGGACCTCCTGCTGACGGCCCCGGACCCGCACACCCTCCGCGTCCTGGCGGACCTCAACACCTAGGGCACGGCACCGGGGCCTGTCGTCAAAGTGGCGACCTAGGGCCGCTCCGTCGGCCCGCCTTCCAGCAGCTCCATGAGCTCCCGCAGGTCCAGCGCCATGACGGCGATCTCGATCGTCGCGCCCTCGGTCGCGCAGGTCACGATCCGCGAGCCGGGGTTGATGGACATGCCCTCCCGCACCGACGGCGCCCGGACCCCGCCGGCCTGGACGGCGCCGAGCGGGACGGCGCCCCCGCGCCGGGACTCGAAGCGGGGCGCGCCGGGCACGGCGTGCACCCGGCCGGGGCGCCAGCGGCCCTCCCCGGCCGGACGGCGCGCCATGCAGGGGATGCCGGCCGCCGGCCCGGCGGCCGCACGGCGGGCGCGGGCCCGCCGCAGGAACCAGCCCGCCGCGGCGGCCCCGGCCAGGGCCACCACGGCGGTGAGGATGTCGTCGATCACCCGGCCATTGAAACAGGCCGGGCCGCGCGGGCGGCTAGCCGCCCAGCTGGGAGAGGCTCGGGACCTGGTCGGTGACCGGGGCCCCGGCGCTCTTGCCCGCGTCCTTGACGCCGGTGAGGACGTTCTGGAGGGAGCTGAGGTCGGCGTCGCTCGCGTTGCCCTTGCGGAGCTTGGAGCCGAGGCCCTTGAGGGATTCGATGCCCGCCGTCAGCGGGGCCACGGCCTTCGACAGCAGCGGGTCGCCCTTGGCGTTGTCCACCGCCGCCTTCAGGCGGTTGTACGCGAAGGCGCCCGCGAGGCCCGCCTTGATCAGGGCGAAGGTGCGGCCCTTGGCGCCCTTCTTGAACTTGCCCTCGCGGTACGGCTTGATGATCCACTGGTACGTCGCCCCGGCCGCGAGGCCCGCGTTGGCGACGAACCGCGTCTTGGCGAACTTCTGCCGCTCGGCGGAGGTGGTGGGCGTGGGCTCGGCCGCGGCCGGGTCCACGGCGGCCGGGTCCACGGCGGCCTCGGCCGCGAGCGGTGCCAGGGCGGCCGCCTCGGCGGCGGCGACGGCCTCGGCGGAGACGTCCCCGCTCTGGGTCCTGCCGCCCCCGCCGCTGCCGCAGGCGGTGGCTCCGGTGAGCAGCGCGGTGGACAGGACCAGCGCCGTGACGGCGCGGCGGAATCGGGCGGTGCTGGGTATGGACACGGTTTCCTCCGGGGAGTGAGGTGTCCCCCGCAGCGTCACCCGGGTGCCCGGAGCGCGCCACTCGGACAACCCGTCCGGGTCCCCCGGGTGGCGCGGCGGGCGGCGTGCCCGCATCATCCGTCCCGCACGGCGGCGCGGCCGGCCGCGACCGGCCGCCGGACGGGGCTCAGTCGCAGCAGTCGGGCTCCAGGCCCGCGGGGAGTTCCAGGCCCCCGAACACCGCGGTGGTGGCCTCGTCCCCGCCGAGGGCGGCGACGGCCAGCAGCAGCGAGCCGGCCGTCCAAGTCGTCTGCTCGACCGGCCAGACGGCCTTGTCCTCGAACACGTACCCCGTCCAGTACATGCCGTTCTCGGCCCGCAGGTGCCCGATCGAGCGCAGGATCTCCAGCGCCCGGTCCGACTCCCCCATCGCCCACAGCGCGAGCGCCAGCTCGCAGGACTCCCCGCCGGTCACCCACGGGTTGGGCAGGACGCAGCGCACCCCGAGGTCCGCGACGACGAACTCGTCCCAGCGCTCCTCGATGCGCGCCTTGGCCTCCGGCCCGGTCAGCGCCCCGCCCAGGACCGGGTAGTACCAGTCCATCGAGTAGTGCGACTTGTCGAGGAACCGCTCCGGGTGGCGGCGGATCGCGTGCCCGAGGGCGCCCGCCGCCAGCTCCCAGTCCGGCTGCGGCTCCTCCCGGTGATCGGCGATGGCCAACGCGCAGCGCAGCGCCTGGTGGATGGAGGAGGACCCGGTCAGCAGCGCGTCGGTGACGGGCGCGCCGTCCGGCTCGCGCTTCCAGCCGATCTCGCCGCCGGGCTGCTGGAGCCCCAGCACGAACTCGACCGCCGCGTACACGGCGGGCCACATCCGGTCGAGGAAGGTGTCGTCACCGGTCGCGAGGTAGTGGTGCCAGACCCCGACCGCGATGTACGCGACGAAGTTGCTCTCCCGGCTCGCGTCCTGCGGCTCGGCGGTGTCCACGCCGTCCGGCCGGTCGGCGTAGGCCGCGTACCAGGAGCCGTCGCCGTTCTGGTGCCGCGCGAGCCACTCGTAGGCGCGCGCGGCCGCCTCGTGCTCGCCCGCGACGTCGAGGGCCATCGCGGCCTCGGTGTGGTCCCACGGGTCCAGGTGGTGGCCGCGGAACCACGGTATGGCCCCGTCCGGCCGCTGCGCGGCGAGGATCCCCGCCACCGTCTGCGCCGCCTGCTCGGCGGTCAGTACGCCGTCCAGGACCAGGTGTTCCGTACGCCCCGGCGAGGTCACTGGGCGGCCGCGCTGACCGGGAGGTGGGGCTTCGTCGCGTACGCCACGAAGCTCTTGCCGATGACCGGGTTAAGGGCCTGCTCGGCGAGCCGCGTGGCCAGGGGCTTCTTCATGATGTCCCAGACCAGGAGCTTGTGGTACGCCTTGACGGGCAGCGCCTTGTCGTTGTCGACGCCGAAGGCGCACTTGAGCCACCAGTACGGGGAGTGCAGCCCGTGCGCGTGGTGCGTGCCGTACGTCTTGAGGCCCGCGGCGGCCATCTTGCCGAGCAGCTCGTCCGCCTTGTAGATGCGGATGTGGCCGCCCTCGACCTCGTGGTAGGCGTCGCTGAGCGCCCAGCAGATCTTCTCCGGGCCGTAGCGCGGCACGGTGATGGCGATCCGCCCGCCGGGCTTCAGGACGCGCACCATCTCGGCGAGCACGCCCTTGTCGTCGGGAATGTGCTCCATCACCTCGGAGATGATGACGACGTCGAAGGACTCGTCGGGGAAGGGCAGCGCCAGCGCGTCGCCCTCCATGGCGGTGGCGGTGGCGCCCGCCGGGGCCTCACCGGCCTCCTTCATGGCGGCGAACCACTTGGCGACCTCGCGGATCTCCTCGCCGTTGCGGTCGACGGCGACCACCTGGGCGCCTCTCCGGTAGCACTCGAAGGCGTGGCGGCCCGCGCCACAGCCCAGATCGAGTACACGGTCGCCGGCGGCGAGCGGGAACCGGGAGAAATCGACGGTCAGCACGGGGTCCTGCCTTCGCGGTCGCGGGGGGTGTACGGGGTGGCGTGTGGAACGGAGGGGCGCACGGGACGGGACGTCACCGCGCGCGGCGGGTACGGGCGGCCCGCTCGATCGCGGCCCGGTAGTGCGCGGCGGTGCCCTCGGCGGCCCGCGCCCAGGTGAAGCGGGCCAGGACCCGCTCGCGGCCGGCCGCGCCGAGGCGGGCCCGCAGTTCCTGGTCGCCCAGCATCCGGCCCAGCGCGGCGGCGAGCGCGCCCGCGTCGCCGGGCGGCACCGCGAGACAGGTCTCCCCGTCGGGGCCCGCGACCTCGGGGATCGCGCCGCCGGTGGTGGCGACCAGCGGGGTGCCGGTGGCCATGGCCTCGGCGGCCGGGAGCGAGAAGCCTTCGTAGAGGGAGGGCACGCAGGAGACCTGCGCGCTGCGCACCAGGTCGACGAGTTCGGCGTCGGTGATGCCCTTGACGAACCGGACCGCGTCCTGGAGGCCGTGCGTCTCGATGGCGCGGGCGACGGGGCCGCGCTCGGCGCGCTTGCCGACGACGACGAGGTGCGCGTCGGGCCGCTCCGTACGGAGCTTCGCGAGCGCCTCGACGAGGTGCACGAGGCCCTTGAGCGGCACGTCGGCGCTGGAGGTCGTCACGATCCTCCCCGGCACCTCGGCCACGGACGGGTCGGGCGACCACAGGTCGGTGTCGGCGCCGATGTGCACCACGTGGATGCGCTCGTCGCTGACGCCCAGGTGCTGGACGATCTCCTGCTTGGAGGTCCCGGAGACGGTCAGTACGGAGGGCAGCCGGCGGGCGACGCGCTCCTGCATGCGCGTGAAGGCGTACCAGCGCCGCACCGAGAGCCGCTTCTTGAGGTCCCGCGCGGCGTCCAGCTCCAGCCGCCGGTCCACGGTGATCGGGTGGTGGATGGTGGTGACCAGCGGTGCGCCCAGCTGTCCCAGCAGTCCGTAGCCGAGGGTCTGGTTGTCGTGGATGACGTCGAACTCGCCTGCGCGGGCGGCCAGGTGGCGCCGGGCGCGCAGCGAGAAGGTCAGCGGCTCGGGGAATCCACCGGTCCACATGGTGGCGACCTCGACGGCGTCGATCCAGTCCCGGTACTCGTCGCGCTTCGGCGTGCGGAACGGGTCGGGGCTGCGGTACAGGTCCAGGCTCGGCAGCTCGGTCAGCGTGGCGCCGGTGTCCAGCACCGGGTACGGCTGCGCGCCGATGACCTCGACGGAGTGCCCGAGGCGGACGAGCTCGCGCGAAAGGTGCCGGACGTAGACGCCCTGGCCCCCGCAGAACGGGTTCCCCTTATAGGTGAGGAGCGCGATGCGCAGCGGGCGGTCGCCGTGCGTGGCGGAATCCTCGAAAGGGCTCGTCACCATGGCCTCAGCGGTCACTCTCGGCCCCCTTCTCCCTGCACTTTCGCCGGAGCGTAACCGCTCGGATAATGTAGAACAAGTTTCAGACTTGATCCGTTGAAGAGCATTGAATCTACCGGCCGGAAACCTCACCGTAAGAGGCGGAGCAGGTGATTCGCGCCACGGATCCGGCGCCTGACATGCTGGCTCCGGATCCAGTGTGGATCAGTACCCGCGCAGCACCACCGAGGACGCCACGGAACGCCATGGAACGGGACACATGACAGCGGAAGCGAAGGCCGTCAGCACGCCGGCGTCCCCTCCCCTGACGGAGCGCCAGGAGGCGCGCCGCCGCCGGATCCTGCACGCCAGCGCGCAGCTGGCCAGCCGGGGCGGCTTCGACGCCGTCCAGATGCGGGAGGTCGCGGAGGCGGCGGGCGTGGCGCTGGGCACCCTGTACCGCTACTTCCCCTCCAAGGTGCACCTGCTCGTCGCCACCATGCAGGACCAGCTCCAGCACATGCACACCACGCTGCGAAAGCGCCCGCCGGCGGGCGAGGAGCCGGCGGCGCGGGTCGCGGAGACCCTGATGCGGGCCTTCCGGGCGCTGCAGCGGGAGCCGCACCTGGCGGACGCGATGGTGCGCGCGCTGACGTTCGCGGACCGCAGCGTGAGCCCCGAGGTGGACACCGTGTCCCGGCTGACCACGGCGATCATCCTGGACGCAATGGGCCTGGACGGCCCGCCGACGGCGGAGCAGCTGTCGGCGGTCCGGGTCATCGAGCACACCTGGCACTCGGCGCTGATCACCTGGCTCTCGGGGCGGGCGTCGATCGCCCAGGTGAAGATCGACATCGAGACGGTCTGCCGCCTCATCGACCTCACGGCGCCGGGCGCGGAGCCGGGCGCCGCGTCGGCTCCGCGAAAGTCCTGAACCCGCCGTAGGGCGAGGCGCGGGGCGGGCCCGCGCGGCCGCCGTCCCTACACGCTCGGGTGGTTGTCGGCCTCCGCCTTCTTGAACTCCTCGTCCTTCTTGAACTCCTCGTCGCAGGCCGGACCGCTGCGGAGCGCGAGGAGCGAGAGGTGCTCGGGGGCCCCGGTCGCCCCGGTCGGCTTCTCGTGGGCGAGGACGCGGGTCCAGGTGCCCTTGGTCAGCGTCACCGCCACCGCGGGTTCGGTCCGGCGGTGCGTGACCCGCCAGCCCCGACCCGTCAGACCGGTGACGAGCGCGGCGGTCCGGGTGTCGTCCACGTCCCCGAAGGAGTCCCAGGACGCCGCGCAGTCGACCGCGCCGGCGAGCGCCGGGCTCGCCGTCCGCGTGCCGGGCCCCAGCCGCGCGGCGCCGGTCGCGGCGTCGAAGTCCGCCAGCACCACGTCCTTCACGGGGCCGGGGCCGCGGTCCCGACGCCGGCCGGGACATCGGCCGCGGTCCCGGCCGGAGGCTCCGGCGCTTTTCCTGCTGCGGTCTCGGGCCCGCCCATGCACTCCCACCCCTTGCGACGCCGCCGAGCGCAACGGCCCGGCGGATGTCGCAGGAGTTTCACACACGGCTACTCCTCCGGAGGGAACACGGCCTCTCCGCTGCCCAGCAGGGTGATCACGATGGCCTCCACCGGGCAGCCCTCCGCCGCCGTCAGGACCGGCTCACTGGCGTCCGTCTCCGCGGCCACCGGGTGCGACTGCCGCGCCGAGTCCAGGGCGAAGCCCGCCGGCGCGTGGTTCACGCACATGCCCGAGCCGATGCAGACCCCGCGGTCCACTTCGACGTGCCACCGGTCACCCATCACGCACCGGCCCCGGGGGCCTGGTACCCCGCCGGGAGGTGGATCATCTTGTGCTCCAGGTACTCGCTCAGCCCCTCCGGCCCGAACTCGCGCCCGACGCCGCTGTTCTTGTAGCCGCCGAACGGGCCGAGCATGTCCAGGCTGAAGGTGTTCACGTTGAAGGTGCCCGTCCGCACCCGCCGCGCGAAGTCGACGCCGTGTTCTACGTCCCCGGTCCAGACGCTGCCGCTCAGGCCGAACTCCGAGTCGTTGGCGACCCGTACCGCCTCCGCCTCGTCCCCGTACGGGATCAGGCAGACGACCGGGCCGAAGATCTCCTCGCGGGCGATCCGCATCGAGTTGTCGACGTCGCCGAAGAGGGTCGGCTCCACGTACCAGCCCCGCTCCAGGGCCGCCGGGCGGCTGCCGCCGGTGAGGACCTTCGCGCCCTCCTCCTGCCCGATCCGGATGTAGTCGAGCGAGCGCCGCTGCTGCCGCTCGGCCACCAGCGGCCCGAGCTGCGTCGCCGGGTCGAGCGGGTCGCCGACCACCAGCGCCCCGGCCGCCGCCGCGAGGGCCTCGGCGATCTCCTCGTACCGGCCGCGCGGCGCGAGCACCCGGGTCTGGGCCACGCAGGCCTGCCCGTTGTTCATCCAGGCCGCGGGGACGATCCCGGCGATGGTGGTCTCCAGGTCGGCGTCCGGGAGGATGACGGCGGCCGACTTGCCGCCGAGTTCGAGGGTGACGCGGGTCAGATTGCGGGAGGCGACCTCCATGACGCGCCGGCCGGCCGCGACCGAGCCGGTGAAGGCCACCTTGTCGATGCCGGGGTGGCCGACCAGGTACTCGCTGACCTCCCGGTCGGCGGGCAGGATCGACAGCACGCCCTCCGGAAGCCCGGCCTCCTTGGCGATGTCGGCCAGGATGTAGGAGTCCAGCGGCGACTCCGGCGAGGGCTTCAGGATGACCGTCGAGCCGGACAGCAGCGCGGGCGCGAGCTTGGCGGCCGCCACGAACTGCGGGACGTTCCACGGGATGACGGCGGCGACGACGCCCACCGGCTCCCGGCACACCAGGATCGGCCCGAGCACGCCCTGGCGGTACTCCTCGTACGGATAGGCGCGCGCGACCGTGATCGCGGCGTCGTAGACCATCATCGGGCCGAGCGCCTGGGCGAGCACGCTCCATGAGTACGGGGACCCGTTCTGGGAGCTGATCGAGCGGGCGATCTCCTCGTGGCGGACGGCGATCGCGTCCTTGATCCGGGTGACGACGGCGATCCGCTCGTCCAGGGACATCCGGGGCCAGGGCCCCTCGTCGAAGGCCTTGCGGGCAACGGCGACGGCCCGGTCCACATCGCCCTTCGAGGCGTGCGGGACGCTGCCGATGACCTGCTCGGTGTGCGGGGAGACGACCCGGATGGTGTCGGTGCCCAGCGGATCCGTCCACTCCCCGCCGATGAACAGCTGTCCGTGTTCCACGAGCTCGGTCATGGCTGATGCCTCCTGCGGCCTGAGCGGATACCCGATCACCCTGACGGTGTTTCAGAACTGATACCAGTTCTAGTTCCAGGAGTCCACGGCCCGGACGGAACGGCCCGGAAGATCCAACGACTAGCCAGAAACCCGCGGAGATGGTCGACTTGGGCGACTACTGCAACATGTTCTCGTCAGAGCAGGGAGTCCCTCATGTCAGAGGACGCGCCACAGCTGCAGCACGACGTGACCCCGCACGTCACCGACCACGGCGGAGGCGTGTGGGGCATCAAGGTCCCCATCCCCGACAACCCGCTCGGGCACACCCTCGTCCACGTCCTCGACACCGGGCGCGGCCCCGTCCTCGTCGACACCGGCTGGGACGACCCCGAGTCCTGGGACACCCTCGTCGCCGGCCTCGGCGCCCTCGGCCTCGCCGTCGCCGACGTCCACGGCGTGGTCATCACCCACCACCACCCCGACCACCACGGCCTGTCGGGACAGGTCCGCGAGGCCTCCGGCGCCTGGATCGCCATGCACGCAGCCGACACCGAGGTCGTCGTGCGGACCCGCTCCGCCGAGCCCGGCGTCTGGTTCGACTACATGGGCGACAAGCTCACCGCCGCCGGAGCCCCCGAGGCCCATGTCGCACGCCTGCGCGCCGCCCGGGCGAGCGGCCGCCTGCGCACCCTGCCCGGGCTGCGGGCCGCCGTCCCCGACCGGGAGATCGTCCCCGGCGAGCTGCTCCCCCTCGCCGGGCGCCGGCTGCGGGCGATCTGGACCCCGGGCCACACCCCCGGCCACGTCTGCCTGCACCTGGAGGAGGAGCACCCGGCGAACCTGCCCGGCAACGGCCGCCTCTTCTCCGGGGACCACCTGCTGCCCGGGATCTCCCCGCACATCGGCCTGTACGAGGACCCGTCGTCCGAGCTGGTCACCGACCCCCTCGGCGACTACCTCGACTCCCTCGAACGGATCGGCCGCCTCGATCCCGCGGAGGTGCTCCCGGCCCACCAGTACGCGTTCACCGACGCCCCGGCGCGGGTACGGGAGCTGCTGGCCCACCACGAGGAGCGGCTGACCGGGCTGTGGGAGCTGCTGGCCGAGCCGCTCACGCCATGGGCGCTGGCGGAGCGGATGGAGTGGAACCGGCCCTGGGAGCAGATCCCGTACGGCTCCCGGAACATCGCCGTCTCCGAAGCGGAAGCCCACCTGCGGCGGCTGGTGAAACAGGGCCGGGCGGAGGCGGTGCCGGGCAGCGACCCGGTGGAGTACCGCGCGCTGTAGTGGCGTGCCGCACGCGGTAAGGGGTGCGGTACGCCGGCGCCCCGGGCCCGGGAACTACGGGCCGGTAGAGTGAACCCGTCGTCCACACTCCCGTACGGGGGGAAGCCGGTGCGAATCCGGCGCTGACCCGCAACCGTGACCCGGCCCGCACCCGCTGCGGCCGGGTAGCCGGAATGCCCCGTACCGAAGTGCGCGGCTCGTGCCGCCGGGTCCTCCGGCGGCCGGCACCGTCGAGGTAAACGGAGCCGGAGCCCGGTGCCTGCGCGTGCCTGCCTCCCCGCTCCCCAGCACGAGAGGCACCCGCCCCGCCATGAACGTCCGCCGCAGCGCAGCCGCGCTCGCCGCCTCCGCCGTGCTCTGCGTGGGCGCCGCCCCCGCAGCCCTCGCCGCGCCCTCCCCCTCGCCGGCCCCGGTCATCCCCTCCGGGCTCTACGGCAAGAACGACCCCACCTACGACGGTGTGTGGCGGCAGTCCTTCGCGCTGCTGGCCCAGGACACCGTGGGCCTGCGACCCGCCAAGGAGGCCGTCGACTGGCTCGTCGGCCAGCAGTGCGCCGAGGGCGGCTTCGCCGCGTTCCGCGCGGACGCGACGGCGGCCTGCGACGCGAAGACCATGCTCGACACCAACGCCACCGCGGCGGCCGTCCAGGCGCTGACGGCGCTCGGCGGCCAGGACGCGGCTGTGAAGAAGGGCGTGGCCTGGCTGAAGTCCGTCCAGAACGAGGACGGCGGCTGGTCCTACGTCCCCGGCACCCCGAGCGAGGCCAGCTCCACCTCCGTGGTGATCAGCGCGCTCGCGCAGGCGGGCGAGAAGCCGGCCGACGTGAAGTCGAAGGCGGGCAAGTCCGCGTACGACGGCCTGCTCGCCTTCCAGCTGGGCTGCTCCGCCGAGCCGGCCGCCGACCGGGGCGCCTTCGGGTACCAGCCGGCCGACGGCAAGCTGCCGGCCAACGCCGACGCGACGGCCGCCGCGGCCCTGGCCGCCCTAGGCAAGGGCGCGGTCGTCCCCGCCCCGTCCACGGACACCCCCGCCACCGCGCTGGCCTGCCCGGCCGCCTCTCCCGCCGACCCGGCGGCCGCCGCCCAGGGCGCGGCCGGCTACCTGGCCGAGGCCCTCAAGAAGGACGGCCACCTCACGGCCGTCACCCCGGGCGCGGACCAGCCGACCCCGGACATCGGCAACACCGCCGACGCGGTGATCGCCCTGGCCGCGGCCGGGCACAAGCAGTCGGCGACGGGCGCGCTGGAGTGGCTGAAGGCCAACTCCGCCGAGTGGTCCAAGGGCAACCCGGCCGCCCTCGCCACCCTGATCCTCGCCTCGCACGCGACGGGCACCAACCCGGTGGAGTTCGGCGGCACCGACCTGGTCGCCGCGCTGAACGCGACGGGCCCGGCGCCGCAGACGCCGGCGACCGGCGGGATGACGAAGGACGAGAAGAAGAAGGACGAGGAGTCCAGCAGCAGCCAGAGCGTCTGGTGGATCGTCGGGGCGGGCGCCGCGGCCGGCATCGGCTTCGGCATCCTGCTGAGCGGCCGCCGGAAGAAGAACCAGCTCTGATGCGCCGGCTGACCCCTCTGATCCTGGCGTTCGGGATCCTGCTCACCCTGGTCGCGGCCGGCCCGGCGCTCGCGTCGAGCTACCGCTACTGGTCGTTCTGGGACGGCTCGCGCGGCCAGTGGGCGTACGCCTCGCTCGGCCCGTCGACGGCCCGCCCCGCCGACGGCTCGGCCTGGGGATTCCGCTTCGCGGTGAGCAAGGACGCCGGGGACGAGGCGGCTCAGCCGCGCGCGAAGGCGGACTTCGGGGCGATCTGCGCATCGACCCCGGCGGCCGAGGGCAAGAAGCGGGTGGCCGTCGTCGTCGACTTCGGCGTCCCCGCGGACGCCCCGGCCGGCGAGACCCCGCCGCAGGACACCCCGCGCACGGCCTGCGCCCAGGTCGCCCCGGACGCCACGGCGGCCGAGGCGCTGGCGTCCGTCGCCAAGCCGCTGCGCTACAACAGCGCGGCGCTGCTGTGCGCGGTGTCGGGGTACCCGAAGCAGGGCTGCGGCGAACCGCTGCCGGCAGGGCCGGACGCGGGGTCGGCCGCCAAGCCGTCGGCGTCGGCCTCCGCACCGGCGTCGGCCTCCGGCTCCGGCGCCAGCTCCGGGTCCGGCCCCTCGGCGGGTCTGCTCGCCGGTGTCGCGGCGGTGGCCGCCCTGGCCGCGGCCGCGGTCTGGCAGTCCCGCCGCCGCCGCACCCGATGACCCCCGGCCCCGAAGACCGGCCCGGCGGCGACCCCTCAGTCGCCGAACCGGGCTCCGGGCGCAGCCGGGTGTCCGCCCGCGCGGGTGGGTATCCGGCCCGGCCGGCGGTCGGGCGGGCGACCCGCGGGCCCGCGGACGACGTCGCGACCCCGGCCGGGGGAGACGGCTCGCGGCCGGGGAACGCCCCGCGCCGGCCGACGTACGAAAAACACGGCGCTCCCGAGGCCCGGCGTGGCAACGCCCTGCACGCCGGTGCCTGGTGGCTGTGGGCCCTCGGGCTCGCGACGGCCGCCTCCCGCACCACCAATCCCCTCCTCCTCGGCCTGATCATCGGCGTCGCCGGATACGTCGTCGCCGCGCGCCGCACCGACGCCCCATGGGCCCGTTCGTACGGCGCGTTCATCAAGCTCGGCCTCGTCGTCATCGGCCTGCGCCTGGTGTTCTCCGCGCTGCTCGGCTCCCCCATCCCCGGCGCGCACACCCTCTTCACGCTCCCCGAGGTCCCGCTCCCCGACTGGGCGCAGGGCATCCGCTTCGGCGGCCGGGTCACCGCCGAGCAACTGGTCTTCGCCTTCTACGACGGCGCCAAGCTGGCCACCCTGCTCATCTGCGTCGGCGCCGCCAACGCCCTCGCCAACCCGGCCCGGCTCCTCAAATCGCTCCCGGCGGCCCTGTACGAGGCGGGGGTGGCCGTCATCGTGGCCATGACCTTCGCGCCGAACATGGTCGCCGACGTGATGCGCCTGCGCACCGCGCGCCGGCTGCGCGGCCGCCCCACCGGTGGGGTGAAGGCCATCCTCCAGATCGGCCTGCCCGTCCTGGAGGGCGCCCTGGAACGTTCCGTCGCCGTCGCCGCCTCCATGGACGCGCGCGGCTACGGCCGGACCGCGCAGGTCCCGCCCGCCGTCCGGCACACCACCAACGCCCTCACCCTCGGCGGCCTCCTCGGCATGTGCGCCGGGACGTACGGACTGCTCGCCGCCGAGGGCGCCGCATACGGGCTCCCGGTGCTCGGCATCGGCCTCGCCCTGGCCCTGGCCGGCCTGCGCCTCGGCGGGCGCCGCAGCATCCGCACCCGCTACCGGCCCGACCGGTGGGGGGCGCGCGCCTGGCTGGTCTCCGGTTCGGGGGCGGCCGTCGCGGCCCTGATGATCTACGCGGGCACGGCGGATCCCGAGGCCCTGCTGCCGGGCGTGGTCCCTCTGGTCACCCCCGAACTCCCCCTCTGGCCGGCGGCCGCGATCCTCATCGGCCTGCTTCCCGCCTTCGTGGCACCCGTACCGCCCGTACCGTCCGTACCGCCCGTGCCGTCCAAGGAGGCGTCGCAGTGATCCGCTTCGAGCAGGTGTCGGTGACGTACGACGGCGCCCCCGCGCCCGCCCTCCGCGACGCGGACTTCACCCTCCCGGAGGGCGAGCTGACCCTCCTCGTCGGCCCGTCGGGCGTGGGCAAGTCCACGCTGCTCGGCGCGGTGTCGGGCCTGGTCCCGCACTTCACCGGGGGCACCCTCAAGGGCCGGGTCACGGTCGCGGGCCGCGACACCCGCACCCACAAGCCGCGCGAACTCGCCGATGTCGTCGGCACGGTCGGCCAGGACCCGCTGGCGCACTTCGTGACGGACGTGGTCGAGGACGAGCTGGCGTACGGCATGGAGTCCCTGGGCCTGGCACCCGCCGTCATGCGGCGCCGCGTCGAGGAGACCCTGGACCTGCTGGGCCTGAACGAACTGCGCGACCGCCCCATCGCCACCCTGTCCGGGGGCCAGCAGCAGCGGGTCGCGATCGGCTCGGTCCTGACCCCGCACCCGAAGGTGCTGGTCCTGGACGAACCCACCTCGGCCCTGGACCCAGCGGCGGCCGAGGAGGTCCTGGCGGTCCTCCAACGCCTGGTCCACGACCTCGGCACCACCGTCCTGATGGCGGAACACCGCCTGGAACGCGTGGTCCAGTACGCCGACCAAGTCCTCCTCCTCCCGTCCCCGGGCGCACCCCCGCTGCTGGGCCCGCCATCCCCCCTGATGGAGATCTCCCCGGTCCACCCCCCGGTGGTGGCCCTGGGCCGCCTCGCAGGCTGGACCCCCCTCCCCCTCTCCATCCGCGACGCCCGCCGCCAGTCCGCCACACTCCACTCCCGCCTCTCCACCCCCACCACGCAAACCCCGGCCCAGGACCCCGAGCCCACCCTGAGCTCCGCCTGCCGGGCCTCCGCAAATCCCAACCCGTCCGCGCCCGCCCCGCAGAGCTCCGCCCCGCGCCCCGCACCTAAAACCCCGGCGGGCCCGAATGAGCCCTCCGGACACGGCAACCCGCCCTCTCCAGCCTCGCCGCGCGGCTTCGCCGATCCCAACCCGTCCGCGCCCACCCGCAGCGCCGCCCCGCACCCCGCACCTCAAACCCCGGCGGGCCCGGATGAGCCCTCCGGACACGGCAACCCGCCCTCTCCAGCCTCGCCGGCGTTTGAGGCGCGGGGGTCCGGGGGCGGAGCCCACGGTTTCGGGAAGGGGCGGGGTGGGGAAAGCCGCCCGCAGGGCCCCGGCCTGCTCGCCCGCCTGCTCCGCCGAGGCAACCCGGCCCCGCAAGCGGCACCGGCGGCGACCCCCGCCACAACCCCGGCGGCAGTCCCGGCCCCGGCCCCGGCAACCCCGGCACCAGCAGCGGCAGCGCCCCCGGCACCGGCCGCCCCGGTGACCCGCGTCACCAACCTCTCGGTCCGGCGCGGCCGCGCAGAGGTGCTGCACGGCATCACCCTCACCGTCACCCCCGGCGAAACCCTCGCCCTCATGGGCCGCAACGGCGCCGGCAAGTCCACCCTCCTCAACACCCTCGTCGGCACCCTCGCCCCCACCACCGGCCAGGTGACCGTCTCCGGCCGCACCCCCCACCGCACGCCGCCCCCCGAGATGATCCGCCACGTCGGCCTCGTCCCCCAGGACCCCCGCGACCTCCTCTACGCCGACACCGTCGCCGCCGAGTGCGACGCCGCCGACCGCGACGCGCAGCGTCCCCCCGGCACCTGCCGGGACCTGGTCAGCTCCCTGCTGCCCGGCGTCCCCGACGACACCCACCCCCGCGACCTCTCCGAGGGCCAGCGCCTCGCCCTCGCCCTGGCGCTCGTCCTCACCGGCCGCCCCGGCCTCCTCCTCCTCGACGAACCCACCCGCGGCCTGGACTACGCCGCCAAGGCCCGTCTGATCGAGATCCTGCGCGCGCTCGCCGCCGACGGCCACGCCATCGTCCTCGCCACCCACGACGTGGAACTCGCCGCCGAGCTGGCGCACCGCGTCGTCATCCTGGCCGGCGGCGAGATCGTCGCGGACGGCCCGACCGCCGAGGTCGTCGTGTCGTCACCCGCCTTCGCCCCGCAGGTCGCCAAGATCCTGGCCCCGGGCCACTGGCTCACGGTGTCCCAGGTCGCCGAGGCCCTGAAGAGCACGCCATGACCACCCCCGGCCCCACCTCCCGCCCCCGCCCCATCCGCATAGGCCCCCGCGGCGCCGTCGCCCTGGCCCTCGTCACCCTCATCGGCATCGCCGCCTTCGGCTGGCCGCTCCTCGCCGACCGCCAGTCCGGTCTCGCGCACTCCCAGGACGCCCCCTGGCTCTTCGCGGCGCTGCTGCCGCTCCTCGTCGCCGTGGTCGTCGCGACCCTCGCGGACGACGGAATGGACTCCAAGGCGGTGGCCATGCTCGGTGTGCTCGCCGCCGTCGGGGCCGCCCTCAGACCCCTCGGCGCCGGGACCGCCGGGCTGGAGCCCATGTTCTTCCTGATGGTGCTGAGCGGTCGCGTCCTCGGTCCCGGGTTCGGCTTCGTCCTCGGCTCCGTCACGATGTTCGCCTCCGCCCTGCTGACCGGCGGCGTCGGGCCGTGGATGCCGTTCCAGATGCTGGCCATGGGCTGGTTCTCGCTGGGGGCGGGGCTGCTGCCCGGCCCTGACCGGATCCGCGGCCGGGCCGAGCTCGCGATGCTCGCGCTCTACGGGTTCCTCGGCTCCTTCGCGTACGGCACGATCATGAACCTCCAGGGCTGGGTGATCCTGCAGGGCATGGGCCAGGGCGTTTCCTTCCACCCGGGCGATCCGGTCGCGGCGAACCTCGCGCGCTTCGTCGCGTACTGCCTGGCGACCTCGGTGGGCTGGGACCTGGGCCGGGCCGCGCTGACCGTCGTACTGACCCTCGCGCTCGGCACCACCCTGCTGAAGGCACTGCGCCGGGCGACTCGGAAAGCGGCGTTCGATGCCCCGGTTTCCTTCGATTCGGCGACGGAAGTGGCCCAGCACACACCCCAAAAACAGGTATGAACAACCACGGAAGGTGACATCCGGGGCCGCCCCCGGTGAGGCGCCCCACAGGACCCACGTCACATCCGAACCGGGGTAGTAGCCCCCACACCACCCCTCTCGACCCTCGCGTGGCGGTTTCGGCGGGGGCCCGCGGCCCCCCGGCTGCGATCGCGGCTAGTACCGGGGGTCGTTGCCAGGCTGTCGGGGGGCTGGCTAACTGGTTGATGTCGCCGGGCGGCCCGGGTGCTTCACCCGCCGCCCACGAACCCCTCTCCTCCGCGTGAGTGGCTCACGCATGTCTTCGGCATGCCGCGACCGTCCTTGTCCCCTTCGGAAGGTTCGTCCGTGTCCAACGCCGTCATCCGCCGCATCGCCGCTTCGAAGAAGACCCTCGCCGGCAGCATCGTCGCCCTGGGCGTCGCCGGCACCATGCTCGCCACGGTTCCCGCTCAGGCGGCTCCGATGGACGCGAAGGCGATCGCGCACCAGATGATCAAGGACCCGGCCCAGTTCGCCGCCTTCGACAAGATCATCTCCCACGAGAGCGGCTGGGACCACACCGCCACGAACGCCTCCTCGGGCGCCTACGGCCTGGTCCAGGCCCTCCCGGCCTCGAAGATGTCCTCCGCGGGCTCCGACTGGAAGACCAACCCCGCCACCCAGATCAAGTGGGGCCTGGACTACATGAACGACCGCTACGGCAGCCCCGTCGGCGCCTGGAACTTCTGGCAGGCCAACCACTGGTACTAAACCACCGGTGACAGCGAGCAGTAGCGCGACGGCAGCAGCGGTAGTGGCAGCGGTAGCGCCACCGCCGGCAGAGCAGTACGCATGCGAAGGCCCCGGCGGCCGACCTCCCCAGGTCCGGCCACCGGGGCCTTCTGCTTCCCATCCCACAGGGTTCGAGGGCGCTGCGGGGCCCGGCGGGGCGCCGCGGCGCGCGGTTACAGCCGCTGGATGATCGTGCCGGTCGCCAGCGCGCCGCCCGCGCACATGCTGATCAGCGCGAACTCCTTGTCGCGCCGCTCCAGCTCGTGCAGCGCGGTGGTGATCAGCCGGGCGCCGGTGGCGCCGACGGGGTGGCCGAGCGCGATGCCGCCGCCGTTGACGTTGACCTTCTCCAGGTCCTGGTCGAAGACCTGGGCCCAGCTGAGGACGACGGAGGCGAAGGCCTCGTTGATCTCGACGAGGTCGATGTCCTTGAGGGACATGCCGGCCTTGCCCAGCACGGCCCGCGTCGCGTCGATCGGCCCGTCCAGGTGGTAGTGCGGGTCGGCGCCGACGAGCGTCTGGGCGACGATCCGGGCGCGCGGCTTGAGCTTGAGCGCGCGGGCCATCTTGCGCGAGGCCCACATCACGGCGGCGGCCCCGTCGGATATCTGCGAGGAGTTCCCGGCGGTGTGCACGGCGGTCGGCATGACCGGCTTGAGCCGGGCCAGGCCCTCCATCGAGGTGTCGCGCAGGCCCTCGTCCCGGTCGACCAGCCGCCACATGCCCTGCCCGGCGGCCTGCTCCGCCTCGGTGGTCGGCACCTGGACGGCGAAGGTCTCGCGCTTGAAGCGCTCCTCCGCCCACGCGGTCGCCGCCCGCTCCTGGGACAGCACCCCCAGCCGGTCGACGTCCTCGCGGGTCAGGCCCCGGTGGCGGGCGATCCGCTCGGCGGCCTCGAACTGGTTGGGGAGGTCGACGTTCCACTCGTCCGGGAACGGCTTGCCCGGGCCGTGCTTGGAGCCGGAGCCGAGCGGGACGCGGCTCATCGCCTCGACGCCGCAGGCGATGCCGATGTCCATGACGCCGCCGGAGATCATGTTGGCGACCATGTGATTGGCCTGCTGCGAGCTGCCGCACTGGCAGTCCACGGTGGTCGCGGCCGTCTCGTAGGGCAGGCCCATGGCGAGCCAGGCGTTGCGGGCGGGGTTCATGGACTGCTCGCCGGCGTGGGTGACGGTGCCGCCGACGATCTGCTCGACGCAGTCCGGCTGGATTCCGGTACGGGCGAGGAGCTCCCGGTAGGTCTCACCGAGGAGGTAGGCGGGGTGGAGGTTGGCAAGCGAGCCCCCGCGCTTCCCGATGGGCGTGCGTACGGCTTCGACGATGACGGGTTCCGCGGCCATGAGCTCGTCCTCTCCTGCATGCACAGTGCCTGCGCGGCGGGCCGTCCCGGCGCCCCGCCCGAACTAGTACGCGTTCTAGTTCTCCCCGCAGTCTTATGACCTGGAACCCCGGCACGCAAGGGTCTTGCACGTGCCTTACACCGATTCCACACGCAACAGTTGGCGCGAGGACCCTTGTCACTTCTGGAACTCGTTACTACCTTCAAGCCAACTTCTGATGGGCCGTCAGACTTTGGAGTCGCCCGATGCACTGTCCCGCGCTGCCCGAAGGCTTCGACGCCACCGACCCCGACCTCCTCCAGGACCGGGTGCCCTTCCCCGAGTTCGCGCGGCTGCGGCAGACCGCGCCGGTGTGGTGGTGCCCGCAGCGGCGCGGCGTCACCGGCTTCGACGACGAGGGCTACTGGGCCGTCACCCGGCACGCGGACGTCAAGTACGTCTCGACGCACCCGGAACTCTTCTCCTCCACGACGAACACGGCGATCATCCGCTTCAACGAGCACATCCAGCGCGAGCAGATAGATGCCCAGCGTCTGATCATGCTGAACATGGATCCGCCGGAACACACGCGCGTACGCCAGATCGTGCAGCGGGGGTTCACGCCGCGGGCCATCCGCGGGCTGGAGGCGGCCCTGCGCGACCGCGCCCGGAAGATCGTCGCGGAGGCGCTCACGGCGTCCCGGGACGGCAGCTTCGACTTCGTCACCCAGGTCGCCTGCGAACTCCCGCTCCAGGCCATCGCGGAACTGATCGGCGTGCCGCAGGAGGACCGGCTCCGGATCTTCGACTGGTCGAACAAGATGATCGCCTACGACGACCCCGAGTACGCGATCACGGAGGAAGTCGGCGCGAACGCGGCGGTGGAGCTCATCGGTTACGCCATGAACCTCTCCGCCGCGCGCAAGGAGTGTCCGGCCAAGGACATCGTCACGCAACTGGTCGCGGCGGAGGGGCAGGGCAACCTCGGCTCCGACGAGTTCGGCTTCTTCGTGCTGCTGCTGGCGGTCGCGGGCAACGAGACCACGCGCAACGCCATCAGCCACGGCATGCACGCCTTCCTCACCCACCCCGAGCAGTGGGAGCTGTACAAGGCGACGCGGCCGGCCACGGCGGCGGAGGAGATCGTGCGCTGGGCGACCCCGGTGGTGTCCTTCCAGCGCACCGCCACCCAGGACACCGAACTGGGCGGGCAGAAGATCAAGGCGGGCGACCGGGTGGGGCTGTTCTACTCCTCCGCGAACCACGACCCCGAGGTCTTCACCGACCCCGACCGCTTCGACATCACCCGCGACCCGAACCCCCACCTCGGCTTCGGTGGCGGCGGACCGCACTTCTGCCTCGGCAAGTCGCTGGCCATCATGGAGATCGACCTGATCTTCAACGCGCTGGCCGACGCCCTGCCGGACCTCCGCCTCGCCGGGCCGGGCCCGCGGCGGCTGCGGGCGGCGTGGCTGAACGGCATCAAGGAACTCCGGGTCACCCACGCCTGACCCATCACGACCCGGCAGGGGCCACCCCACCCACGCCCGGCCCCTGCCGCTTGCCACGACGCCGCGCCCGGATCGGTTTCCCGGTTACGCCCGGTCAGGGGCGGAGGCGGGGGCGGGGGCAGGAGCGAGGGTCCAGGTGCGGGTCGGCAGGTCGAGGGTGGCCAGGTGGTCTGCCGTCGGCGGCGGTTGTTGGCCCAGGCGCCAGCAGGCCGGGATCGCCGACAGGCCGATGGTCACCGAGTCGGTGGATGCCGCGGCGATGCCGCCGATCCAGTGCGCGCTCGCCGCGATGAGCTCCGCCATCGCGCCCGGGTCCGGTTCCGGTACCCGGACCGGATCGGGTCGCCCGTCGGCCAACTCCGCGCCCGCCAGCAGCGCCAGCAGTCGCCCGAAGACCGCGCCCGGAAGAGCGGGATCCGTCGACTCGATCGCCACGTAGCAGTCGTCGTGCCCGGAGAACCGCAGTCGCGACCCCTCGAAGCACGGCAGGACCGGCTCGTCCAGGTGCGCGGCGCCGAGCAGCAGCACCGCGTCGTCGATCCCGTCCGGCGTCGGAAGGTCGAGCAGCGAGAGCTCGTACGGTGACCAGCCGTCGGCCAGGAACCTCGGCAACGAGTCCCGGTCCAGCACGAGGACTTCCTCGTCGTCATCCGGCGCCCCGCCGCGATGGACCTCGTACGCCACGCCCTGATCCGCCGCGATGCGCGACATCGGCCACTGCCGGAACTCCTCGTCCATGAAGGAGTTCGTCGCCAGCTCCGCGACGAGGATCGTCTCGTTCGCCGTCCGGACCAGGAGGTCCACCAGTTCCGCCGCCCGCGCCGCCGCCCCGCTGACCAGCCACGACCCGCCGGCCTCGACGGCGCTGAAGCTCAGCGGGAACGGCAGCCGCTCCAACCCCACGCAGTTGACGCTGAACGCGCCGTCCTGCCCGACCTCGATCACTGCCGCATCCCCTCGTTCCCCGTTCCCACCCGATGTGCCCCGCTCTCGCCCGAGTGGCGCGATCCGCCCGCCGGGCGGATCCTGACAACACGCGGCGATCCACCGAAGGGGTGCCGGAGCGGTGAGAGCCCGCCCCGGCATCCCTTCGTCAAGACCGCGCCCGTGCCCCCGCGCCCGCCCCCACCCGCTCCGGCGCCCGCGGCCTCGGTACGCCGGCCCCCGCCGGCGGAGCCGAACCCCGCGGCCCGGACAGGACGTACACCAGCCCGAACCCGGCCCCGACGACGAGCGCGCCGCCGACCGCGTCGAGCACCCAGTGGTTGGCGGTGGCGACGATCGCGCACACCGTGGTCAGCGGGTGCAGCATCCCGAGGGCCTTCTGCCACCACTTCGGCGCGAGGACGGCGACCACGATCCCGCACCACAGCGACCACCCGAAGTGCAGCGACGGCATCGCCGCGTACTGGTTGGAGATCGCGGTCATCGCCCCGTACTGCGGATTGGCCAGGTCCTGCACCCCGTGCACGGTGTCGACGAAGCCGAGGCCGGGCATCAGGCGCGGCGGCGCCAGCGGGTAGAGCCAGAACCCTATGAGCGCGAGGACGGTGGCCAGACCGAGGGAGGCGCGGGCCCAGCGGTAGTCCGCGGGGCGGCGCCAGTACAGCAGCGCCAGGATCGACAGCGGCACCACGAAGTGGAACGACGTGTAGTAGAAGTTGAAGAACGCCTCCAGCCAAGGCGTGTTCACCACGGCGTGGTTGACGGCGTACTCGATGTCGAGGCCCAGCGCCCGCTCGATCCCGTGGATCTGGCTCCCGTGCCCCTCCGCGAGACCCCGGCTGGTGGGGGCGGCGGCGCGGATGTGCGAGTAGAGCGAGTAGCCGACCCGTATCAGCAGCAGTTCCAGCAGCAGGTTGGGGCGCGACAGCACGCGCCGCCAGAACGGCATCAGCGGCACCCGCGACCAGCGGGCGGCGGCGGGCCGCCCGTACGCGGTCGGGACGGGCTCGCGCCAGTACTCCGACGAGCGCGGCAGGAACGGCACGGCGCAGGCGGCCGCGAGCGCGGTCAGCAGCAGCACGTTGTCCCGCAGCGGCGCCAGCGCGACCAGGTTCGGCATCAGCACGCTGCTGGGCAGGGTCATGACGAGGACCACGGCCACCGGCCACACGGGCCGGTCGGCGGCCCGCTTGCCGACCTTGCCGGCCATCGCGAGCAGCACCCACAGCATCTGGTGGCGCCACCCGGTCGGGCACACGGCGACGGCCACACAGCCGGTGATGGCGACGGCGAGCAGCAGCTGCCCGTCGCGGGCGTAGTGCGCGGCGCGGCGCAGGCCGATCCAGACGATGCCGGCGGCGAGGGCCGCGTAGAGCAGGATCTCGCCTGGTCCGGTCAGGCCGAGCCGCAGCAGCGCGCCGTGCACGGACTGGTTCGCGAGGCTGTCGGGGGCGCCGCCGAGGCCGGTTCCGGCGAGGTGCTCGACCCAGTACGTCCACGAGTCGCGGGGCAGGGCCGCCCAGGACAGGGCGGTGGCGAGGGCGAAGGTCACGCCGGCGGCGCGCGCGGTCGGGCGGCGCCCGGCCAGCCACAGCAGCGGCGCGAAGAGCAGCAGCGAGGGCTGGAGCGCGGCGGCGAGGCCCACCAGGAAGCCGGCCGCGCGCTCGCCGGGGACCCGGAAGACGGCCAGGAGCACCAGCAGGACCGGCAGGACGGCGGTCTGGCCGGGCGAGGCGGCCTCGCGGACGGGCAGCGAGACCATCATCAGGGCGACCAGCACGGGCGCGGCAAGCAGCGCGGTGCGGCGCGGCACGGGGTCGGGCAGGCCGCGCGCGGCGACGAGCCCGACGGCGGCGACGAGCAGCAGCGTGACCGAGGTCCAGGCCACTTCCAGCGACGGGGCGGCGAGGGCGACCAGCGGCTTGAGGACCAGCCCGGAGAAGGGGGTGCCGGTGAACTTGCCGCCGTCGTAGAGGGAGCCGAGCAGGCTGCCGGGGCTGCCCGGGAGGTGGAACCCGCTGAGCCACTCGCCGGGGGGCACGCGCAGGACCGCGGCGGCCTGTCTGAGGGCGAGGACGCCCGCGAGCGCCCACAGGAGGAGGCGTACGGCACCGAGCCTGCCGTTCCCGCCTATGACCCCGGCATGTCCGTTCGCCCCGCTGTGCTCCGCCGCGTTAGCCACGCCTCGCCGGCCTCCCGCCCTGTTGAACGCAACCCCGACTTCGCCTGGCTGCCGCGCTTCATGCACCACTGCATTACCTCGGACGACGATATCCCCCACGGGATACCTAGGATGGCGGGCATGAGCATCGTGAAGATCAACGCGCTGACCGTCCCCGCCGAGCAGCGGGAGGTGCTGGAGCAGCGCTTCGCCTCGCGGGCGGGCGCCGTGGAGGGTTCGGACGGGTTCGAGTGGTTCGAGCTGCTGCGGCCCGTCGAGGGCACCGACCAGTACCTCGTGTACACGCGGTGGCGGTCCGAGGAGGACTTCCAGGCGTGGATGGAGGGGCCGATGAAGGCCGCGCACCAGGGCGGTGGCGGCGCGGCGGGCGGGGAGCGGCCGAAGCCTGCGGCGACGGGCTCGACGGTGTGGTCGTTCGAGGTCGTGCAGCAGACGGGGCCGAAGCAGGGCTGAGCACGTCCGGTCACGAGTGACACGGGTGGGGCCCGGGGCTTTGAAGCCCCGGGCCCCACCCGTGCGTTGGCGGCGGTCCGGTCGGTCAGCTCCAGAACGCGTCGCCCTCGTCGATGTCCGCGATGCACCCGTCGATGTCGGTGATCTTTCCGCCGACGATGGTGAAGAAGAGGCCCTCGCCGATCTCGATCCCGCGGTCGCCCCGGTCGGCGAACGCGGTGTGGAAGCTCATCACGTGGCCGCGGCCGTCCACCATGACCGATTCCAGCCTGACCCGGAAGGTCCCCTTCGTCTCCTCGCCCAGGCGGCGGTAGAGGTCCATGACCGCCTCCCGCCCCTTGTGGTGCCCCGAGAGCGGGTTGTTGCCGGGCACGTGGTGGATGACGTCGGCCGTCATCATCGAGCCCAGCTTCTCCATGTCGCCCTTGCCGAACGCCTCGTAGCAGCGGCGGACGAGGGCACAGTCCGGATGCTCCGACATGACGGTTCCCACCCTTTCGTGTGCATGGATTGTCCTTTTTCCTATCATCGGTCCGTGCCTGTGGATATTCCACGCGGGCGTCGGCGCGGGAGATCCAGAATGAGGTCATGACCAGCCACGCGATCACCACATCAGCCCC